>JAJPJM010000158.1 GCA_021324235.1 Verrucomicrobiota bacterium
CATTCCCGAAAGGAACTACCTATGAATTCAACCAACCCAAACGGAAACTGCGTGAGATCGGGCATCGGACTCAGGAATCAGGTAGGGACGTCGCGCCGCGCCGTCCGCGCCTTGTTCGGTGGCACAATCGTCGCGCTGGCGAGGACATCGCAGCGCGATGTCCCTGCCACAGAGGGGATTTGGAAGATTCTTTCTGTCGTTCTCGCCGCCAGCCTGATGGCGACGACGTCAATTTCCCGGGCCGGTACCGTTACCCCGCAGTTGCTGTCGGCGCGGGATGCGTCCCTTGTTCCGCCGGCGGGTGGCGACGGCGATGCGTGCGGCGCGGCGGTGAGTCCCGATGGCCGGTTTGTGGTTTTTATCAGCGCGGCGAACGATCTGGTACCGGAGAATGACCGGCAATTCTACATGAACGTTTATTTGCGGGATCGCGCGAGCAACACCACGACCATGGCGAGCGTGAGCTTGAATGGAACCAGCGGCGGCAATGGACATTCGCTGTACGGCCAGGTTTCCACCAACGGGCAGTTTGTGCTCTTTGAAAGCCAGACCGGCAATCTGGTGGCGGGCGACACCAATTGGATTGGCGATATCATGGTCCGCGATCTGCAGGCGGGAATCACCAAGGTGGCCAGTGTGGCGTCCAACGGCGGCCAGGCCAACGGACGTTCCTATGATGCCGTGATGACTCCGGATGGCCGGTATGTGGCGTTTGCCAGCGCCGCGTCCAATCTGGTTCCCGGCGACAACAACAACACTCCCGATGTTTTCGTGCGGGACATGGTGGCGGGCACCACCACGCTGGTAAGTGTTGGGGCCACCAATTTAGGCTATGTGGCAACGATGGCCACGCCGCAGATTACGCCGGACGGCAGTTACGTGGCGTTTTACAGCAGTGCCACGGGGATGGTGGCCGGGGCCAGCGCGAACGGCGACGTCTACGTCCGGGATCTGGCGGGCGGAACCACGACGTGGGCCAGCGCCGACGCAGCGGCAATGATGCAATCGGCATTCGGCGGCCCCGTTTCCAACGTTGTTTCCTATTGCCCGCGATTGAGCGATGACGGTGAGTTGGTGGCGTTCAAGGCCACCGGAACCAATGTGACCGCTGTCGGCGTCACCGCGATCCTGGTCTATGACCAGATTCTCGGCATCACGACGTTGGTCACAACCAATGCAATTGGTTCGCTGCCGGACGACGAAAACCGGTACGGCCCGGAGTTGGCGGCTGACGGACGGTTCATTGCCTACGTGAGCCAGGTGCCGGGGGGAGGCACCAATGTTTATGTCTGGGATTCGCTGGCCGACACCAATATTTTGGTGAGCGCCGCCGGCGGCGCGCCGACCAACACGATTTCCGACACGCCGGTGTTCAGCCCGGATGGCCGGTATGTGGCGTTTCGGAGCAACGGGGCCAATCTGGTCACCAACGCCGTCTCGGCCGGGTTCCATATTTACCTCTATAATCTTCAGTCCGGCACGACGCAACTGGTGGACGCGGACACCAACGGCGTGGGGTCGACCGATGTGGGAAACACCTTTCCGAGCGTGAGCGCCAATGGCCAGGTCGTCGTCTTTAATGCGCCGGACGGCAGTCTGGTGGGCGGAGATTCAAATAATGCCCTGGATGTGTTCGCGCGCGACACCGTGGCCGGAACCAATGAGTTGATTTCACAGAGAAATCCAGCCTTGGTTCCGGAAACCGGGTACGCATTGACGAGACTGTCGCCGTATTCAATCAGCGGCGATGGACGCTGGGCCGTTTTTGAGAGTTTCGCGGATGATTTGGTGCCCGATGATAACAATGGTGCTTGCGATGTCTTCCTTCGGGACCTCTGGACCGGTCAGACCACCCTCGTCAGTGCCGGCCTGGATGGAAATCCGGCGATGGGCGGCAACAGTGACAGCGCCGTCATCAGCGCCAACGGCCGGTATGTCGCCTTTGCCAGCGCGGCCACCAACCTGACGGCCGACGCGGTCACGAACATCAATATTTTCCGGAGAGACCTCCAGGCGGGCACGACCCTGTTAATCAGCGGGGGTACGAATATCACCGGCGCCATGACCAACTATTCCGATCCGGTCATCAGTTCGGATGGGCGATACATCGCGTATTTATTCAATCGACCCTTCTTCGGCACTTTCTGGCGCGATGTGAATTCGAACTCAGCCGTCCTGTTGTCTCCCAACAATCCGTCCTCCTCCTCGGGGAACGTCTTTCTCCCGTCGATGAGCGCCAACGGACGCTATGTTGCCTATCAAACGAATGGGACAAGCACGCAATTCAGAATTCGCGACACTCAACTCGGCATTGACATCTATACGAATACGACGGGAATCGTGTCGGCGGCCCTCAGTCCCGATGGCAGCCGGCTGCTGTATCAAACGTCTGCAAACGTTGTGCGGGTGGATCAGATCGGCACCGGGTTGAATCTCCTGTCGTTTGCCAGCACCGTTCCCGTCCAAAGCTCCAGCCAATGGAGCAGTGATGGCCGCTACGTTGCGTTTGTTGGAGTCACAGGTGCGACCAACGAAGTTTATCTCTGCGATTTGCTGACGAGCAATATCACGCTGGTCAGTTGCGATGCCATAACTTTCGGCGTTCCGAACGCGCCGTCGGACATGCCGGTGCTGAGCGGTGACGGGCGATTTGTCGCGTATCGAAGCTATGCCACCGACATCGTTGCGGGAGACACCAATCCTGCGCCGAAGCTATACCTGTTTGACCGGTTTGCAGGAACAAACTCCATTCTGAGTGCGGCCCAGACGGGTTCCAATCCATTTCCGTGGATCTCCGCGCCCGTCATCAGTGCCAGCGCGGACAATGTGGCGTTCCTGAGCATCGGTTCGGACCTGGCACCCGATGATTTGAACCGCGTTTCCGATGCCTTTGCGGTCCGGGTATTGTACCACATTCAGGTTTCGCCGTTGGCCCTGCCCGGGGCGACCACCACTTTGGCCTGGCAGACCGTGCCGACGCGGACTTATCAGATTCAGTACAAGAACAATTTGAGCGACTCACAATGGCAGACTTTGCCGGCGACGATTTCCTTTGTCGGCAACGAAGGCTATGTGGCCGTTCCGGCGGACCAGCCGAGCCGGTTCTACCGCGTCGTCGAAACCCAATAATGGGTTCGGTGGCGTCAGAGTCCCGGTTTTTTGAAAACCCGACGGCGACTGGGTTAACGATATACAAATCGGGGCTTCACGGTGTCTATGGAATGAAAACGGCATCGAATCAACCTATGAAAACAACCATTAGATCCCTGGGATTGGTTATCCTCGGCGCGGGATTGTTTACCGGTTGCGCCCAAAAACCGCCCGCTTCGTCGTGGTCATTCGATAAATCGGAAGCTTCCGCGCAATTGAAGGCGTTCGTCGCGGAAAAAGAAGCGCAGGCCAATGCGGCGACCAGGGCTGAAGGGGGAGAAATGCTGCCGGAGTTCAAGTCCTTGTTCGCGGCCGCAGGAAAGGGCGACTGGTTGACGGTCAGTAACCTTTTCGCTGATTTACACAACCGCGCTCCCCAATATGAACATTCCGGCGCCTCCGACCCGCGTTTGCGCGGTCCCCAATGGCAGGCGTTGTTGGAAACTGAGGGCGCGCTGGAACAGTTTGCCAACGGGGATGAAAAATATGAGATCGCCTTTGGGCATGACATCATCCAGTCCATTCCGCCCGGCAGTATTTATTTCGGCGGCACGGATCCCGGGAGGTTTCTGGTCACCGCCCTTCAAAAATCACAGGTGGACGGTGATCCATTTTTCACACTGACGCAGAACGCATTGGCGGATGCAACCTACCTCCATTACTTGAGTTCGATGTACGGTGGAAAGATTTACATACCCACCAGTGAAGATTTGCAACGCTGTTTTCAGGATTATGTGCAGGATGCGCAACAACGTTTGGAGCAGGGCCAGCTCAAGCCGGGGGAGGATGTTCGGCAGGTCAACGGGCACGTACAAGTCAGCGGCCAGGTTGCCGTGATGGAAATCAACGGACTGATGGTCAAAATCATTTTCGACAAAAACCCGGACCGCGAATTCTTCGTCGAAGAAAGTTTTCCACTGGACTGGATGTATCCTCATCTTGAACCGCATGGTTTGATCATGACAATTGACCGGCAGCCATTGGCGGTCATGCCCGCTGAAATGGTCCAGCGTGATCATGATTACTGGTCGGGGTATGTGCGGCCGATGATTGGCGACTGGCTGAATGATGACACGTCGGTTGGGGCTGTGACTGCGTTTACAAAGAAAATCTTTGTTCAGCACGATTTCAGCGGATTTACCGGCGACCCTCAATTTGTTCAAAACGATTATTCGTGCAAAACGTTCTCCAAACTGCGCAGCTCCATCGCCGGTCTTTACGCGTGGCGCATGAAGCATGCCGCCAACGAGGCGGAAAAAGAGCAAATGGCCCAGGCGGCTGATTTTGCTTTTCGTCAGGCGATCGCGTTATGTCCCTATTCGCCGGAAGCGGTCTTTCGCTACACCGACTTCCTGGTCAGCCGGAATCGGGAGGACGATGCAATTCTGGTCGCAGAAACGGCGGCGCAAATGCCGGAGTTAAGTGGTCGCGACGGAGACCAGGTCCGGGCCCTGGTCGACCAGTTGCAACAAAATCCCGGGGCGAAGTAAGTCCGGCATTACTTCTGAAAAACACTAACGCGGGCGGGAGGCAGGTTGAGCCAGACGATTTTGGAGGCGAGCAGGTTAAAGCGTGAGGTGCCGCGGGTGCGTCGTTTGTGGATGCGGTAGCTGTATTGCACCCAGGTGCCCTGCGGTTCCAGAATGGCACGGATTTTCTGCGCCAGCGCCTCGGCTTCCTCCGGCGAAAAATTCAGCAATGGCAGGCTGGAAATCACCGCGCCGACACTGGCAATCGGTTTGTTACGGCTGCGCAGCAAGCCGTCCAACTGCCAGGCGTCGCCGGAGATGATTTGGGCGCGGGGAAAACGCTGGCGAAGCAGGAGCGCCAGTTTGGGGTTTCGCTCGATGGCTACCAGCCGGTCTTCACGCAAGCCGTGCGCCAGCAGGGCCTGGGTGACGGCGCCGGTGCCGGGGCCGAGTTCCAGCACGTAACTATCGGGATCCGAAGGCAACCAGCGGGCCATGGCGGCAGCCAGTTGCCGGGAACTGGGCACAATGGAACCGGTTCGTTGCGGGTTGGCGAACCATTCCTGCAGAAACAGGGTCGTGTCGGTCAATGTCGCCAGCAATCGTTTGGCCATGGTGTGCAATTGGTTGGTCCAGCTCCGGTTTCAGCGACAAGCTAGTTCACGCCGGCGGTTGCCGCCAACAAAATTTTTGGGCACGGCGCCGGCGACGCAATCGTTCCCCACGGCTCAGTTGGCCGGTGGCGCCGCAGGTTTGGAGTTTTCATCGAGATTTTTTCGCGCAACTTCGCGCCGGACCGACCAATCCGCCCAGCTGCGTTCCCAGGCCGGGCCGACCAGATTGGTGCGCGCGACCGGCCAGAGCGCGTCCAGCGCCTGCAACTCGCGCTTCGCCCCGGCGCGGTCATGCCATTGAAGATAGGACTCGACCAGGTTCAAATGATTTTCCGGATACTCGGATGCCAGTTTGTCGGCCAGTTCCAACCAGTCGCGGGCCTTGTGCCGGCTGCCGATGCTCACCGGCCAGCCCGGCGCATCGCGGTACAACAAACCGAGGCTGCGCTCCGGCCCGGCATAATCAAAGTGCCCGTCCAGCCGTATCGCCGTTTTGTATTCACGTTCCATCTCCTTGACGATTTTCAGCGCGCCCAGGGTTTCGGTGCGGGCCAGCTGACCGAGGTCCTGGCCCAGATAATAATGCGCCGGCGCGGAACCGGGATCGCGCGCAATGGCCTGCCGGGACGCGGCAATCCCCTGATTGGCGATCGCGGCGTGGTCGGTGTTGTTGGTGACAAAATCGTCGAAGTCAAAACCGGCCCGCGCAAACTCCCACGCGGCAGTGACGTCGTTGGTGTTCGACTGATATTGATTTTGCGCCCGATGAAATTCCGCCTCGGCGCGCGCAGCGAAGTCATTGGCGCCCGGCTGGCCCGCCGCGGCGCAGCCGGCGGCGGCCAGCCAGGTGCCGAGGACGAACGCGCCTTTTGCCCCTGATTTGGCCTTGGAATTAACAGTTGCCATCACGTCAGGTTGTTTTATAGTTGGGACAAGTGAGATTAAATTGGAAATTCCTGTGGCTGGCAATGCTGACGGCAGGTGCCCTGTCCCTGACCGGGTGCGGAGGCGTCAACCTTGGCGGCTCCGTTTCGCCCGCGACCTTCTTTCTTCCGGGCGTGAAGAACAATGTGCCCGCGCCGGCAATCACCGGCGGGTCCATGGTTGCGTCCAAACCATCCCAACAATTCGCTCAAGCCCGCTAATTCTATGCGATTCCCCTTTGCTCTGTCGGCAAAAATCGCCGGCCATATCATTAAACACAAGCTGCGCCAGACCCCGAAGTTTGCCATGGTCCTGCAGCTCGAACCGCTGCACACGTGCAATCTCACCTGCACCGGTTGCGGCCGCATCCGCGAATATTCCACGTCCCTCAAGGACATGGTGCCGCTGGAAAAATGCCTGGCGGCGGCGATGGAATGCGACGCGCCGATGGTTTCCATCTGTGGCGGCGAACCGCTGATTTATCCCAAGATTGAGGAGCTCATCGACGGCCTCCTGCAACAGGGCCGCGTCCTTTACGTGTGCACGAACGGCATGTTCATGCGCAGAAAAATGAAGGATTACCTCGCCGCCATTTATTCGCCGGAAGTCGAACCGAAGATGAAACGGCTGCTCGACCAGAAACTGATTTCCGACAAGGACGCCGAGGCGATCCGCAAGTCCGACGAGGCCGCGCGCAAAAAGACCGTCATCCGCCCCTCCACGTGGATGTACTGGAACGTCCATCTGGACGGCCTCGAATTCACGCACGACCTGATCGTCGAGCGCGAAGGCGTCTTCAAGGAATGCGTCGAGGCGATCAAGATGGCGAAAATCCTCGGTTATCAGGTCGCGACCAACACGACGGTTTACAAGGAAGCCGACATGCAGGAAATCGAGGATATGTTCAAGTTCCTCAGTTCGCTGGACGTGGACGGCCACACGATTTCGCCCGGTTACGACTACGACGCGGCCAAGAAGGACATGGTCAAGCGGCTCGGCAAGGACCCGAAGGAATTCTTTTTGACCCGCGACATGACGCGGAAAAAATTCGCGAAAATCATGGATTGGGGCAAGGCGTTCACCATTTTCGGCACGCCGGTGTACCAGGAATTCCTGGCCGGCAAGCGGGAGCTGACCTGCACCGCGTGGGCGATTCCCACCTACAACGTCAAGGGCTGGAAGGCGCCGTGTTATCTGATGACCGACGGCCACTACGGCGGTTACCAGGAAATGTTGACGAAGGTGGCCTGGGAAAAGTACGGCGTCGTGAACGGCGTCGCGCGCGATTCGCGCTGCGAAAACTGCATGGTTCACTGCGGCTACGATCCCAGCGGTGCGCTCGGCACGAATTATCAGCGCGGCGACAACTGGAAGAATTTCAAATACAACTTTGGCGCGAAGCCCAAGCCGTTCCCGTTTTCGCCCGAATTGGAGAAACGCGTTTACAACGGTGTTTCCATCGGCAAAGGCCACCTCGCCGAGGCGAAGGCTGCCATCAATCCGGCGGCCGGCGCCAAGGGCGCGTTTTCGCGCAACGGCGATGAACCCGAACCGCACGTTGGAAGCCACTGCGGCACCAACGAAACGACGGAGCGGGATGAGTTGCTGGCCAAAATCAAGGACGCGAAGAATATTGAAGCGCGTCCGGAATAAGTTTCGGGCCGGAATTTGAATGAGCAGGACGCTTTACCTTTCGCCTCCGAGCTTCGACGGTTTTGACGGGGGCGCCGGGGCGCGCTATCAGGCGCGGCGCGAGGTCACCAGCTATTGGTATCCGACCTGGCTCGCGCAACCCGCCGCACTGACGCCCCACTCGCGCCTGCTCGACTGCCCGCCGCACGGCATCGATTTGCCAAAGTGCCTCGCCATCGCGAAGGATTTCGACCACGTCATCATCAACACCTCCACGCCGTCGCTGAAGAATGACTGCAAGGTGGCCGAGGCCATCAAGGCGCAGAAACCGGCCACCAAAATCGGCTTCATCGGCGCGCATACCATGGTATTGCCGACGGAGACGCTAAAGGCATCGCCGGCGATTGACTGGGTGGGGCGCAAGGAATTTGATTTCACCTGCAAGGAAGTCGCCGAGGGGCGTCCGCTCGCGGAAGTCACCGGCCTGTCGTATAGCAAGGACGGCAAGGTCATGCACAATCCCGAGCGTGAGATGATCACGGA
>JAJPJM010000025.1 GCA_021324235.1 Verrucomicrobiota bacterium
GACAAAATTGCCGTGATTGTTGACGGCGGCCAGTCGCAGGTGGGCATCGAATCCACCGTGCTGGATTTGACGGTTTCGCCCACGGGCCTTTTGCGACCAGGCATGATCAACGTCCAATCGCTGGCCGCCGTTTGCGGTAAAGCCCAAAGTCCAATGTCCAAACTCCAGACTCCGGATTCCGCGCTTCGCAGCCCGGGATTGTTGAAGAAACATTATTCGCCAAGGGCAAGATTGGTGGTTTTGAACTGGCGGAACGATGCGGATTTAAACTCTCAACTTTCAACGTTCAACCGGCCACTTTCAACCTGTCACATCATTGCGCACACGACGATTCCTTCCGGTGAAAATTTTGCGCAAGTGAGCGTGATTCCTCATGATGCCGAAGCCTTTGCCCGGGCCATTTACGCGGAACTACACCGGTGTGATGAGGCAGGTGCGGAATGGATAGTGGTGGAAGCGCCGCCGGAAACACCGGCGTGGTCGGCCATTGCCGACCGGCTGCAGCGGGCCGCCGCGTAAGTTTCCGAACGATGCGGGGAAATCATTTCTGCAGTTTCCAGCGATCCGCATCGGTCAGGAACAGGCGTTCAGGAAAAAGACCGCTGGGGGCGTGGACCAAAGGAAAGCTGGCCGGAATTTTACCCTGGGCCGCCGCCTGGAGAACAAAACTGCCCCAGCTGTGCTCGTCGGCCCGTATCCAATCGGCCGCGAATTTGGTGTCGGTCGTTTCGGGCGTGAGGTAAAGCGCCTGCACCGGTTTCAGATAATCATTAATGGCAAAAAAATCGTCCTGGTAATTCAGGGTCAGCCAGACGCATTGGCGCTGACCATACCAGGCCACCGCCCACGGCACGTCGCTCATCGTCAACTCGTTTGGCTTCATCCAGCCGGCGATTCTCTGGATTTCAGGCGGATAATAGGGCGGATAAACCACGGGGATGGTCTTGGGTGGCAGGAGCGCAAAAATCATCGGTGCACAGCACAACGCGACGAAGACGGTTTTGACCACATAACGCAGCTCCCGGAGCGGCAACGCCATTTGCTCCAGCAAGATAAAAAACAAACTCACGCCATAGACGAACACCAGCGGTACCAGGAGCACCAAAAGATTTTCAGAATTGATCTCGGGGGACTCCTCCGAAAGCTGTGTCCGGCCGAGGGCTTGCACCACGATGAAGAGGGCCAGACACATCAGCAGGAAATAGCGCATCCGTCGCACCGCGGTGCTGCGAAAATTCAGGAGCAGGCCCGTCAGAAACAACATGCTCGCCCAACTGCCGCCCAATTTGGGCAGTGCATCCTGCAGCAGCGGGCGCAGGTTGCCCAAAAATTTATGCACATACAAAGACAACCCCAGCGCGGATGAGAGATCGGGATGAATCGCGCGTTCCAGTTGAAATCCCGGAAACGCACTGGTCCCTTCAACGACCGCAAAACCCGCCGTGCCAAACGGCGTGCCGCTGACTGAGAAATTGCGGACCATCCAGGGGGTAAGCACCAGAGCGAAGGCGGCCACCGCCACCAGCGCGTGCCACGCCCCCCGTTGCCCGCCAAGCAGAATGAGATATAGCGCCACGGGAATGATGACCCAGCCAAAAGCATAACGGGTGAGTGCACCCACACCCGTTACCACACCGGCCGCAATGGCGAGGGCCAGCAGCCGGCGGAATTGGGGCTGCGGGTCGCGCACTTCTTCTTCAATCCAGAGGATGCACCAGGTCAGTCCGATGAAAATAATCAGCAATAACATCGTCGACAGCCCGGACACGCTGAATCGCCACAGCAGTTCACACCCCAGGACCAAAATCGCGGAAAGCCAGGCCACGCTGGTATCGAACAATTTTCGCGCCAGAAAGAACGTCAGCACCACCACCGCCAGCAAAAGTATTTCATTGAACAACGCGATCAGAAAATCCGGTTCATACCGCCAGAAATTTCCGGCGTTGCTCCAGAAGCCGCTTTGAAGATTGAGCGGATAGTGAAACGGCAGCACTTTCATCAAGCCAGCCAGCATGAGCGGATACACGGGTGGATTGGCAATGTCCGGGTGCGGGGTTTTGATTTGCGCAAAGTCCGTGCCGGCGCTGGCCAGCGCATCCACCGCCTGAGCCTGGTTATGGCTTTGCACCAGATACAGGCTGAAGGGACGGACAAACAGCGTGGTGTAGCCATTGCCTTCCGCGAGGTTGCGCGCCAGTTGGGCCGAGTCCATCGCTTCCGGTGTGGCCAAATTGCGATACGCCCGGAAATCATAGGTGAGCGCCAGAAACAGGACGGCGACACAGAAAGCGGCAATTTTGACATAACGCGCCCAGGCGCCTTCTTCGAGCTTGTGAATCCAATCTTGCAGGAACGGCATATTAAAATCCCTCCAGATGATACGTGTGCAATTTGCGGTGAAAGGTCCGCCGGCTCATGCCGACCTTTTTGGCGGCCAATGTGCGATTGCCATTTGTCTCTTTCAAGGCATGAATAATCAATTGTTTCTCGGCCTCCTTTACAGTCAAATCATTTCGCGCAAATAATGGCGCCGCGCCGGTGGCCCCGGCCGGGCCGCCGCGTTCTCCGGCGCAAATCTGCCGGGGCAAATCCCGCGCCGAGATTTTTTCGCCCCGGCACAACACCACCGCATGCTCAATGGCCGTGCGCAGTTCACGCACATTGCCCGGCCACGCGTAACTCATCAACCGTTCGAGGGCGTCCGCCGTGAACTCGTTCACGACCTTGTTGTTCTCGCGCGCGAATTCGCGCAAAAAACGCTGCGCCAGCAACGGAATGTCGCCCGGCCGGGTGCGCAGTGGCGGCAAATGGATTTCCACCACCCGCAGCCGGAAAAACAAATCCTCGCGAAAACTGCCGGCCTTGACCCGTTCTTCCAGATTTTTGTTCGTCGCCGTAATGAGCCGGACATCCGCCGTCAACGTTTTGTTGGAACCGACCCGTTCAAATGTGCGTTCCCCCAGAAAACGCAGCAGCTTCACCTGAAGGGTCGCGTCAATCTCACCAATTTCGTCAAGGAACAGGGTGCCGCCCTGGGCCTGTTCAAAACGGCCGATGCGCCGCTCATGCGCCCCGGTGAACGCGCCTTTTTCGTGGCCGAACAATTCGCTTTCCAGCAACGTGGGCGCCAGCGCCGCGCAATGCACGATCACCAGCGGCTGCCGGGCACGGGGACTGAGCTGGTGAATCGCCCGGGCAATGAGTTCCTTGCCCGTGCCGCTTTCACCGGTCAGCAGGACCGTGGCGCGCGAGGGCGCGACCTGTTGGACGATTTCAAAGGTCTCCTTCATTGCCGGCGATTCGCCGACGATATTTTCCAAACCGAACTTGTGGTCGAGCTGCCGGCGCAATGAAACATTTTCCGTTTCCAGGCCTTGCCGGCGCACGGCCCGGGCGATGCGCATTTCCAGTTCATCAATTTGCAGGCGGCCCTTGGAAACGTAATCGTCCGCACCGCGCTTCATGGCGTCCACCGCCAGTTCTTCCGAACCGTAAGCGGTCATCAAAATGCAGATCGGCGGCCGGGCGAGCGATTTGGCGCGGGAAATCAATTTCATGCCGTCCTCGCCCGGCAGCCGGAAATCTGTGAGCAACACGTCAAAATTTTCACGTTCAAGCAATTCCATCGCCGCCTTCGCGTCCTCCGCCACATAAACGTCGTAACGATCCTCAAGGGCGGCGCGCAAGCCGTCCCGCGTCGGTTTCTCGTCGTCGACAATCAACAAGGTCGGTTTTTCAGTCATTGCGGTTCTGCCGTCACTTCGGTTTTTTCCTCAAGCAATCGCGGCCCGGGCGCCTGCAGGGGCAGCCAGATGCGGAACGTGGTGCCGCGGCCGGCGTGGCTCTCCAGCTCGATTTTGCCGCCGTGCGCGCGCACGATGCGTTGCACAATCATCAACCCGAGTCCCGTGCCCCGCTTCTTGGTCGTAAAGAACGGCTCAAAAATGCGGTTGATCTGTTCCTGGGGAATGCCGCTGCCGGTGTCGGCCACGCTGACCCACACTCCCTCCGCACCTTCACCGGTCTGCAACGTCAGCGTGCCGCCCCGGGACATCGCCTGCATCGCGTTCTTGACCAGATTCACCAGCACCTGCTGCATTTGCGTCGCGTCCGCCGGCGCCGCCGGCAACCGGGACGCCAATTTTGTCCGGACATTCAGTCCGCGGTTGTCCAACTCCGGCT
This sequence comes from Verrucomicrobiota bacterium, assembly GCA_021324235.1. Lineage (GTDB taxonomy): Bacteria > Verrucomicrobiota > Verrucomicrobiia > Limisphaerales > UBA11358 > UBA11358. Next base: position 4,183 of record JAJPJM010000025.1, read on the forward strand.
TCAGCAAATCCAGGGTTTTTTCAACCACCTCGTTCAAGGAAATCAATTTTAATTGCGGCGACACGGGGCGGATCGCCTGCAAAAATTGGGTGACGATGTAGTCCAGCCGGTTGATTTCCCCTTTGGCCACCTCGAGGTATTGTGACAGTTTGCGCAAACTGTCCGGGGGTGGCAGAGGGCGGGGAACGGGGGTGGCGATTTTCCGCCCACTCGGCTCCCGGCGCCCGTCAGTGTCCAACTTTCTCAATTCGCGTTCCATCAGCTGCATATGAATGTGAAGCGCGTTGAGGGGATTCCCGATTTCATGCGCGACGCTGGCGGCCAGCAGCGTGAGCGCCTGAACCCGTTCGCTTTCGATGGCCTCAAAGGTTTTCTGACGCGTTTCGGTCGCATCATGCAAAATGAGCGCCATGCCGGAACTGCCGGCCGCCTGGCCATCAAGCGGCGCGGCGTAGAGGCGCAAAAAACGCGGCCGCGGATAATTCACTTCAAATTCGTGTCGCGCGACCTGTGAGCCGCCCTCATTGTCAAAGCGCAGAATGTCCTCCCATTCAAGCTCCGGCAGGTAGCGCTTGACGTGCTGGCCTTCGATCCCCGGCTGCAGGCCCAGCAGGCGTGTGACCGCCTGGTTGAAATAAATAATCCGGCCCTGTTCATCCACCACGAGCACGCCGTCTTCAATGGTGTTGAACAGGGTTTCAAGAAAACTGCGTTCCCGCGCCAGGCGCTTGACGACCGTTTGCAAGCCCTCCGCGTCCAGTCGCCCGATGCGGCCCAACACCTTGTCTAGAAAGCTGGATTTGGCCATAGACACTGGATAGCGGCAAACAATTCACGATTCATGATGGCGCGTCAACTTGGCACATTTTAAAAATTAGCGCCTGAAGGGCAAGGGTTTTAATGGCGCATTATTTCGCTTCCGCCGTCAGCGCTAAAAAAACCTCCTCGAGCGGGCCGGACGTGCCGCTCAACTTGCGGAGTTCGTCGCGCGTGCCGACGGCGATCAATTTTCCATGGTTGATGATGCCGATGCGGTCGGCCATTTCCTCGGCCACGCTGAGTTCGTGCGTGGACATCAGCACGGTCATGCCTGCGCGCGACCGTTCCTTGAACACATCCTTCACGACACGGGCGTGTTGCGGATCGAGACCCACCATGGGTTCATCGACCACGAAAACTTCCGGCTGGTGCAGCAGCGCGGACACAATGGCCACGCGCTGGCGGGTGCCATGGGAAAGGCTTTCCAACGGAAGATTGGCAAAGTCGGCCAGATGAAAGCGCGCGATCAATTCCTTCGCACCGGCTTCAATTTGCGCGTCGGGCATGGCAAACAATTGTCCGATAAAGCGGAAAAATTCCCAGGCCGTGAGTTTGTCATAAAGAAAGGGGAAATCCGGCACATAGGCCAGGCGACGGCGCACTTCCATCGGTTCGGCCTGCGTGTCAAAACCACAAACGCGCGCGCATCCGGTACTCGGCTTCATCAGCCCGGCGAGAATCTTCAGCGTCGTCGTTTTGCCGGCGGCGTTGGGTCCGAGCACCGCAAAGAATTCCCCCCGCGGGATGGTCAGCGATACATCGTTGACCGCGACCAGGTCGCCGAATTTTTTGACGAGATGGATGAGTTCAATCACCGGGTGACTCAAGGGTTGATAAATTGGTCAAACGCGGCGGTCACGCCGCCGGGCAGTTCGACGCGTAGAATTTCACCGACCATGCTGACGTAAATGACAATGGGATGGTCGAGCACGCGCGTTTCCAACCGATACACGGGCACGGCCTGCCCGCCCAGCGCCAAGTGGTCAAGATGTGCCTCCCAATGAATGTCTTGCGCAAGCACGCCGGGTGTTTGGAGCACAACCGGCCAATCCAGTCCGGCGGCCCATCCGCCGCCCAAATCCCCGGCAAACGCGCGCCATAATGCATTCGGATTTTTCAAATCGTCAAAGGCAAACACATTCTCGGCGCTGACACCGTCCGTCGTGATTTTCAGATGGACATTTCGTTCATCCGCCCGGGAGTGAATTTCGACCGTGGCAAAATGCGAAGACATTTTCAGTTCCAACTGACGCCACTCGCGCGTGCGCGAAAATTCGAGCTGGCCGTTAAAGGTCAGCCGGTTGGTAAAATCACCGAGCCCGATGTTCCCATTAAATCGAATCTGATATCCCGCGCGGGTATTCATGCTCGAGGGTACCGGTTTGACCTCGTCCAGCGCAGCCATTTCCCGTTCCACACTGGTGGAGAATTCACAGAAACCGGTTCGCTGGCCATCCTGAAGGATATTCAACGAGGAAATATCCGGCGCGGTCAAAATTTTCTGCCAGATCAACGCCACGGGCACGCGAACCCCCACCCCGTGCGAATCGTATTCCGCGCGCCACAAAAGCACGTTCATGGCCACCCAAAAGGCGGTGATCAACAGAAAAGTGAGACGCGGGATCATGCGGCGGTTTACGAGGAAGGGATATTCAGGACCTGGCCGACGCGCATCCGCCGGGGTTCCAAACCCGGATTGGCCGCCAGCAAGGCGTTCAGGGTGATGCCGTATCGGCGGGCGATGCGAACGGCGGTTTCGCCGGCGACAACCGTATGCGTGCCCAGGATTGGCTTGGTCGGGGCCGAAGACACCGGATGATTTGGGCTCGACCCTCCCGCCATGAGGGAGACATTAGGGACCGGCGGCGGCGAACCGGAATTGACGGAGGATTGCGTTATCACTGAATTGGAGTCCGTGGCCGGTTGATTTTTTGCCGCCGGCTGGCTCGCAAAATACGCGCGCCATTTGTTGACCTCATCCTGCAACTGCTGGTTTTGCTCGATCAACTGGGTGATTTGCTTTTGTGCGGCGGGCGTGCTCGGCAACGGCAGCACATCGGCGGCCAGTTCCTGTTTGCAACTTTCAATGCGCTGCTTGATGACCTCCGTGTTGCCGGCGCCGGGATTGAACTTCAAGTATTGTTGATAGTGATAAATCGCCGCGGCCGGATCGGATTCCTTTTCGTCATAAAGCCAGCCGAGTTCAAAATGGGCCGCGGCCGAATGGGGATTCACTTCCAAAGATTCTTCAAAGGCCTCGACCGCGCCCTGATAGTCCATCGTGTTGATGCGGCTCTTGCCCAGGACAAAATGCGGCTCCTTTTCCTCGTCCGACTGATCCTGGTCCGACGGCAGGCAACCGCTCAGCGCGATCCCGAGCCAAAGGGCGAACAGGCCGAACCAGAAGCGATTTCCAAATGACATGATGCGAACCTAAACGAACCCTCGGACGGACGCAATCGTGCGTTGGTTCAATGCCCATCCAGCCCCTCAACCTGACAAAAGCGGGCTTGAGATTTCATGGCGCGGGGCGCAACTTGTATCGGCTTGCGCGCGTGGCGGAATGGCAGACGCGCCAGACTTAGGATCTGGTCCCGAAAGGGTTGGAGGTTCAAGTCCTCTCGCGCGCACCAGTGTTCGCCGGGAGCGCCGCGCCGGGCGACGACCCGGCAAACCGTCCGGAAAATCTCATCGGGCCGACCGCACCTGCTCCTTTTTTCCCTCCAATTCGGATTGAATTTTTTTCCGCTCGTGGACGAGTTGTTCGCGAAGCAATTTTCCCTTTTCCGCATCATTCGCCGCCCTCGCCATTTCAGCGTTCAACGCAATTTCCCGCTCGGCGATTTTCGCGGCGTACTTTGCATCCAGTTCTGCCAGTTCCTGTTTCTGCGCCGGGCTTAATTTTTTGGCCGGTGCGTCCTTGTTCAAACGCTCCATCGCGAGTTCGTAGGCGGTCTTCATATTTTAATTTGGGAGGGTTGCCGTGTCGGCGACCCTGATTTTATTTTGGGGACGGCGACACGCCATCCCTCCCGTTTATTTTTTCTTCTTCCAAGGTTGGCTGGGAAATGTGATCGGCGGCGGCTTGGGTCGCGCCATCTGCAATGCGCCATCCCTCCCGGTCTTTGGGTCCGGTTCACCGGTCCTGGCGGCATCGGCGCGCCACGACTCGATCTTCGCCTGGAGACCGTGATGCTCGGCCGTGAGTTTGTTGCCGGCCTTCATGTAAAACAGCGAAAGATTTGTGTGAACGAGCTGATCCCGCGGCCGGAGTCGCTCGGCCTTGTGGCCTTCGGCAATGGCCGCGGCATAGTCGCCTTTGCGATAATACGCCATGCCGAGCGCCAGTTGCGCGTCGAAGTGCGCGGGGTCGGCGGCCAATACTGCGCTGAGTTTGGCGATGGCGCCATCGAAGTCGCCACGGCTGAAATCGAACATCGCGTCGTCGTATGGTTCCTGGAGGGTCATGCGGTCTGGTGAACGCTAGCGCACACAACTGCTCCCATGCAAGCAGCCGGTGGCGGCAATAGATATCTTCCATCGCCCGGCCATGGATATAATCATGGCTAATGTACATTTTTTGTTATCCCGCGGGCAGTCTTAAAAATTGGCATAAATCATTTATTAAAAAGAACATATACACACGATTAGAATTTGACACGCTTGCTTTGCGTGGCTTAATGTGTCATGGCAATGGTGCAGTGTTGATTCGCTTTCCGTGATCCATCTCACCTTGCAAGGTATAAAATTTAAGTTTGAGATTTCATGAGCGACACAATGGCAACCGCGCCGTCCCCGGGCGGCGCACCGAAGGTATCAAGCGTTAATGAAGCGGTGATCCGTATCGCCGGCAATTCGCAGGATGGCATCCAGGCCATCGGCGGATTTCTGGCGCGCCTGGCCGGCCGCAGCGAACAGGAAGTCATGACGTTCATGACCATCCCGTCCACGATTTCCGGCGGGCCCTCGATTTTCCAGGTTCGGATCGGCTCCGGCGAGGTCCTGACCGCAGGCGATGAAGCCGACGTGCTGCTCGCCTTTTATCAACATTCCTACGAGGACCACATCGGTTCGCTTAAGAAGAATGGGATTGTGCTTTACGACACCGATCACGTCGAGCCCAAGCCGGAGTGGCAGAAGGATTACCATCATGTGGGCATTCCGATTTCGTCGCTGACCATTGAAGCCATCGGCGGCACGGCCAAGGACAAGGGCAAAAACATCTACGCCCTGGGGCTCATCGCGCGGATGTTCGACCTGAATGTAACGCGGCTTGAAAAACTTATCGCCGAGCGTTTTGGCGGCAAGGACGAGAGCATTGTCAAAAACGCGCTCGCGGCGTTTCACGGCGGTTATTCCCACAACGTCAGCAATCTGCTGGAGACCTTCCGGTTTTCCGAAAGTCAAAAACGCGAAGGCCATCAGGTGGTGATGAACGGCAATGAGGCGCTGGGCCACGGCCTCATCGCCGCGGGCATTCGTTTCGGCGCCGGCTATCCCATCACGCCCTGGTCCGACATCATGGAACTGCTGCGGCGGGAATTGCCCAAATACGGCGGGACCTTCGTGCAGTGCGAGGATGAAATCGCCTCCATCTCCATGGCCCTGGGCGCCAGCTATGCGGGTCGCCTGGCGGTGACCGGTTCGAGCGGACCGGGAATTTCGCTGAAAAGCGAAGGCATCAGCTGGGCGGTGATGGCCGAGATGCCGCTGATTATTGTGGACGTGCAGCGCGGCGGGCCGTCCACCGGCATGCCAACCAGCGTGGAACAATCCGATCTTTACATTGCCTGCTTTGGCGGACACGGCGACGCGCCGCGTGTGGTGATCGCGCCGGCGAACGTCGAGGACTGCTTTTATACGGCCATTGAAGCCGTCAATATTGCGCGCAAATACAACGTGCCGGTGTTGATCCTGAGCGATCAGGCCATTGCCACGCGCATCGAGGCGTTTCTGGAGCCGAACCTGGAAAAGGTTTGCCAGAACATTTCCCCCGACCTTTCGCCCGTCCCTGATTTCAAGCCGTACGATTTATCCACGCCGGACGGCATCGTGCCGCGCGTCGTGCCCGGCACGCGTGTCAACAGCGGCAAATATCCCATCGCCACCGGCTTGGAACACGATGAAATGGGACATCCGACCGCCTCGCCGAAATTACACATGCAAATGACCGCCAAGCGCCGCAAGAAGCTGCAGGCGCTGGCCGCCACGTTGCCGGTGCCGAAAATTTACGGTCCGCCCGAAGGCAACGTGCTGCTGGTCGGTTGGGGCTCGACCCGGGGGCCGATTTGCGAAGCCGTGGACCGCGCCCGGGCGGGGGGCGACAGCATTTCGTCGTTGCACCTGCGCCATCTCAATCCGCTGCCCAACGGCCTGGACGACATTTTCTCCGGCTTTCATCACGTCTTTGTCGTCGAGATGAACGACGAAGGCCTTTATGGCCAGGGCCAGCTGGCGACATTGTTGCGCGGGCGCTACGCGGATGCGCGCATCCGCAGCATCAGCAAGACCGACGGCCTGACCTGGAAGGTGAAGGAAATTCTTGCCGCCGTAAAAACGAAGTTGTCCTCGAACGGCGAGGTCGTGAAAGCGGTCTAACTTCCGCCGTTGTGAAGGATTTGAATTTATGAGTGAAGCCATTGTTGAACTACCCGAGCGCGTCCCGCAAAGCGGGATTGCCGCGGCGCCAGTGGCGCCCGGCGTCGAACGCAAGGGCCTGACGAAAAAAGAGATCGCCGCCGATCACCCGACGTGGTGCCCCGGTTGCGGCGATTTCTCGGTGCTCGCGCTTTATTTCAAGCTCATCGAGAAACGCAAAATATGGCATGAGAACATCACCACCGTTGCGGGCATCGGCTGTTCCAGCCGGTTTCCGTATTTCGTGCAGGCGCACGGGGTGCACTATATCCACGGGCGTGCGCTGCCGTTCGCCACGGGCGTTTCCCTTTCCCGGCCGGACCTGCACGTGTTCGTTTTCGGCGGCGACGGCGATGCGTTCTCCATCGGCGGCAACCATTTCAATCATACCGCGCGCAAAAACGTCAAGATGACCTACGTCGTCATGGACAACTGGGTTTATGGTTTGACCAAGAAGCAGACCTCGCCGACCTCGCCGCTCGGCTTCAAGAGCAAGACCGACCAGTGGGGCGCGGTGGATTATCCCATCAATCCGATGAAGCAGGCGATTTCCGCGGGCGCCACCTTTGTCGCGCGCACCACGTCCACGAACCCCAACCACGTGCTGGCCATGATGGAAGCCGCGATGGACCACGACGGCTTCGGCTTCATCGAATGCCTGAGCGAATGCGTGGAATTTTACGAAGGCGCGTTCGACGCCGCAAACCCGCGCAAGGGCGGTGTGTTCCGGGAAGTCCCGAAGGACCATGACGTGACCGACGAACTGTCCGCCTACAAACTGGCCGGGGCGGATTTCCCGGGTTACTTCGGCATTTTCTACAAAAACCTGAAGCCCACCAAGAACGCGAAAGAGGCTGAAATCATCAAATCGTATCAAGGCAAGGTCACCGGCCTGAAAGACTGGCAAATTCTCCAGAAAAGCTTCGACCGGATGAAGTAAACCGATTGGCGATATTCGATTTACAATTTACGAGCCTGTGGATTTCCCGGGCTCGTTTATTTTTTTATGGCGCGGTCCGGGCAAATCGTGAATCGTAAATCCGATGCCGATTTACGAATTCGCCTGCCCGAAATGCCGGAGGATTTACAGCTTTCTCTCCAAACGCCTGAATCCCGATCGTCTTCCCGTTTGCCCCAAGTGCGGCCATAAAAAAATGGCCAAGCAGGTCAGCCGCTTTGCCCTGTCGCGGAAGGTCGCCGGACCCGCCGCTTCAGCCGAATCCGGCGGACCGCCGATGCCGGACCTGGACGATCCGCGTGTGGAACGGGCCATGATGGAGTTGGAACGTGACCTGGAGCACCTGGACGAGAACAATCCGCGGCACATGGCGCACATGATGAAGAAGATGAAGGACCTCATGCCGCCAGGTTCCGTTCCCAAGGAAATGGACGTGGCCATCAAACGACTCGAGGCCGGCGAGGACCCGGAAAAAATCGAAGCCGACCTGGGCGACGTGCTCGGCGATTTCATGGATGGGAAGAAAGGCGGCGGGGAACACGCCTATACCCGGGACAGCGGACTTTACGACTATTGATCCGGCCTTCAACCTTCCACTCGCATGCGCTCACCCGGCAGAAACCTTCCCAGAACCATTGTTCTTGTCCTGGCCGTGCTGGTCCCGATTTTTACGGGCGGCTGCCGGCGGGAAACGCCGCCAACTTCGACCGGGTCCGATCCGGTGTTTTCGCCGATGCCGGGAACTCCGGTTTACACTTATCGGGTGGTAAACACCTGGCCGCATGACCGCAATGCCTTTACGCAGGGCCTGGTCTACTTCGATGGCGTCCTTTTGGAAAGCACCGGGCTGTATGGCCGGTCCAGCCTGCGCCTGGTGGAACTCAATACCGGGCGGGTATTGCAACAGGTGACGGTCCCGCCCGAATACTTCGCCGAGGGACTCGCCGCCCTGCACGGCAAATTGTACCAATTGTCGTGGCAAAACCAGACGGGGTTTGTCTACGACCAGCAGACATTCCAGCTTGAAAAGGAATTCTCCTACGAAGGCGAGGGCTGGGGTCTCACCACGGACGGACAATCGTTGATTCTCAGTGATGGGACCGATCGAATCCGCTTTCTCGACCCGGCCACATTCGCCGTGAAACGCTCAATCAACGTGTCCGACGAGGGACGGCCGGTCATCCGGTTGAACGAGCTCGAATACGTCAAAGGCGAAATCTACGCCAATGTCTGGCAGACGGACTTTATTGTGCGCATCAATCCCACCAACGGCGTGGTGACCGGTTGGATTGACCTTGGTGGCCTGCTTTCGCCGGCGGACCGCGACGCGACCACGGATGTGCTCAACGGCATTGCCTACGATGCCGCCGGCGACCGCCTGTTCGTCACCGGCAAATTTTGGCCGAAACTTTTCGAAGTGCGGCTCGAACCCAAACCTTGACGCCCACCGGCATGGCCCATCTCCACGAAAAAATTGATTTCACCGTCGCCATTTTCGTCGTCCACGACGGCAAGGTATTGCTAGTCCATCATCGCAAGTTGGACAAATGGCTGCCGCTGGGCGGGCACATTGAGCTGGACGAGGATCCGGAGCAGGCCGCGTTGCGCGAGGCGAAGGAGGAGAGCGGCCTCGACGTGGAACTGCTGGGTGAACGCCCGCCCACGACCGGCCCGGGCACACGCGCGCTCATCGCCCCGCGTTTCCTCGACATTCACCGTATCACCGACACGCACGAGCACATCGGCATGATTTATTGGGCGCGACCGAAGGTCGGGTCGGCGCGTGGCGTCCCAACCAAACTTGCCGCCGGAGAACATCACGACATTCGCTGGTGTTCCGCCACGGATTTGGATAGGTTGCAACCGTCGATGTCGGACGCGGTCAAATGGTATTGCCGCCACGCCATCCGTGAGATTTCCAACCAGCCATGACCATTAAAAAAGGCCGCCGCTTCAAGGCCGCCTGTTTCACCCTGGAAGGGGTCGGTTCCTTCTCGGTGTCCTTCTATTTTTACTACGTTTACTTTCTCATGCGGGACCATTTTGGTTTCGACGGCAAACACAATCTTGCCTTCGCCGCCCTCATTGGCCTCATTTATGTTTTCTCCGCCTGGCAGGCCGGACGGTTCGCGCACCGTTGCGGTTATTTTACGGCGCTCAAGGTCGGCTTCCTCATGATGATCCTGTCGCTGGCAGTCGGCGCGCAACTCGGCTCCGCGTCCGGCATCGTGCTGGCTTCCGCATTTTTCACCGTCGGCCAGTGTTTTCTCTGGCCGACCATCGAGGCGCTCGTGAGCGAAGGCGAAGATGCCGAAGGCCTGCCGCGTGCGGTCGGCACCTACAACGTCGTCTGGGCTTCCACGAACGCCCTGGGCCTTTTTGTCGGAGGCACCCTGGTGGAAACCTTTGGATTTGGGGTTTTGTTCTATTTGCCCATCGCCCTTTTGCTGACACAACTGGCCCTGACCCTCTGGCTGGAAAGACACGTGCAGGGCCAGGCCGCGGCTTCAAACCAACCGCCCGCGCCCGCGCCGTCGCCCGACCCGAACCGGCCGTCGCCCGCGAAAGCCAGGGCGTTTTTGTGGATGGCCTGGCTGGCGAATCCGTTCGCTTACATCGCGATCAATACCTTTGTTCCCCTGTTGCCCAGTCTGGCGGCCCGCTTTCAACTCACGCCGATGCAGGCGGGATTTGTCTGTTCCCTGTGGGGATTTGTGCGGCTGGCCACCTTTTTCGGGTTGTGGTTCTGGAATGGCTGGCATTACCGGTTTCGCTGGCTGGTGACGGCGTACGCCGCGCTCATTATTGTATTCATCCTCATTCTGACCGCACCCAACCTGGCAGTATTGCTCGCGGCGCAGGTCTTCTTCGGCATCGCCATCGGGCTGATTTACTACTCGTCACTGTTTTATTCGATGGACGCGAGCGAAACGAAGAGCGAGCACGGCGGCATCCACGAGGCGGCCCTGGGCGCGGGCAATTTCGCCGGCCCGGCGGTCGGCGCGGTCTCCCTGCAGTTTTTCCCCAACGTCGCCTACAGCAGCGTAATGGCCGTCAGTGGCCTGCTGTCGCTGGGATTTGTGGCGTTGCTGGCCATCCAGTGGTACAGCCGCTCCCGGCGTTAAATTTTGGCCACGGCGGTTCAAGACCGCGGCTGCACCGGAGAACCTCAAAATAATCCGGTAAATTTTGTTTCCGGGGTTGAAATCTTCAGCAAACGAAACGAGAATCATGGTGGATGGACAAGGATGTCTTGAACGCAGGGAGTTCGTTACCGCGGATTGCCATGGTTTCCACGCATGGCTACGTGGCGGCCACCCCGCCGTTGGGCGCGGCGGACACCGGCGGACAGGTGGTTTACGTGCTGGAACTTTCGAAGAAACTGGCGCAATTGGGCTATGAAGTGGACATCTGGACGCGCCGGTTTGAGGATCAGCCGGAGATGGATCCGGTGAGCGACCAGGTGCGCGTCATCCGCGCGCGGTGCGGCGGGCGCAATTTCATTCCCAAGGAATATCTGCACGAAAAGCTGCCGGAATGGGGCGAGAACGCCCTGCGCTTCATCAAAAAACACCAGCTCAAATACGACTTCATCGACAGCCATTACTGGGACGCGGGGATCGCCGGACAGCATTTGAGCGACGTGCTCGACGTGCCGCATCTGCACACACCGCATTCGCTGGGCATCTGGAAGAAAAAACAAATGGAAGCGGACTTTCCCGGCGATGAGAAAAAATTCGAGCAGCAATACAATTTCACCAAACGCATTCTCCATGAACGCCTGTTGTACGCGGACGGTGACACGGTGGTGGCCACCACGCCGCAACAACTGGACCTGCTTCAACAGGATTACGAGGTGCCGGAGGAAAAATGCCGCATGATTCCACCCGGCTACGACGACAACCGCTTTTTCCCTGTCAGTGAGTCGAGCCGCAAGGCCATCCGCCAGCGGCTCGGTTTTTCCGGCAAGGTGGTGCTGGCCATCGGACGGCTGGCGCGCAACAAGGGCTACGATTTGCTCATCAACGCGTTTCAAGTTGTCGCGCAGCGCGAACCGGAAGCGGTTTTGTGGCTGGCCGTTGGCGGAACGGATTTAAGCGACCACGAACAGAAAATCCTGGTGGAATTGAAGGAGCTGGTCGCCCAGTCAAAACTCGAGTCGCGCGTCCGGTTCGAAGGATTCGTTCCCGATGAAGTGCTGGCAGATTACTACCGGGCGGCCGATTTGTTTGTGCTTTCCAGCCGGTACGAACCATTCGGCATGACGGCGATTGAGGCGATGGCATCGGGCGCGCCCACGGTGGTGACCGTGCACGGCGGTTTGTATCGCGCCCTGACCTTCGGGCGGCACGCGCTGTACGCAGATCCGTTGGACAAGGACGATCTGGGCATCACCATGTTCAAGGTGTTGCGGCATCCGCGGCTGTCGGCGCGGCTGGCCCGGATGGGGGCGCACAAGGCGCGCAGCCTGTTCACCTGGACGGGGGTGGCGCAACAACTGGTGGCGGTGGTCGAGCAGCGCGAGAGCGCCAGCCTGACGTTGACGGACAACGAATGGGACGAACCCTGGAACGATGCGGATTAGAATTGAACGACTTTGCCTGCCGGTGATTCCAACCAACAGGTCAGAGGGCTATGACAAACGATAAAGTCCAACTTTTCTGTGCGGACCTGGACGGCACGCTGCTGGGCAATCCGGAGGCCACGCGCCGGTTCAAGGACACCTGGGAAGCCCTGCCCAAAAAGCAACGTCCCCTGCTCTGCTATAATTCCGGCCGGCTCGTGCAAAACATCATTGATTTGCTGGCCACCAAATCCCTGCCGTGGCCGGACCATATCATCGGTGGCGTGGGTACCCAGATTTACGACGGACGGCAAAAGCGGCCCTTGGGCGATTTCAACAAACTGTTCCGGCCGGGCTGGGATTTGAAAAAAATCGAGTCCATCCTTACCACTTTTCCCGGCGTCACGCACCAGCCGCCGCAATTTTTGCACCCTTACAAATCCAGCTGGTATCTGCATCAGGCGCCACCGGAAACCGTTGAACAATTGAAAAAACTGCTCGCCGACGCCGGACTGGAGGTCAACGTCATCTATTCCAGCATGCGCGACCTGGATGTGATGCCGCAAAAAACCAACAAAGGCTATGCCTTGCAATGGTTGTGCGAAAAAATCAGCGTCCCCTTGAACAACGTGCTGGTCGCCGGCGACACCGGCAATGACAGCAGCATGTTCCTCCTGCCCGGCGTCCGCGGCATCGTCGTGGAAAACGCCCAGCCGGAACTGTTCGAGGCGGTCGTCAAACTGCCCACCTTCAGCGCCAGCCAGGTGCTGGCCGACGGCGTCATTGAAGGTTTGAAATACTTTGGCGTGATTCCCGACGCGCCGTCGCTGGAGAGTTCCGCGATGCGCGCCCACGAAATGGATCCCACCCTGCGGATGCTGTTCACCGAGGCGGCGCTGGGCACCCTGACGTCCGAGGAACGCCAGCTCATCTGCACGGGTTACGACCAGGCACTGACCGCGTTGCGAAAAAACATCACACCGCTGGGGTTCTCGGCGTGTTCGCTCGACGACAACGAAGTAACCGGCACCGATGTCAATTACCGCAGTGTCTGGGCCCGGGACGGCTCCATCACGCTCATCAGCACGATTGAATTGGAAGACCCGCAGGTCCGGGCGGCCCAAAAACAAACGCTGCGGACGCTCCTCGACCACATTTCGCCCAATGGCCAGATCCCCGCCAATGTGCGCATTGACACCAGGACGCCCGATTACAGCGGCGTGGGGGGCATCTGTTCCATTGACGGCGGCCTGTTGACCGTCATCGCGTTCTATCACTATGTCAATAAAACGCAGGACCACGATCTGTTGAACGAGTACTCCGACCGGCTGCAGCGCGTGATGAACTGGCTCAGCGCCCTCGACAGCAACAACGACGGCCTGCTGGAAATCCCCGAAGCCGGCGACTGGACCGATTTGTTCGGGCGCAGCTATCACGTGCTTTACGACGAAATCCTCTGGTACCGCGCCAACGTCTGTTTTGGCCGGCTGCTGGAGTTTCAGAAAAAGTTCGAGCCGGCGGCGGATTATCTCCGCTGGTCGCAGTTTATCCGCGGCAAAATCCTCGCGTCCTTCTGGCCGTCCACCAAAACCCGCGAGGCGCCCGTGCAGGTCACCTTTGCCGACCGCCAGTTTTCGCTGGGCGATTCCAGTTACCTGCTGGCGGAGGTCACGCCGTTCAGTTACAGCTGGCGCTGCGACGTGCTCGGAAACATCCTGGCCTTCCTGAACAACGTGCTCGACGTGGATCGCGCGCGCGTCGCGTTCAAATTCATGTGGGGCGTCGGTGTCAACGATCCCTGGCCGGTGGCCAATTTGTATCCGCCGGTGCAGGCCGGCGACCCCGATTGGCGCGCCTATTACACCGTCAATCTGTTGAACCTGCCCGGCCATTATCACAACGGCGGCATCTGGCCGTTTATCGGCGGCATGTGGGTGCGGTTCATTCACCGGCTCGGCCTTTACGAAGTCGCCTGCCGCGAACTGCTCAAGCTCGCGCAACTGAACCGGCTCGGCAAAAACCAGGAATGGGAATTCAACGAATGGGTCCACGGCCGCACCGGCATCCCGATGGGCAAATGTTTCCAGGCCTGGTCGGCCGCCTCCTACATCCACGCCTGCCAGGAACTCCAAATCAGCCCCGACAGCCTGCCGCATGACTGACCGGCAAACCTTTTAAACCGCAGAGACACCGAGGCACAGAGATATTTTGAGAATACTTGAACCCCTCACCCGTCGCTTTGCGCCACCCTCTCCCCGCCAGGCGGGGCGAGGGGCCGTTGCGGCTTTTTGTTGATGTCTTTGTGGTTTGAAAATCAGAAAGAAAATCCTATCCTCTGCGTCTCTGCGGTAAATATGGACGAACGTAAAACTTTGGACGACCGCGCGAAGATGACCGAGCTGGAACGCCTCCGGCATTCGGCCGCGCATGTCATGGCCACGGCCATTCTGCGCCTGTGGCCGGACGCCCAATTTGCCGCTGGGCCGCCGGTCGAAAATGGATTTTATTACGACGTGGACCTGAAGCACCGCATCTCGCCCGAGGATTTCATGGCCATCGAGGCCGAGATGAAAAAGGAAATCAAGGCCAACCATCCGTTCGAGAAAATCGTCGTCACGCGCGAGCAGGCGATTGCTGACGCGCAGGCGGGAAGGCTTGGGGCGTTAGGCGCGAGGCCGGGAAACCCGTCGGTGTTCAAGCTCGGCAATCTGGAAGCCATTCCCGAAGGCGAACAGATCACCTATTTCAAGAACGGCGATTTTGTTGACCTGTGCGCCGGGCCGCACGTGATGCGCACCGGCAACATCGGCGCATTCAAGCTCACCAGCGTGGCCAGCGCGTATTACAAGGGCGACGAACGCAACCCCCAGCTCCAGCGCATCTACGGCACGGCGTTCAAGAACAAGACCCAGCTCGACGAGTATTTCAAGATGCTCGAGGAGGCCAAGCGCCGCGACCACCGCAAGATCGGCCAGGAAATGGGCCTGTTCGCGATTGACACCGAATACGTCGGGCCGGGCCTGCCGTTGTGGCTGCCGAAAGGCACGGCGATTGTGGAGGAACTGGAAAAACTGGCGAAGGAAACCGAATTTGCCGCCGGCTATGTGCGCGTGAAAACGCCGCACATCGCGCGCGAGAAAATGTATTTAACGAGCGGTCATTTGCCGGTGCTTTATGCGGAATCAATGTACCCACCAATGACACTTCGTGCAGAAAGCGGCAAAAAAGTAGATGTCGAAGCGCAAGCCCGCTCGATCGAGCAATCGGACCAGTTGTTGCGAGAAAACATGGAGAAAATTTTCCCGCGTTTAAAGGAATCAAATTATTCACTTCAAGAATTTGAGAAAGATTTTTGGCAGAAGCCTGAACAAGTTCGGATTCATCTTGAAAAATCAGCTATTGCAACGGTCTTTTCCAAAAGCAAATGGGCGCAGTTGCCGGAGCCGGATCGTTATTATTTGAAAGCCATGAACTGCCCGCATCATCACCGCATTTTTGCGGCGGAGCCGCGCAGTTACCGCGATTTGCCGTTGCGCCTGGCCGAATACGGCACCTGCTACCGCTACGAGCAGTCGGGCGAATTGTTCGGTCTCATGCGGGTCCGCTCGCTCAACATGAACGATGCGCATATCTATTGCACACCGGAGCAATTCGCCGCCGAGTTCAACGCGGTGAACGAGATGTATCTGAAGTATTTCAAGATTTTTGGCATCGACAAGTACGTGATGCGCTTCAGCACGCACGACCCTTCGCGCCTCACCGGCGACAACGCCAAGTTCGTCAACGAACCGGAATTGTGGAAGCAGACCGAGGACATGGTCCGCCAGACGCTCATCGATTCGAAAATTCCCTACGTGGAAGTGCCGAACGAGGCGGCGTTCTACGGGCCGAAGATTGATGTGCAGGTCTGGAGTGTCATCGGCCGCGAATTTACACTGGCAACGAACCAGGTGGACTTTGCGGTGCCTGCGAAGTTCGGCCTTACCTACCGTGACAAGGACAACAGCAACAAGACGCCACTGTGCATCCATCGCGCGCCGCTCGGCACGCACGAACGCTTCATCGGCTTTCTGATCGAGCATTACGCCGGCAATTTCCCGCTCTGGCTCGCGCCGGAACAGGTCCGCGTGATGACCCTCGGCGAGGAGGAGCCGCTGGTAAATTACGCCAAGGCCATCGTCAACGAACTCCGCGCGAACTTCGTTCGCTGCGAATCGGATTTTTCGTCAAACAAAATCAACGGCAAGATTCAGGACGCGGAACAGGCCAAGGTCCACACCATGCTGGTCATCGGCGGTCGCGACATGGAAGCCGGCAACGTTTCCGTCCGGTTGCACGGCAAAGGCAACCTCGGCGCAAAGCCGAAAGCCGAAGTCGTAGCGGACATTTTGCAGAGCATCAAAGAGCGGCGCGCGTGAACGTAAAAATCACATACTTTCTCGATGTGGTTTCGTCCTGGTGTTATTGGGCGGAACCGGCGTGGACGGAATTGAAGGCACGTTACACGGGCAGGGTCGAATTCAACTGGAAGATCGCTCAAATGCCGGCCGGCGCCTATCCGGTTTCAAAAGCACAGGCCGAATGGTTTTATCGCCGCAGCGGCACGATGATGCGTTCCCCGTTCATGTTGAACGCAGGTTGGTTTGAACCCGGTTTGAAACAATATACCGCGCCAAATCTCGTCACCGAAGCCGCCCGGGATTTCGGCGTGACGGATGATCTTGTGCGCCTGGCCATCGCGCATGCGGGCGAGCGCGAGGGGAAAAAGGTCGGGCGATGGGACGTCGCCGCTGACGTCGCCGTCAAAGCGGCAAAATTGAACAGGGCAAAACTTCTCGCCCGTGCCAAATCCAGCGATGTCGCCGCCCGCGTAAGGAAATCATCCGCCGAGTTTGATGCGCTTCAGATCAATCAACGTCCGGCATTCGTGATGGAAAACGCCATTGGAGATCGCGCGGTGTTTTCTGGAATGGTGCGTATCGAACCGTTGGCGGCGGCCATGGAGGCGTTGCTGGCTGACCAAGCGGCGTATGATTCATGGAAGGCGCACGTCGGTAATCCTCCGGTAAAATGAATCTGGTCGGGTGCGCCAACCTAATCCTTGAAACAGAACGGATGTATTTCCGCCAATTTCGCGTTGAGGACGCGCAGTGGTTGTTTGAACTCGACAGCGATCCGGAGGTGATGCGGTTCATTTCCAAAGGCCAATCCACACCGCTGGCGCGAATCCAAAACGAAATCATTCCCCGCTGTCTTGAGCAGTATCGTCAATCGCCGCCGCGCGGATTCTGGGCGGCGCATCTGCGCGAGGACGACGAGTTCATCGGCTGGTTTCACCTGCGACCGGACCGGATTGCACCGGAAGAAACGGAACTGGGCTACCGGCTGAAGCGCAGCGTTTGGGGTCGTGGGCTGGCCACGGAAGGTTCCCGTGCGCTGGTGGTAAAGGCGTTTAATGAGTGGGGTTACGCGAAGGTGTGCGCGCGCACGCTGGCCGGCAACCGGGCCTCGCGCCGGGTCATGAAAAAGGCCGGACTCGTGTTCGAGGCTGAATTTTTTTACGGGGAGGACGTGCTGCCCGGCTGGCCGGAAGCGGAACGTCGCGCGGTAAAATACTCGGTCACGCGCGCGGATTCTGACGCCGCCCGAATGACCTTGGAGACCGGCGGCGGAACAACATCGGGACTGCCAGTCCGCCCAGGCTGATGAATGTGATGATGGACGGTTCCGGGGCGGCCTCCAGCGTCAATTGCGGTCCTGGATCCGGCGCACTGAAGCTGCTGGGTTGATATTGGTAATCCAAGTAAGCAGCGTCAAAGCTGCTCAGAGGCACAGCAGCCAGTGTGCTGTTGTCGAAGGTAATGGTGGCGGTGAATCCGGAGATTGCGAAATTGCCCACCACGTTGTATTCCAGGCTCAGGTCAAATCGATCGCCCGAATCGGGTATGGATGAACCGTCGTAGAAACTGCCGAGACTGGCGCTGTTGCCACTCACAAAATCAAACTGCAGGCTGGAGGAGGTAACGGAAGCGTAAGGCGCGGCAAAACCGTTGTTATAGTACAATTCGAACCTGAGGGTGGCCGAGCTAAACCCCTGGCCGGTGTAGAAAACATTCCACGCTTCGCCCGGCGGGGCACTCACACTGACTTGAATGGTGTTGATGCTGACAAGCTGGACCGAGGGGCTTCCGAACGTGAACGGCTGATTATCATCCCCGTCTGCAGGGAACGGGTAGTAATTGTGCGTAAGGCTCCCGATGGAGGTGGGGCTCAGGCTCAAGGTCTGGGCCGCCAGACGTTGAACCAGCAACACCAGGGACAGCAACCAGAAAACCCGAACGCAGGATCGTACCAGCTTCATAATATTCTTTTTATTGATTTCTGTTATTTGCCCGGTTAATCCAGCAGGCGCCATGCCGGAAGTGGAGCCGAGCTGTCAAATGAACGGCCAGCTCCGGAAGGCGGAATTGCTGGCGGATGTTGGGCCGGCGGCTAGACTGATGCGCGCATGACGTGGAACGAATTGCTGTTCGACTTTGTGACCATTTGGGTGACGGTGGATCCCATCGGCACGGTGCCGCTTTATTTGTCGGTGACCAAGGACATGACCCCGGCGGTGCGCAAACGCGCGGCAATGCGTGGGACGTTCATTGCGTTCCTCCTGCTGGCCGGGTTTCTTTATCTCGGACAATATCTGCTGGAGGCGATGCGGATTGAGATGCTTTCATTCCAGATCGCCGGAGGGATTGTCCTGTTCCTGTTCGCACTGACGATGATTTTCGGCAGGGATTTGACCCATAATTCGGCAGCGGACGAGGGTCATGACGTGGCCATTTTCCCGCTGGCGATGCCTTCCATTGCCACGCCCGGCGCGCTGTTGTCGGTGGTGGTGCTTACGGACAACAACACGCACAGTTTTTTCCAGGAATCCCTCACGTGCGGAGTGATGGCCCTGGTGCTCGTCGCGACGCTGATCCTGATGCTGCTAGGCAACTGGATCATGCGGTTCATCGGGCGGTCCGGCGCCAACATTCTCAGCCGGGTGATGGGCATGATTCTCGCCGCGGCGGCGGTGGAGATGGTTTACAGCGCCTTCCGCGGCCAGTTGGGCCCGGGATGATCGAACAAAACCCTGACCGGATTCGTCCAAGATACGTTTTATGAAAATCATCAAAGGACTGGTTGTTTTGCTGCTCGTGGCGGCGGTGGTTGCCGTCGTGGTGATGCATGAGGAAAAGACCGGCGCGAAAAGGGTCGCGGCTGAAACCAAGAATGCGGCCGAATCGATCGAGGCCGCCACCACCGACGCGGTCGCCGTCAGCACGAAGGCAATCAGCGAGGCTGCCACCAATGTCGCCGCCAAGGTCAAGGAGACCACGACGAATGTGGTCGGCGAGGTGAAACAGAAGATTGACAATACGGCCCACTAACAGCAGCGGGCGCGTTCAAAACACCACGGATGATCCAGCATTATTGGGCCACGTTCGTTGAGTTGATTGCCACGCCGTTCGAGCACGTGGCGCTGATCTGGGGCATTGTGCCGCTTTACTTTGGCCTGCTGCTGAACGAATTGACGGCGGACAAGGCGAATTTTCGCACGGCCCTTCAGTCCGGGTTCAGTTTTCTGTGGGCGGGCGCCCAATGGTCGTGGCCGTATTTTGCGTCGCGCGGACTGAACCTGCCGCGCATTGAACTGAACGCGGGGCTGCCGGTGAATTTGCTGGTGACCTTTCTCACCCTCGCGTTGGGCCTGGTGGCGCTCATCAGCGGCCTGCGGAAGAAATTTCCAAAACATTTGCATTTCATCGGCCACACCCGGTTCGCGAATTACTTCATGATCACCCTGTTTCCAATCCAGGCGCACATCGGCATGAATTGGACCTGGGACCGCCTGATGGCCATCGGGCTGTTCGCCGTGCCGATCTGGCTGGTATTGCACTTCGGGCTGATGCCGGTCCGCCACCGATGAACGGCGCGTTCCACGCTCGCCATCGCGCGGCGGTTTGCTAGATTTTTCCCCTGGGACGCCAATGGTTGCATGCCAAACGGCTGGTGGCCGGACTGAAGAAAGGCCGGCAAACGAGCAAAGTGGTCCGCGAAATCTCCGTCGCCGCCAAGCTGGGCGGGGCGGATCCGGCGATGAATGCGCGCCTCTTCGCCGCCGTGGAAAAGGCGCGCAAGGAAAGCGTCGCGCGTGAGGTCATCGAACGCGCCATCAAAAAAGGCGCGGGCACCGGCGACGAAAAACTCGTGATGGAGCATGTGACCTACGAGGGTTACGCGCCGCACAAGGTGCCGGTGATTGTGGAAGTATTCACGGACAACGTAAACCGCACGGCGCCGGAAATCCGCGTGTTGTTCAAGCGGGGCCAGCTCGGCACGGCCGGCAGCAACAAATTCCTGTTCGACCCCGTCGGCCTGGTGGAAGCGCATCATCCCGACACGACCATTGACCGCGAAGCCGCCGCCATCGAGGCCGGCGCGAATGAGGTGGAACCGCTAACACCCGAGCAGAACGACGATGTCCCGGAAGGCACGGTCGGGGCGCGGTTCATTTGCGACCGCACGGCGGTCCACACCGTTTCCCGCTGGCTTTCACAAAACGGCTGGACGGTGATCACCAGCGAGCCGGGCTATCTGCCGAAAAGCCATCCCACCCTTACCGAGGAACAACGGGCGGAGGTCGGCGAATTTCTTCAGAGCCTGGACGATCATGACGACGTACACCGCGTCTGGGCGGCGGTTAAGTGACGAGCGCGACTTTTGCGCTCTTCCCATGGAGCCGGTTCAGGGTTCAAGGACCTTGAATCGAAGGATTCCAAAGCCGGTACAGGGCACTGGGTCCAGGAAGGGGAAAGGCGAGGGACGATGCGGTTCCGTCATTGGTGATGACGTTGCTGACAATGCTCCAGACATTCGTACCGCCCAGAGCGGGAATGGTTTGAAGAACCCATCCGGCACCTCCCGCAGGCCAATTAAAAGCGACATTGCCATCTCCGGGTACGTCAATCCCCAGGCTGGGGATGTCACCGTACATCGTATCGCCCAAAAGCGCCGTATAGACAATCGCGGCCATCACGGACGTGCCCTGTGAATTGGGATGGACATTGTCGGGAAACCATTCGCCGTGGCCGGCGAGCAGGGTTTGCATGTCAATGATCTGATGATTCAGATTGGTGCCGATCTGGCGGACCAGCGGGGAGATATTCGTTGCGACAATGCCGGCGTTGATACCGTAGCCGTTGGCGCCGAAGACGGGCGGCGGCGTGCAGACCAACACCAGCGGTTGCGTGGACAAATTGGTAAAGGTGAGGATAAACCTCTGATAATTGGAATAAAAATTTGTCCCGTACTGCCAGTTCTGCGGTTTTGAATCGTTCGAACCGAGCATGATGACAACGATGTTCGGCAAGGGCGGACCATGGGCAGCGGCGTTGGCGCTGGTCGTCCAGTAGGGCATGTCGCCCTGAAGCAGCAAGGTGGTGCCGCTGACGCCATAGTTTATCACGTTATAGTTGGTTCCGAGCAGTTGTTGAAGCTTGGCGGGATAACCTTGAACGGCCGGATTGGTTAAATTAGCCCCGGCGGTGATACTGTCTCCAACACACGCGACGACGATCGCCGCCTGATCATAAAGAGTGCTGGCTCCGAATAACAGAATAGCGCTTATGACACTCAGCCGAACCGGGATCATGTACAGATATTATCAGCAAAGGGCGGGCCCGTCAAAC
>JAJPJM010000091.1 GCA_021324235.1 Verrucomicrobiota bacterium
AAGCTGGGCATTGCAGCAGAACAGCGACATGACGGACACGAACGGCTGGTCGGCCAGCAGCGGCGTGACGAATACCAACGGCACGAATTATCTCAACCTGACCAATCCCTCCAATAGCCTGTTTTTCCGTCTGCATTGACTGATTCACACTGGAGCGTATTTCTATCGCGTCGGCGTAGTAGGAGCCGAGGCAACGAGGCTCACAGTTTGATTCCGAATTCCGAACTCCAAATGAGCCTCCTTACGTCGGCTTCTACAAGTTTACCTCACCAACTCAAACGCGAATCCCTTCAAATATTCCGTCTCAGGAATCATCGGGATGACGGGGTGGTCCGGACTTTGGGAATACGTTGCGACCCGGCGTAATATCCGGTGGGTGTCGTAAGCGGCAGAAAGAATCACATCCTGGAACGTCATCGCGTCCACGTGATGCGAACAACAAAACGTCGCCAGGGTGCCGCCGGGCCTGAGCAGCTTCAACGCACGCAGATGAATCTCCTTATAACCCCGCAGGGCATCCGGCATCGAGGCACGATTGCGCGTGAATGATGGCGGATCGAGGATAATCAGGTCAAACCGCGGAATGACTTTCTCGTGCGGTTTGACAGCCGTTTGCGCCTTGAGCCAGTCAAAGACATTTATGGTTTCAAACGAGCATTGGTCCGCCAGTCCATTGGCCGTGGCATTCCGTTGCGAGGCGGCAATCGCTTCCGCACTCTGGTCGAGCAGGTGAACGTGTGCCGCGCCCGCCCGGGCCGCGTGCAAACCAAACCCGCCCAGAAAACTGAAACAATCCAAAACCTGCGCTCCCTTCGCGAAGGACGACACGGCCTGATAATTCACCTGCTGGTCAAGATACAATCCGGTTTTATGCCCGCCCACCAAATCGGTTTCAAATTTCAATCCATTTAAATTCACCGAAACCAGGCCTGATAACCCGCCGGACAAGACACCGCTTGATTCCTCCAGCCCTTCAAACTTGCGCGATGCCATATCGCTGCGTTCCAGAATGGCCCGGGGTGAGAAGATCGTTTGCAAGGCGGCGAGAATCTGCATTTTTCGCCGGTCCATGCCGAGCGATGAAATCTGCACCACCAGCACGTCTTCATATTTGTCCACGATGAGGCCGCTGAGAAAATCGCTTTCGGCATTGACGACACGAAACGACGTGGCGCGAGGCAGATGTCTTTGACGGACGACCAGGGCGGCACGAATGCGTTCCTCGAAAAACGCCTGATTTACCTCGACCCGCTCCGGGGAAAGGACGCGAACGTTGATTTTGGATTTTGAGTTAAAAAATCCGACGCCGAGCAGCCGCTGGCGATGGTCCTTGACCTGGACGAGTTCGCCATCGGCCGGCGGTGCGGTCAGCCGGAGAATTTCGCCATGATAAATCCACGGGTGTCCGGCCACGACACGGCCGGCCTCGCCCGGCTTTAGTAAAACAGTAGGTAATGAGTCCATGATTTGTAAACAGTTTGGAACAACCAGCGTTCCTATAAGAACAGAATCCGACGGACAAAAAAAGAAAAGTTTTTGGTGCGCCGGGCGGTGGCTCCCGCTAACTTGGGCGGACGATATTGGCATGGCTTTTTTACTAGTTTTCCTGGGCAGCGGCACTTCGCAAGGAGTGCCGGTCATCGGCAAGGAATATCCGCCGGAATTTTTGGCAAACCCCAAAAACCACCGCATGCGGCCCTCGGTTTACGTCGCCACCGACCGGGTAAAGCTGGTCGTGGACACCACTCCGGAATTCCGGATGCAAATGCTGCGCGAAAACATCCTCTGGCTCGACGCGGTCGTCTTCACCCACCCGCATGCCGATCATATCATGGGACTGGATGATTGCCGGCGTTTCTGCGATCTGCGGGGGGGAGCGCTGCCGGTCTATGCGAATGAGGAAACGATGGCTTCCCTCAGGCGCATTTTTGTTTACGCCTTTGACGGCCGGCCCATCCCCAAGGGATATTTCCAACCGGAGCCGCACATCATTGACGGTCCGTTCACGGTCGGCGATCTGGAAATCACCCCCCTGCCCTTGCCCCACGGTTCCCTGACCACATACGGTTATCTGTTTGTACAGAACGGCCGGAAACGGCTCGCTTATTTGAGCGATTGCAAAGAGGTGCCACCGGCGGTTATCGAAAAAGTCCGCCACGTCGAAATCGCCGTCCTCGATGCGCTCCGGCCGAAACCGCACCCGACGCACATGTGTCTTGACGAAGCGCTGACGGCGGCGCGGCGCATCGGCGCGGCCAAAACCTTTTTAACCCATTTGACCCACGATTACGATCATAACCGAACCCAGGCAGAGTTGCCGGAGGGCGTTGCGCTTGCCTATGATGGCCTTAAAATCACGACTGATTCCTGAATCTTAGAATGTTTCGGTCCGTCCAATGTCAAATGGCAGACATATGAACTTTTGGGGAATGCGATTAACGATTTTCCTGCTAATCCTGGCGCCGCTGCTGGCGCAAGCCGGCGGCGACGAGGTGGTCATCGTTTACAACAAACACATGCCTGGCTCCAGGTCGGTAGCCGAGTATTACGCCAAAATGCGGCAGGTGCCTCCAAAACAAATCTATGGATTCTCCCTGACGACGGACGAAGTCATGTCGCGGGACGAATTTCGCGACGCGCTACAACTGCCGCTCGCCCGCCGCCTGCAATCCGATGGTCTCTGGCAGTTTGGTTCGGTGACCAACCTGGCGACCAATGGAGAACCGCAGCGGGTTGAACGCCGCGTGGTGGCGTCGAAAATCCGCTATCTGGTCCTGTGTTACGGCGTCCCGCTGAAGATCGCGCCGGACCCGAATTTAAAAGAACCCTTTCCCAAGGGAGTCAACCCGGAATTGAACCGGAATGAAGCCGCCGTGGATTCCGAACTGGCCTGGCTGCCGCTGGTCGAAGCAAATTTTCCCCTGGCCGGACCGTTGCAAAACTGGGCTTATGGCGCCACCAACACGGCGTTGTTGAACCCGACCAACGGCATTTTGCTGGTCGCCCGCCTGGATGGGCCGAACGCCAATATCGCAAAAGCCCTGGTGGACAAGGCGCTCGAAGCCGAGCGGGACGGTCTGTGGGGCCGTACCTATTTTGACATGCGCGGACTGGGCAAAACGGACAGTTACTATCCGGGCGACAAGTGGATAGCAGAGAGTGCCGAAATTTGCCGTCAACTGGGATTTGAAACCACCCTGGACGACAAACCGGAAACGTTTTCGATGGATTTTCCGATGAGTCAAATCGCCATTTACTGCGGTTGGTACGATGTGAATGTTTCCGGTCCGTTCACGCTGCCCCAGGTTGAATTCATGCCCGGCGCTTTTGCCTATCACCTTCATTCCTTCAGCGCGGACACGCTTCGCAGTGAGAATAAAAACTGGTGTGGTCCCCTGTTGGCCAAGGGTGCAACGTGCACCATGGGTTGCGTCTATGAACCCTACCTCACGGGCACGCCCAATGTCGCCGCTTTTCTGGCGCGTTGGATGGCTGAGGGTTTCACCTTTGGCGAGGCGGCCTGGGATGCCCAGCCGGTTTTATCATGGCAGACGACGGTTATTGGTGATCCACTTTACCGGCCGTTTGGCAAATCGCTGCCGGTCCGGCATGCGGAACTGGTGCGTCGCCATAGTCCGCTGGTCGAATGGTTGCAGTTGCGCGTGATCGACCTGGCCCTGGTCCATGGCGCCTCCATCTATGCGGCGGGTAATTATCTCGAAAATGCAAGCATCACAACCAATAGCGCCGTGCTCACCGAAAAACTTGCCGACCTCTATGGACAGGAAGGCAAGCCTGACGCGACCATTGACATGTACGAACGGGCCTTGAAGCTTGGGCCATCGCCCGAGCAACGCATTCGCATCCGCCTGACCCTCGGCGGGAAACTCGAAGAACAGGACCAGAACCAGGAAGCCTATGACAATTATCAGAAACTGCTTCAGGAAGCGCCGGATTATCCCGGCAGGATTTCCATTTACCAGAAACTTTTGGCGCTGGCGCGAAAACTCAACAAACCGGACGACGTCGCCAGATACGAAGCGCTGATCCAATGACCACCAATGACACGGCGGTTTTTTACGACACTCACGCGCACCTCGATTATCCCGATTACGCGAAGGACCTGCCCGAAGTCATCGCCCGTGCCCAGGCCGCCGGTATCGCCAAAATAATTTCCATCGGAACCAGCCTGAGCAGCAGTGAACGCGCAATCCAGTTGGCCGGGAAATTCCCTTCGGTGTATGCCGCCGTTGGCTGGCATCCCACCGAGGTGATGAAAGCCCCATCCGACCTCCGCCCGGCCTTGCGTGAATATGCCAAACATCCCAAGGTCGTGGCCATCGGCGAGATCGGCCTGGATTATCACCATCTGCCCGGCTCACTAGGTGGCAACGCCGGGGACGACACCCGTTACAAACAACGCCAGGCCGACATTTTTTTGCAGCAAATGGAAGTGGCCATTGAAGCCGGACTAAACTGCATCATCCACCAGCGCGATGCGTTTGACGACACGCTGGCGCAGCTCAAGCCGTTTGCGGGAAAAGTGCGGGGCGTCTTCCATTGCTTCGGAGAAAGCGCCGACCGGATGCGCCGGGTGCTGGAAATCGGCTCGCTGGTCAGCTTTACCGGCATCGTCACGTTCAAGAACGGGCAAAATGTTCGCGATACCGTGGCGGCCACACCGTTGGACCGGTTCATGCTGGAAACCGACTGCCCGTATCTGGCGCCCGTGCCGTATCGCGGCAAACGTTGTGAGCCGGCCTACGTGAAGGAGATTTCCGAAGTCGTCGCCCAGGTCAAAGGCTGTTCGTCCGGCGAACTGAGCATGGCAACTTGTAAAACCGCCCGGGAGTTTTTCCCAAAACTATTTTAGAGCGACAGGCTGGCCGCCAGTCCCAAGTCTGTGGATAATCCTGTGACGATGGATGATGAACCGCAACTCCGCATTTACGGCGCGGCCTCGCAGCCAACGTTGATTTACCTGCCCGGCTTGCATGGTGACTGGACGCTGATTGGCGGGTTTCGCCACGCCATTGCCGGTCAGGTACGGTTTGTTGAATTTACCTATCCCCGCACGCTTACATGGTCGCTGGACGATTACGCGGCGGCAATTGAAACCGTTCTGGCGAAAAATGGCATCACCCGCGGCTGGCTTCTGGGCGAATCGTTTTCATCACAGGTGGTTTGGGCCATGGTGGCACGCGGCAGGTTTATGGCTCAAGGCGTAATTCTGGCCGGCGGTTTTGTAAAATATCCCAGATATCGAACGGTCCGGCTCGCGGAAAGAATCACCGGCCGGATTTCAACGCGGTTGCTCGTCTGGATCATCTTCGGCTATGCCAGGGTGGCGCGCTTTCGCTATCGTCGTTCACCGCAAACCCTGGCGGCGATTGATGAATTTGTCTCCCGTCGCACGGAATTGGACCGCCGCGCAGCGCAACATCGCCTGCATCTGGTGGCGGAAAGCGATCCGCGCCCGATCGCCGGCCAGGCCACCCTGCCGGTCTTTGGGTTGAGCGGATGGTTCGACCCCATCGTGCCGTGGCCCCGGGTCCGGCGCTGGCTTCGGAACCATTGTCCGGCCCTGCGCGACTACAAAATCATCCGGACGGCCGATCATAACGTTCTCAGCACCGCGCCGCGAGCCGCCGCCCGGCAGATTTTGGCCTGGATCAACTCGATTAACACCAAAGATTGATGATTTACGATTTGCCACGCCTCTAAAAATCATCAATCGTAAATAAAAAACCACATGACCCAACAGCAAGTTCTCGACCTCTATTTTCTCGACGCCCGGCACAAATTGATTGAAGTCGCCGCCTTTCTTGACCGTGTCGAACGCGCCGACGGCAAGGATGATTTCCGCCTCAAAGCTTTTCGGGCCGCGTTGGGCCGGCTGAATGACGGACAAAACGAGAAGGTAAAACAGGTTCTGCTCGCCTTCAGCGACCCGACGACCCGGCCCATTGCCAAGGCAAAAGGTAAAAGCGCGGCGGGGGCCTGGGCCGGCAAAACCGGGTGACCCAACTTCCGCCCACAACCTTCAAACCAGTTCATGCGCTATATCGAGCCTCATGCCCACATGGTCAGCCGTGTCACGGACGATTACGAGCGCATGGCCATTGCCGGGTGCGAAGTGGTGTGTGAGCCGGCGTTTTGGGCGGGTTTTGACCGCAGCTCCGCCGCCGGCTTTTACGATTATTTTTGCCAGCTCACCGGGCACGAACCCGCGCGCGCCGCGAAGTTCGGCCTCAAACATTTCAGCTGGCTTTGCATCAACCCCAAGGAAGCCGAAGACGTGAAACTTGCGGAGGAAGTCATCGCGCTGATCCCCGAATTTCTCAACTGCCCCAACGTGCTGGGCATCGGCGAAATTGGCTTGAACAAGAATTCACGGAATGAACTGAAGGTGCTCGAAATGCACGTGGCTCTTGCCGCGCGGTACCATCAACTCATCCTGGTCCATACGCCGCATCTGGAGGACAAATTGAAAGGCACGCGGTTGATCCTGGATGTGCTGAAAAGCGACCGGCGCATCCGGCCGGAGCGGGTCATCATTGACCACGTCGAGGAGCATACGGTCGGGCTGGTCCTGGACGCGGGATTTTGGGCGGGGATGACCCTTTATCCGGAAACCAAATGTTCGCCGGCGCGTGCGATTGACATCCTTGAAACCTATGGCCAGGAACAAATCTGGCTGAACAGTGCGTGCGATTGGGGCATAAGCGATCCCCTGGCCGTGCCGAAAACCGCGCTGGAAATGAAAAAGCGCGGCCATCCGGCCGCGGTGATTGACAAGGTCATCTATCAAAATCCGAAATTATTTCTGGGCCAATGCCCGAAATTTAAAATCAGCAGCAAGGACCGGTGATTCCCGCCTCGCATCCGGGCTGTCAATAACCCCAAAGATTCCCCGCGAAGCTGACGGGCATGAACTGGTTGTTGCCGATGTATTGCAATTCCACCGCCGAGCCCTGGCCGCCAATGAGGTAACCGGTCGTCCCAACCGTGGTGGTGGTTAGTGGAGAAGCCTCTGAAACATAAATTCCGCCGGTCGTAGAGTTGTTGATCGCTGCGGCCAGCCTGGTGCCATCGGCCGACGAAGCAATGGCGTTCCAGCTTCGGGTCGGCGCATTGGTTTGCTGCACCCAGGTGACGCCAAAATTGCTTGAGGTATAAATCCCACCGCCGCTGACCACCGCCGCCAGCTTGCTGCCGTCGGCCGATGAAGCCACGGAAGACCACGCTGCGCTGGCCGGCAAACCGCCTGTCTGAAGAAGCCATGAACCGCCGGAATTGCCGGAGGTATAAATGCCGCCCCCGGTGGCCACCGCAACCAGTTTGCTGCCGTCAGCGGATGAAGCCACGGAAGCCCAGGTTCCACTGGCCGGCGTGCTGCCGGATAGCAGCAACCAGCTTCCGCTTGAATTGCCATAAATCCCTCCCCCCGAAATGGCTGCGATCATCTTGGTCCCATCCGCCGAGGAAGCGACCGAAATCCAATTTGCGCCTCCAACCACTTGCGTCCAACTCGCGCCCGAATTGCTCGAAACGTAAACACCCAGGCCGGCCGCCGCCGCAATCAGCTTGGTGCCATCCGCCGAGGAAGCCAGGGCAACCCAATTCGCCGCCCCAAATGCCGCTGTCCAGCTCGTGCCCGAGTTTGTGTAAATGTCCCCGCCATTGACGGCCGCGGGCAATTTGCTGCCATCGGCGGACGAGGCCACGGCGTACCAATTGGCGCTGCTGAGTCCGCCAAAGGGACCCGACCAGGTGAGACCCGAATCAATCGAGGTAAAAATCCCACCGCCGGTGCTGCTCGCCACCGCCACCAACTGGCTGCCATCCGCGGACGAAGCAATCGCGCGCCAGTTCAACGGAGATGCGCCGCTGGGCGTCCAGGGCGATTTGATAAAGCTCGAAAAGTTTCCAATGATGGATTGACCCGCGTTCTGCGAAACCCGCCAACCGCCCGCACCCGCACCTGAGATGCGAACAATATCGCCCGCGCTGGGCGAAGCCGGCAATGTCACCGTCACCAGTTGGGAGTTGGTCAAAAGATAGCCGGTGTCGATCACGGCCTGGATGGCCGTACCATTGGTGGGAATCCAGCCGACCAGTCCGTTTCCAAAAAAGCTGCCCCGGAAGCTGTTGCCGAAATTGGTGAAGGTGTTCACGCCGCTGAAAGTCTGATTACTGTTCACAAATGCGGTGTTGGCCGGCAATTGATTATCAGCCAGGACACCGATCAGATTGGTCACGCTTAGGTTGGTCACACTGCCGCCGTTTCCGGAGAAAGAGCCGTTAAAGGCGCCACCAAAATTGCCGTTGAAACTCCCGGAAAACAGATTACCGGCGTTGGTCAACGCCACCGTGTTGGTGTAACCCGCAAAGGCGCTGGCCGGCAGTGTGCCCATCAACTGCGACGCGGGCAACGTGCCGGAAAGGTTGCTCGCACTGGTGGCGAAGATGGCGTACGGCGTCGGCGTCAATAACTGGCGCGGGCTGAGGATGGTGAAGGTGCTGGCGCTGCCATTGGTCCGCACACCAATATCGAGGTAGCGCGCGGCTCCGTTAAAAACCCCGCCGAAATCCAGTGTGACGGTAAACAGCCCATTGCTGACGGCGGTGGCGGAATTGGTGATTGGCCCGGCAACAATCGTACCGGGGCTGTTGGTTGAATCGTAAATTGTAAACTGCAAATCGTAACTGCCGCCGGCGGGTGCGCCACCGTCGTTCAACCGGCCTTGATAGGTAAACGCCGTGCCTTGGGCAAAGGCGGAAGCAGGAAGGCAAAATGAAGAAATAACCACGATCGCGAGGCCAAACAACAAACGCTTCATGTCCGACATTTTACGCCATAATCCGCAAACAGTCCAATCAGCAAATCGAATGGCGGTGTCTTAATTTAATTGGACTCGGTCAGATAATACCAGCCCTGAATCTGCCCGGCACGGATGCGCGGGCCGACGGATCCCATCCCCCACCAATGATCGTTCGCGTCACAGACCCCACCCGGACCGATCGGACCGAGGACCGCCGGGGCGCCGACGTTGGCGGTTTTGGCCGCAAGGAACCAGGCTTGCTGAATGGTCAGCACGGGCCCAATGGGCGCCGCCATCGCGCCGACGAAAGTCGGTTCGAACGTCGTATGTCCCGAGGCGGCCTCCGTCGAAAAACCGAGCATAAGATGCAAACCATCGAAACTCGGGCCCCATCGGAAACTGGGGAAATTAAAATATTGGCCGTTGTCCAGAACGTCGCAGGAAAGCAGGCAAAGCCATGCCAGATTTTTGTGTCCCCAGGCATCCGTCGTTTCACTGTCATACAAACCAACCCCGGGCTGCCCGGGTCCCGATTGGGGTGTGGTGAAACTGATCGCATTGGCATTCCCGTGGCCGACGTAAAAAACCAGGTCCACGGAGTCCACGATCTGCTCGTCATTGCCATAGGGTGGTTCAAGAAAATCGGCCGTCGTGGCGACGTAGGTGCCGCGATAGAAACGTTCAGTCCCGAAAAGAGGATTGCCCCTCATGACCGCCAGCCATGAAGCGGTGTCCGCGTCGCCGATGTCCTCGTCGTAGGGACTTTCCGTTCCCCAACCCGCGAACAGGATCGGATTTACCACGACGCTGATGGGCGACACCACGGCGAAAGCTGGAACGGATTGGGTTTTCCTGACCAATACGCCGTTTGCGTCAATGATCTCCAACTCCACATTTTCCGTGACCGGAATAAAGGTGTTCGAGAGGACCAGCCGGAAGAAGGTGGCCAGGGGTGCGTTCAGGTTCAAAGCGGTTGTGGTGACGCCGTTGCTCGTCGTCTGACTGCCAACGACCGGCGACCAGGCACCGGCTTGTAGATTGGAGGCGGATTGGAGCTGGAAAAGACCCGTTGGATCCGCCCATGAGAGCGACAACCGGCCCGGCGTTGAAGGAAAAACCGATAGTTGGGGTGCCGCCACCTGAACCACGGGTGTATAGTTCAACTGCGGGCCGGTATTGCTGAACACGTTCGTGCCTGACCCGCTCCACACATAGGTGTAGGGCGGCACACCGCCGGTAACGCTGGCGCTAGCCACCACTTGAGTGCCACCGTTGCCAGGATTTGCCAGGAGATTCACTGTGGGCACAAAATTGGTGTCATCCGTCGCCGGGATGAGCTGCGGGAACAAGTTCACCATGGAAACCGCGCCGGTGACCGGGTTGGTAACCGCGGTCGAGACGTCACACAGATACCAAGGAATGAGGCTGGTCACCGTGGTCAGTGAGAGCGGTGGCGCGTAGTAAACCAGTTGCACGCTTACCTGGCCGTTGAACCCGGGTGACAGCGGTGCGACCACCCGATTACTGGCCTCGGCGGCGGAAATCAGATTTACCATCGGGCCAGGAGCCAACTGGCGCGCGGCGTAGAGCAAACGGCTGGCACTGCCGTCGGGGCCAAAGTCCGCCTGCACCTGGGCGCCGGGACCGATCACCGGATAGCCTCCCAGACTGAATTGATAACTTACCTTCGTGTCCAGAAAATTGCTAAAACTGAGGACCTGGCCCGTATCGTTGGTATAGGTTGCCATCAGCAGTGTATGACTGACGACCGGCGCGGCCAACGGCGAAGACAAACCGGCATTCGCCAGCGCCGCGCCCAACGCAGTGACGGCGGCGTTCGAACTCATGACCGTTACGTTGCTCAAGGCGCCAAAATCAAGCTGCTCAAATTTAATCGGGATGCCGGGAAACCGATTCGGTGTCTGTGCCAGCAGAACGCTGATGATTGAAGCATTCGTAACCGGCATGGTGGGCACCTTCATGAAATTGGTCGGATCCCGGAAATCCACCTCCCCATTGGTCACCATCACCGCGTTGGTCGGTACGTTCAGTGAAGCGGCCAGGGTGATGGCCTGGGAGGGCGTTGCCCCGGACTGGATGACGAAATAGACCGGGAGCGACGGCCCGCTCTGGCTCATAACGGCCGTTGGAATCAGCAGGAGAACCAGCGCGCCAACGGTCCATTGCATGCGTGCCTTCATCAGATCTCCATAAACCTTCATGGGTTGGAACAAAGACACAGGCGCCGCGCCCATGTCCGAACATTTCTATCACATCCCCACTTTTTTACAACAGATTTCTTAATTTACTGAATAACCCCTTCTGGTTGCTGAAGATGAAGAAGTTTTCGGACGGGCTTCCCTTTCTCCGGTCAACCAGAGTCATCTCTTCAAGTTGCTCTCTAACCGTTAAATTCTGAATCGGTGGTTTGCAAGATGGTTTTTGCCGATCGTCTGACGGCTTCGGCCAGCTCCCGCGGTTTGACCACTCGTGCGTCGCCGCCCCAACCCAAAATCCACCGCTCAATTTCACCGAGGCTCGACAGCCGCATCCTTAACTCCACTCCCCCGCCCTTCATTTCGCGCAGTTGCTGGGATTCATGCCATTTCTTCTCGCGGATGTAATCAGCCACCCGCGCGTGGAAACGGATGACGACCTCATAATTACCCTCGCCGGAACGGACGCCAAAGCTGTCGCGCAGGCGCTGCTCCAGCGAAAAATTCCGCGAACGTACAAACGTCCTCCCGGTGGGTTTCACGGACCGGATGCGCGCGGGCACAAAGGTGCGGATGTCTTTGCGCGCGTGGTCGTACGCGAACAGAAACCACTCGCCGTTGATGTTCGCCAGATGATACGGGTCCACGAGGCGTTTTTCCGGCTGGCCCTGACCGGGTTTGCGGTAGGCCAACTCGAGTTGTTGGCGTCGGGCGGCAGCCCGGGCGAGGACATCGAATATTTCGAGATTCAAAACCGGCTCGGCGCGCGTGCGGAAGGAAATCGTCTGCTCAATGTCGGCGAAATTGAGCGAAATCGTGTCGGGCAGCGCCTGCTCCATTTTTCGGATGGCGCTCAGGAGGGGTTTCTCAAAGCTCGTGCCGCGATATTGCTGGAGGGCTTTTTCCGCGATGACCAGCGCGAACAGCTCGCCCTCGGTAATCTGCATCGTGGGGAAGGCGCCAACCTCCCCGGTGTAATGATAGCCATTCCGGGCTGGATTAAACTCGATCGGCAGATCCAGCCGGTCGCGCATGAATTCAAGGTCGCGGTGGATGGTTTTGGTGGCGACTTCGATTTCGCGCGCCAGCGTGGAGGCGTTGGGAAATGCACCGGCTTGAAGCGCCTGATGAATGCGCATCATTCGCTCCAGCGGGGGGCGCGAATGGAGCGACGGATTCACCGCGGAAAAACTACGAGCCTTTTTCGAGCTTGGCGAGCAACTCGTCGTTGGTCTTGTGTTTTTTGAGGGCGGCCACGAGGGTCTCCATGGCCTCAACCGGATTCAAGTCCACCATCATGCGGCGCAGTTTGCGCACCGCTTCGATCTGCTTGGCGGGAAACAATTTTTCCTCCTTGCGCGTGCCGCTCTTGGGAATGTCAATGGCCGGAAACAGGCGGCGATCGGAAAGCTTGCGGTCGAGCACCAGCTCCATGTTGCCCGTGCCCTTGAATTCCTGAAAGATGAGTTCGTCCATGCGCGAACCGGTCTCGATGAGGGCCGTCGCCAGAATGGTCAACGAGCCGCCATTCTCAATCTTGCGCGCGGAGGCGAACATCTTGCGCGGAATTTCGAGCGCCCGCGCGTCCACACCACCGGTCATCGTGCGGCCGCTGCCACCATGAACACTGTTATAAGCGCGCGCGATGCGCGTCAGCGAATCCATCAACACAAAAACGTCCTTGCCGGATTCCACCATCCGCCGGCAGCGCTCAATCATGAAGCGCGAAAGGCGGACATGGGTTTCCAAGTCCTGGTCGTTTGACGACGCCACCACCTCAGCCTTGACCGAGCGTTGAAAATCCGTGACTTCCTCGGGCCGCTCGTCAATGAGCAGCACCAGCGCGTGAACTTCAGGGTGATTCGTGGTGATGGCGTTGCAAATCTGTTTGAGGATGGTCGTTTTGCCCGTGCGCGGCGGCGCCACAATCAGGCCGCGCGTGCCTTTGCCCACCGGCGTGACCAGATCAATGACGCGCGTCTCAATCAGATCGGGATCGGTTTCCAGTCTGAATTTCTCAATCGGGTCAATGCTCGTGAGATTTTCGAAGCGGACCGCCTTGACATAATCCTCGAACAACATGTCGTTGACCTTTTCGACGGCCTTGAGCTGGGGGCTGGTGCCGCGATGCGGCGGCTGGGTCGGACCGAGAATGTGGCTGCCCTCGCGCAGGAAACTGCGCCGGATGGTGTCGGGCGTGACAAAGATGTCGGTCGGCTTCGGGTGATAATGATTTTGCGCGGTGCGCAGGAAACCGAATCCTTTTTCAGAAATCTCCAGGTAGCCGGACCCGGAGTCCTGCGATTTTTCACCATTGTTTTTTGCGTCACTCATAAATACGTCGTGTGGTCGAGGGCCAAAAATTACCGTGAAACGTCGGCGTTGAATTTTGAATTTGGAAATTGCCGCAGGAGCTCTCTTATTGGAAAAACTGCTCCACGACGGGTATCAAACCTTCGACAATCATTAATTACGGGTAAAACCCGGCCCGCGCAACATATTTTTTAGACAAAATGGAGGGCCTCGTATCTGCTGAACAAGGCCTCAGCCGCCCACGGCGGCGCGGGCCTCGGCCGCCAGCGGCGTGCTTAAATAGCGTTCGCCGGTCGATGGAGCAATGGTGACAATGACTTTCCCGCTGTTTTCGGGGCGTTTGGCCACCTCAATGGCTGCCCAAACGTTCGCGCCGGATGAGATGCCGCACAAAATACCCTCTTCTTTGGCCAGCCGCCGCGCCATCTCAAAGGAATCATCGTTGGAAACCTGGACACAGTCGGCGATCAAGGGATTGCCGCTCGCGTCTTTCAGGTGGAGATTGTTGGGAACAAAACCCGCACCCGTGCCTTGAATCTTGTGCGGACCGGGTTTTACCGGCTGGCCGGCCAACGTTTGGGAAATCACCGGCGAATCCTTCGGTTCGACGGCAATGGCCTGGAACGACGGCTTGCGCGGTTTGATGACTTCCACGCAACCGGTGATGGTGCCGCCGGTACCGACCGCAGCCACCAGGATGTCCACCTTGCCATCGGTATCGGCCCAAATCTCCTCCGCCGTGGTCTTGCGATGTATTTCCACGTTCGCAGGATTGTTGAACTGCTGGGGAATCCACGAACTCGGCGTTTCCTTGGCCAGTTGCTCGGCCTTGGCAATGGCCCCTTTCATGCCTTCGGCGCCCGGCGTCAAAACGAGCTTCGCGCCGAGCATTGCCAGCAAGGTGCGGCGCTCGACCGACATGGTTTCGGGCATGGTGAGAATGAGCTTGTAACCTTTGGCCGCGCACACGAAAGCGAGCGCGATGCCGGTGTTGCCACTGGTGGGCTCGATGACCACGGTGTCCTTTTTCAGCACGCCGCGCTTTTCGGCGTCTTCGATCATGGACATGCCAATGCGGTCCTTGACGCTGCTCAAGGGATTAAAAAACTCGCACTTGAGAAGAATGGTGGCGGGCAGGCCGGCAGTGACTTTGTTCAGTTTCACCAGCGGCGTGCGCCCGACGGTTTCGACGATATTATTATAAATGCGTCCCATAAATTTTTTTGACGGTTAAGTTAACGGCAATTTGTGCCGGACAAAGCCGGCGGGCAAGCCTTTTTTCAAAATCCTGGCAGGGCGCTTATTCATGGTCGCCACCCGCGTTCGATCCCATCAGGAAAACGATGGCGAAACGGTTGGGGCCAAAAACATTAAGTCCCCGCCTGGCCTTTCGGCCAGGCAGGGACAAATGGGGGATGGGAGTGCGCCAGGCTCTCTTTCCCGGACCGGCATTAGGCGCGCACCCTTGCGGGGGCTGCCGGTTTCCCGACGCCATTCTCCACGGCAAGCGGAGTTTTCGGCCTCGTAGCAGGGCCGTCCAGCGCCTTGCGGTCGCTGAATTTCGAGTGAGGCTTTTCAGCCCGCTTGAGCTGATGGTTGCGCCATCGGCTTGCGAACCAGGCCAAGACACGCCTGTGATTGGCTCTTCGCGTCTTGACCGTTTAG
This sequence comes from Verrucomicrobiota bacterium, assembly GCA_021324235.1. GTDB lineage: Bacteria > Verrucomicrobiota > Verrucomicrobiia > Limisphaerales > UBA11358 > UBA11358. Next base: position 15,020 of record JAJPJM010000091.1, read on the forward strand.
CGCCGGGTCAGCCACCGCTTTTGGCGGCGCGTTCGCCCGGTGCCACGGGTCTCGCCTCTTCACTCTCAGGTTGCCTTTTGTTCACAGTCCAGCGACGCCGTTTTTAGCATCGCCAGCATTCGGAAGTTTTTCACGCGACCTGCCCAGTCGGCGTGCTCTTCCCGGCGCGTGCGCTCCCTTTGTCCGCCTTTCGGCGGGTTTCATTGGGCGGTTTCAACCAAGTCGAATCCGCCAGAGTCGCCCGCACCGTGCTGATGCACAGTAGCAACCGTTTACCCTCTGGGTAACTGCGATTCACCCAGGCTCGAAACCAGCCTGAGCTACTTGACCCGGCTCGGAACGGTTTCTCAATCGCTCCTGGCCGCCAAGTCCCTCATTCGCGTTTGGCATTTGCGAACATGCCAGAGGAACTGGTGAATGCTGCCTCTCCGCCGGACCTTTCGATCCGGTTTCCGAGGAACCGGGCCAACCAGCCTGACCCGATTTTTCCCCAGTCGCCTGGGATTATCCTGGAAACAAACAGCCCAATTTTTACACTGTAACTGCCTGCTTCGTTCTTTCAATGAACTGGTGAAATCATATCGCAGTTTGAAAAACCGACAACGAATTGATATGCACAGCTTGTTCACCGGAAGCCGCCGGTGAACCGGATGGGAACAACGCAAAATAAACCGGCAGATCAATGGTTTTTTCGCCGGGCAATTGCAATTATCCACAGGTTTTTCCGGATGAAAACAGCCATGGTGAACAAGTTTGTCTTCCGGAAATGGTGAAATCCATCGCGGCCGCGAGCCCTGGGCCGTCAAAAAAAGAAAGCCGCCCGGGAGGGCGGCGGTGCGTAACGAAGCGCGGAGTCTCGCTCAAACTTTAAGACGCCGCTTTTGCCGGTGCGGCCTTTTTGGCCTTGGCCGCCTGCTTTTTTCGTTTGAGATAGCGCGTTCGGCGCGTTCGTTTTTCAGCTTTGTTGAATTGTTTGCTCATACAAGTGTCTTTACATCGGCCACGTATTCCGATTTTGTGTTGGCACTATGGAAGCTTGGTCACGGCAATTCAACATCTATTTGACGCTGGCGGCAACCCTCGCGCTGCTCTGTGGTTGCGAAACCGACCAGCCCCGCGGCCCCATCAGCACCCTGCGCGTCCATATCGAAGCCAATTCCGATACCTCAAGCACGAGCGAAACCATCTCCGTGCTCCGTGCCACGCCCGTTCTCATCACCATTGCCCAACAACCCGTTCTGACCGAGGCCAACATCGTTGCGGCAAAGGTGATTGACGATCCGGGCGGGTTCGCCATCGAAGTTCATTTTGACGAAACCGGCAGCTGGATTTTGGAGCAATATACCGCCTCCAATACCGGCCGTCATTTCGCCATCTTCGGTCAATGGAGCGATAAACCTGCCGATAGCCGCTGGCTGGCGGCGCCGCTCATCAGCCATCGCATTGCCAACGGCGTGCTCGCCTTTACCCCGGACCTGTCGCGCCTCGAAGCCAACCAGCTTGTGATCGGGCTCAGCAACATCGCCCAATTTCACCTGAAACAGCTCCAATGAATGTCCCCTTTGTTTGCCGTATCTGCTGGTTGATCAGCGTTTTTGTCCCGGCCCTGCTTTTAGGTCAGGAACCATTCCGGTTTCCGACGGCCAATCACCTTCTTTTCGAGCCCGGCAGGGAACTGGAATTTTTCGCCCCCACGGCACCCGACAAACCGTGGACCAGCGGCAGCTTCGGCTGCGTGCGCAACAACGGCACGCGTTTGCACGAAGGCCTTGACATCCGCCACCTGCAAACCGACAAACGTGGTGAACCAACCGACCCCGTCATGGCCACCGCGGACGGCACGGTCGTTTACTTCAGCACCCGGCCGTCGCTGTCAAATTACGGCAACTATATCGTCATCCGCCACGTCATCGACGGAATTGAGATTTATTCACTCTACGCGCATTTGAGCGCCGTCCGGCCCGGATTGAAAATCGGCGACGCCGTCAAAGCCGGCGACGTCATCGCCACGATGGGGCGGACTTCAAATGCGGAAACGATTTTAAAGGAACGTGCCCACGTCCATTTTGAATTGAACGTTCTGGTGAACGACTCGTTCGCGGCATGGTTCAAAAGAAATTCACGGGAACGCAACGACCACGGCGAATGGAACGGTCAGAACCTCAACGGTCTTGACGTGCGGGAAATTTTGCTGGCCGAACACGCCGAAGGCGCCAAATTCAGCCTGCTCAATTATCTCCGTGGTCAAACGGAGTTATGCCGTGTGCTCGTGCGCGCGACCAATTTTCCCTATCTCAAACGTTATCCCATGCTCATCCTGCCCAATCCCGAAACCGGGAAGGAAGGCATAGCCGGTTATGAAATCTCCCTGAACTACAACGGTGTTGCCTTTGCCCTGATGCCCCGCGCCCCGTCTGAAATCAAAGGCCAGGCCAGATTTCAACTACTTTCCGTCAACGACGCTGAACAGCGGGCAAACCCCTGCGATCACCTTGTGGCGAAACGCGGCAGTCGTTGGGAACTGACGGACAAGGGATTGCACGAACTGGAATTGCTGACGTATTGAGCCGCCGTGTCCACCAACATTAAATCCCTTACGCGTGAGGAACTGGAAGCCCGGTTTGCCGCCTGGCAACAGCCGGCATACCGCGTCACTCAACTGCTGGAATGGCTCTATTCCCGGCGCGTCACCAGTTGGGACGCGATGACCAACCTGCCCCGGGCGTTGCGTGAAAAGCTGGCTGAAACCTTTTCGCTTCAGACCCTGGAACTCATCCGCAAACAGGGGGCTCGTGACACCACGCAAAAATTTCTTTGGCGGTTGCACGACCATTCCCTGATTGAAAGCGTTTTGATCCCGGCCAATCCCGCGCTTTACGGCGACACCAGCGACCGCCACACCCTCTGTATTTCCACCCAGGTCGGTTGTGCCTACGGCTGTAAATTCTGCGCCAGCGGCCTCGACGGCTGGAAACGGAATCTGACGTCGGACGAAATCGTGGAACAGGTCCTGGCCGTGGAACGGTTCAGTTCACAGTCCACAGCCCACAGTCCACAGTCGAAAGACGACGCTGCTTCGCGACTGAAGACTGTGGACTCACGACTGATAGACAACATCGTTATGATGGGCATGGGCGAACCGCTGGCAAACTACGACCATTTGCTCAAGGCGCTCAGAATCCTGAACGCGCCGTGGGGCGGTGGCATCGGCTCCCGCAAAATCACCATTTCCACCAGCGGCCTCGTGCCGCAGATTCGCCGGCTGGGTGGCGAGCCGGAACAATTTCGCCTCGCCATTTCATTGCACGGCGCCACCGATGAAGTGCGGAACAAAATTATGCCGGTGAACCGGAAGCATCCGCTCAGGGAACTGATCGCCGCCTGCAAGGATTACCAGGGCCAAAAGGGCCGGATGCTGACGTTTGAATATATTTTGATTGCGGGCGTCAATGATTCACTGGAGCAGGCCAAACTGCTCGCGGCGCTTGCCAAAAGGCTCTTTGCCAAGGTCAATTTGATTCCGTACAACCAGGTTGAAGGTCTGGCGTGGGAACGGCCGGAGGAAAAGGTATGCGAAGCGTTCCTGGCCGTATTGGAGAAGCAAAAGGTCCCCGCCACGCTCCGGCGCGAGAAAGGCCACGACATTGACGCCGCCTGCGGCCAATTGCGGCTCAAAACCGTGCGGGAACTGGCCTTACCTTGATTTGGCCGCAAGTAATTCGTTGACCTTGGCCATCACTTTGAAAGCATCGGCCACGTAAAGCACGTCCGCCTTCCCGCGCGCCCAGCCACAGTTGGGATCGAGATTAATCGCGCGGCGTTCGCCGACGAAACGCCAGCCGACGGTGTGCGGCTCCTCGCCATGGCAACAGCTGGAAAGCCCCTTGGGATGCCGCGGTGTCGCGCCGGTCTGGCCGACCTGATTGAGATGGGAAAGGAATGAAAGCACCGCCTGCCCTTCCCCGCTCTGGTCCACCAGCGATTTGCTGCTGCC
>JAJPJM010000179.1 GCA_021324235.1 Verrucomicrobiota bacterium
GGATGTTCCATTTCGCCGTCTTCAAAAATGGATTGTTCCCCGTTTCGTTTCGCGGCAATCTGTGCGCTCCTATGCAGCAGGTAAATCTTGGAATGATAGGTGGCGGCACCGTGGGCAGCGGCGTGTTTCATGCGCTCCGGCTCAACGGCGGCCTGATGGCTTCGCGCATCGGCGTCAAGGTCGCCATCCGGAAAGTTGCGGTCAAGGCGTTTGACGAACCGCGACCGTATCCCATTTCGCGTTCGTTGATGACGACGGATTGGAAGGAAGTGGTCCATGATCCGGACGTGCACATTGTTTCGGAACTCGTCGGGGGCACAACCTTTGCCCGCGAAATCATTTTATCCGCGCTCAAACTCGGCAAGCCGGTCATCACGGCGAACAAGGCGCTGCTTTCCGCGCACGGCGAGGAGTTGTTTGCGGCGGCCAGAAAATTCGGCGCCAATCTTTATTACGAAGCCAGCGTTTGTGGCGGCATTCCCATTATCAAATCGTTGCGTGAAGGTTTCGTCGGCAACCGCATCACCGCGCTTTACGGCATCGTCAACGGCACCTGCAATTACATCCTTACCCGGATGAAGCTCGAAGGCGCGGACTTTGATTCGGTGCTGACCGACGCGCAGAAGCAGGGTTACGCCGAGACTCCGCCGGACCTCGACATTGACGGCTGGGATGCCCAGCACAAAATCGGCATCCTCGCCTCGCTCGCGCACGGATTCTGGGTGAATCCCCAAAAGATTCACGTTGAAGGCATCCGCCATGTTTCCGCGTTGGATATTAAATTCGCCGGTGAGCTTGGTTATACGATCAAGCTCCTGGGTATTATCAAACGAATTGACGATTTACGATTTACGATGGACGAGTCGAAAAGCAGACCGGCGCGTAAATCGAATATCGTAAATCGTAAATGCAGGGTGCAGGTTTCGGTGTATCCAACGCTGATCCCGAACGCCCATGTTTTGGCGGGCGTAAACCATGTTTTCAACGCCGTGTTCGTCCGTGGCGACATCGTTGGCGACACACTTTTTTACGGACGCGGTGCGGGCAAGGACGCCACCGCCAGTGCGGTCTTGAGCGACCTGGCCGATGCGGCGCTCGACTTGAAATTCAGCACGAATCGCGTGCCGCCCTTTGTGCCGCACGAATGCGCCGGCGCGGTCGTGCCGATTGCCGAAGTCGTTTCACAATATTTTGTCCGGCTCGACGTGGTTGACCGGCCCGGTGTGCTGGCAAAAATCGCGGCCATCTTCGGCCGGTCAAAAATCGGCATCTCCTCCGTCATTCAACCCGAAGGCCATGAGGGCAAAAGCGTGCCGTTGATTTTCATGATTCACGACGCCCGGAATGGCGCCGTGATGAAGGCGTTGGCTCAAATCGGCAAATTACCGGCGGTCAAAAGCAAGCCCGTAATGATTCGGGTGGAAAATTTCGAGTAAGATGCCTCCACTCCTCTTCCGCAGCACCAACGGGCAATCGCCCGCCGTCAACCTGCGCGAAGCGTTTCATGCCGGACTGGCGCCCGACCGTGGACTTTATCTGCCCGAGCAATTTCCGCAGATCCCACCGGCCGAAATCGCCGGGTTTGCCCGATTACCATATGCCGAAATCGCCTTTCGCGTCCTGTCAAAATTTACCGGGGGAATCATCCCCGACGACCATTTGGCCGCGATGTGCCGCGACGCTTACAATTTCCCCATCCCGCTGGAAAAAATTCATAACCGCGTTTTTTTGATGCGGCTGGACCAGGGCCCGACGGCGTCGTTCAAGGATTTTGCCGCACAAATGATGGCGCGAATGTTTGGACATTTTTTGCGCGATGACGGCCAGCAGGTCACCATCCTGACCGCCACCAGTGGGGACACGGGATCGGCCGTGGCGCACGCTTTTCACGGGGTGCCGGGGGTCCGCGTCATTGTGCTGTTTCCCATCGCCGAAGTCAGCGTGAGCCAGCGTAAATTGATGACCACCCTGCGCGACAATATCCGGACCATCGCGGTGGAAGGGAAGTTTGACGATTGCCAGGCGATGGTCAAACGGGCGTTCGCCGATCCCGATCTGAAACACATTCCGCTTTCGTCCGCCAACTCCATCAACATTGGCCGCCTGCTGCCGCAGAGTGTTTATTATTTTTACGCCGCGTCGCGATTGGCCAGGGACGGCGAGCCCATGGTCTTCTCCATCCCGAGCGGCAATTTTGGCGACGCCATGGGCGCCGTGGTGGCGCGGGAAATGGGTTTGCCGGTGAAAAAAATCATCGCGCCGGTCAACGCCAACGACGAATTCCCCCGCTTTCTCACCAGCGGCCATTACGAAAAAATTTCCCCGTCGCGCAATTCGGTTTCCAACGCGATGAATGTCGGCCATCCGAGCAACCTTGCCCGGCTCGTGGCGATTTACGGCGGGCAGATGGACGAAACCGGCAAAATCCACCGGCAACCCGATCTGGCGGCCATGCGGCGCGACCTCTTTTCCACCTCGGTTTCCGACGACCGCACGCGCGCGGCCCTGAAAAATTTCTGGGACCAATATCAATTACTGCTCGAACCGCACGGCGCAGTGGCCTGGCAGGGGTTTCTTGACTGGCTCGCGGTTGAGCCTCCCGGCGACGCGCCGGCCGCGATTATTGAGACGGCCAATCCGGCCAAATTCCCGGAAGAAATCCACAAAATGGTGACCTGGTCGCCGGACATTCCGCCCAAAATGGAGGAGGCGTTGAAATTACCGGAGGACTTCGACCGGATGGACGCGGATTACGGGAAGTTCAAGGCGTATTTGATCCAGAAATACGCGCGGTAACGTTCAGACGTGGCGAGCGGAAGATCATGATGGCCGGCTTTTTCTTCGGTACAATCTCCAGACGAGGAGCGCCATGGAGACAAGTTTTCCCAGCCGCCCGATTCCGTTCATGACGGTGCGGGGTTGGCGCAGGGTTTTGGTTGCCAAGGCCCCGGCTGCCGTGGCCAGCGTCATGACCCATAATGGGTGTCGGCGCGCGGCCTTCAGGATTTCGTCGAGCCAGCCTTCCAACGATTGGAGCCGTTGCCAATCGGACGCCAACCGCAGCCGGTTGGCGTCGCTTTGGGACACCAGCCGTTGTTTCTGCGAACGCAACTGTTCTAATTCGTTTCTTTGAAACATGCCCGGTCTTTCTTGATTTGTTCCAAGGTGGCGGCGAACGCCCGCCAGCGCCGTACCCGGGAACGCAACATCCCGAATGCCATCCCCGCCGCGCCGGTGTAGGCAAGGATGATAAGCGCCAGCACCAATACGCGGTGCGTGTCCCAAAAAATCGCCACCACCGCCAGCGTGGCCACGAGCAGCGCCATCAATGCGCAGATCGTCCCTGCCAGCAACAGCACCAGGGCGTCCAGCAACCGCAGCCGTTCCTCCCACCACTCGACCAGAAACAGCTCAATGCGGTTCTCCACCACATCACGCAGCGTTTTGAGCATGCGCGTGAGAGTGGACAAAATGCCATCCCCGGCGTGAGGCGACTCGTCCATGACTTTACCGGCGCCCGGCGAGTACGCCGATCAACAGACCCAGGCCAAATGCCGCGCCCGCGGCAATGCCGATGGATTCATACGGATGTTCGCGGATCGTTTTGTCCACGACCTTCGCGCCGGCCACGGTCTTTTCCTCGACCCGGTGGTAGGTGGCCTTGGCCGAGTCCAGCGCCGTGGACAAGCGATCGCGCAACTGGTTCATCTTTTCACCGGTCTGAGCGGCGGTTGCTTCCAACATGGCTTCGGCGTCACGCGTCAGCTCCCTCAAATCGGTTCCGAGCTTTTCCATGTTCGCTTCGTTATTCATAGCGATCCTTTCTCCTTTGCTTTTTGATGCCGGCAAACCCGCACCGATGCAGGTGACCGACAACTAAATATAATCATATTCTTCAAGCGTGCAGGATTTTTTTCTGATTTTCAGATTCCGAAACCGCCCGGATTCGATGGTCCGGTCCGTCATCGCCCCTGCCTTGCAAATTGTGCCGAAGCCGTTATACTCCGACTTCCTGCCAATCAAACACAACGGGCAGGAAAAACAAACCCGGTTTGGCAGGTTTCAGTCATGGCTTTGATCGTCCAAAAATATGGTGGCACCTCGGTGGGCAACCCCGACCGCATCAAAAACGTTGCCCGGCGCGTGGCCCAATACCGTTCGCGCGGCGACCAGGTCGTCGTCGTCGTGTCCGCGATGAGCGGCGTTACGGATGGCCTCATCAAATTGGCCAAGGACATTGCACCGCTGCCCAGTGAACGCGAGATGGACATGCTGCTGGCCACAGGCGAACAGCAAACCATCGCGCTCACGAGCATTGCGCTCCATTCGCTTGGCGTCCCGGCCGTATCGCTTACCGGCGCGCAGGCGGGCATCGTGACCGATGCCGTTCATACCAAGGCGAAGATCCACAACATCACCCCGAAAAAGGTCCACGAACTATTAAAACAGGGCAACGTCGTCATTGTCGCCGGGTTCCAGGGTGAAACCCCCGAAGGCCAGATTACGACGCTTGGCCGCGGCGGTTCGGATCTGACCGCCATTGCGCTGGCGGCGGCGCTCAAGGCTGATCTGTGCCAGATTTACACCGACGTGGACGGTGTTTACACCGCCGACCCGCGAATTGTGAAGGACGCGAAAAAGCTCGAGGAAATTTCCTATGACGAGATGCTTGAGCTCGCCAGCCTGGGAGCCAAGGTGATGCAGTCGCGCTCGGTAGAGTTCGCAAAAAAATTTGGAGTCGTTTTTGAAGTCCGCTCCAGCTTGAATGACAACCCCGGAACCATTGTGAAAGAAGAAACCAAAAGCATGGAAAGCGTCGTGGTACGCGGCGTCTCGCTCGACAAGAACCAGGCGAAGGTCACGCTCGTCGGCGTGCCCGACAAACCCGGCGTGGCCGCGCGCATTTTCAAGTCGCTCGGCGACGCGACGGTAAACGTGGACATGATCGTCCAAAACATCAGCCATGGCAGCGGAGTGCCGGCCACCGACCTCTCCTTTACCGTGGACAAGCCGGACTTGCTCAAGGCGCAAAAGGTCATCGATGGCCTGAAAAAGGAACTCGGGTTCAGCGACGTGATTGCC
>JAJPJM010000172.1 GCA_021324235.1 Verrucomicrobiota bacterium
CGGAACACCGCTGCCGGAAACCCCGCCCAAACCCGTACCGCCGAAATTACCCGGACTGGGAACACCCGCGCCCGCGCCGGTTTGAGGCGGTGAATGATGGGCGCGCCGGCCGGAACACCGCTGCCGGAAACCCCGCCCAAACCCGTACCGCCGAAATTACCCGGACTGGGAACACCCGCGCCCGCGCCGGTTTGAGGCGGTGAATTAACCTTTCGGCTCCAGCACCACGCGAAAACCGTAATCCTTTTTGGTTTTATCAGGGGCCGAATACTCACGAAAATCGACCCGCGCGTTGATGCTAATGAACGTATCCCAGGCCCCGCCGCGCAATACCCGGTAGGGTTTGTCCTGCGGATCGAGGCACCATTCCATGACATTGCCGCGCATATCGTAAAGACCATAACTGTTCGCGCCCAGACTGCCGACGGATTCGGTGGAGGAATGGCGTTGTCCATTCAAGCTCATCACGGCATCGCTCAAGGAAGTATCGTCCACGAGTTTTTCCCACTGCGCCTGGGTCAGCAGGGTGTAGATGAACCCTTTCGGCAGTTGGTCCGCTTTTTGTTCGCTGGCGGTCAATTTTTTGCAAAAAGCCATGGCGTCGTTCCAGGTCACCGAATCCACCGGATGATCCGTACCTGGAAAGGCGCTGGGGTTGCTGCCCACCACCTGTTGATAAGCGTCCTGCGTCACCTCATACATCCCGACCCACTCGGTGGAGGAGATTTTTACCAGCACCATGCCGACGGTGTTGGTGATTTGATCGTTTGCGGCCATCAAATCCTTGAGGGTGGGCGCCGCGTTGGTATCACTGTCGGAAGTGGTGGTGTCCTGCGCGCGGCTGGAAGCCGGCAGGAGCGTCAGCAGGGCCATGAACACAAGGGTCAAAATTCTCCGGTTAATTTTCATAAGGCAAACAAGGCTTGTGGTTGACAATCAACAGGCAACATAGCAAGCCACATGCCGTCACGGAGCGTTTTTGGGGTTCTGCAGGTCTTCCGCCAAAAAACGGGTCACGTCCTTGAAACGCACAACGTTATCGGGGTTCATTGCCATGAGCGACTGGTGCGCTTCGAGACAGGTGCGTGTGATTTGCTCACGCGTCGGGTTCAAGGAATCCGGCGCCTGGGTTTGAACGTCGCCGGGCAGTTGCAAGGTTCCCTTGGTGATTTTGAAGAGATGCAACGCGCCCAGATTTTCGAGCAGGTCCACCAGGCGCGGGTTGGGATTCAACAATTCGATGCCGTGTTCATCCGGTGTGGCCGCCTGATTCAACTTCAGGCCGAAACCGGCCAGGAGGCCCAGGAAGGTGCTGTCCATGAGCACGCATTCCGACAGGTCAATAATGAACCGGCTGTAGCCTTTGGCGACCAGTCCGGTCAGCAGGCTCTTGAAATCAGGGCCGTAGGTGAAATTGGCACGGCCCATGATCTTCACGCAGACAAAATTCTTGCATGCCAGCACCAACATTTTTGCCGACGGCGTAGTCATTAAAAAAAAATCCTTTTAACGGTCATGCTGCCGCCGCGGACGGCGCGACGATTTGCACCAGGGTTTGTTGCAGAACGAGGGTTTCATCCAGGCCGCTGGAAACCAGCCGCTGGTTGCAGCGCAACAACCCGTCCATGGCCCGCACCAGTTCGGCCTCGGAATAACGTTTCACCTGCGGCAGCGCCTTGTAAAGCACGTAGGGGTTCAAGGCCAGCGGATTGAAGCGGCGGTCACCGGGCAGCCGGTCCGCCGGCACCCGCTGGAGCTGGGCCTTGAAACGGTTGTAATCCAGCTCCGGCTTGATCCAGCCTTCCCGCAACATTTCCTTCAGCAACAGCATCGCGCGCACCTTGGCGATCAATCCGTACAACAGCCCGATTTCGGATTTTTGGGAATCGAATTTTACCTCCCATAACTCCTCGTCCAGCCGCCGCAACAAGCGGGGCAAATCGCGGTCGCCCAATGCGTCCCCCAGCGCAAATGCCCGCGCCGTTTTGTTCCGGGCGCAAACCGCATTGACGTCGTCGACTTCAATCTGCTGCCGGTTGCCGGCAAACAAACAAAGCTTTTCGATTTCATTGTCGAGCTGGCGCGGGTTGGGTCCGATGCGGCTGACCAGTTCCGCCACCGCTTCGTCGGAAATTTCCTTTTTTCGGTCGCGCACGGCGGTGCGCGCCGTGACCTCCGCGCGTTCCGCCCAGTCGCGGTCGTCCACCGACCAGCCCGCGAGACTTTCGACCGAGCCGATTTTATCGAGCGTCTTGAAAAAAGTTTTGCGTTTGTCCACTTTGCCCGCGCTGATCAAAAGCCGGATGCCGGCGTTACGCGACCATGCGAAGGCCTTGAATTCCTCGGCCAGGCCGGACAGCGACTCGGTGACCATCTGGGTGGACGCCACCCGTTCCTCGCCCAGAAAATTGCAGTCCCGGAGCCAGATGACCTTGCCGGTGCCGAAAAAGGGCAGGGTTTGGAGCGCTTCGCGCAGCTGCGCGATGGCGGCCATGGCCTCGCCGCTGTTGGTAACAGTGGCTTCGATGATTTCGTGGTCCATGCCCCCGATTTCCCCGCACCATTGCAGGTAGAGTTGTTTGGCGCGTTGTTTTACGGCGAACTCGTCGTCACCGCAAATCAGCGCCGGCGATGAAGTCTGGGCGGCGGGCATTTTACTCCGCCTCACTGCCGGTTTCGTTGATTCGATTCAACACTTCGCTCATGTCCTCGACCTGTTCGAAGAGGGAGGCGGCCACAAAGATCGGTTTTTTCTGGGCGGCGGCGAGGGCCAGGCAGTCGCTGGGGCGCGCATCGAGCTCCACGATTTTCCGGGCCAGTTCGTTCTGCTGCTGCAGGATCAACCGGGCGAAGTAGGTCGAATTTTTCAAGTCCGTGATGACCACGCGTTCCACCGTGATGCCGAAACCTTGAAACATCCGGTTGATGAGGTCATGGGTGAGGGGGCGTTCCTTCGGAGTCTGGCGCAGGAACATGCCGATGACCGCGCCCATTTGCGGTTCGACATTGATGACAAAAACCTTCTGGTCATTGCCGACAAACAGCGCACAACCGCTGTTGGCCGGGATGATTCCGCGGATCTGAACTGCCACCACATCCTGCTTCATGAGTTCAATCTAGGCCGAATTGTGCGAAAAACAAGTCCGGCTTTGACTCAACCCGGCGGCGGCAGCTCCACGGGTTTCGTCAGGAAACGGTCCTTGATGAACGTCCGGTAATATGCGTCCTTCCGCGGCGCGTTCAGCAGGCCTTCGAAACGGAAACCCGGCACGTTGTCGAAGCCCAGTGCGGGTGAATTCCGGAATCGGATGTAAAGCTGCCGGTTTTTGGGGACGTAACCGATGGCTTCAAACAAATCCGCGTCCACCGGCACCATTTTGACGGGTTGCATAAAGGTCGCCATAACTTTCCTTTGCTGAGTCTGGCGATTTTTAGGCCTAAACCCCTTGCCCGTCGAGTGTTTTTTTCAGCCCTTTTACCGAAGCCGGGTGTCGCCCGCACGAGCAGCCGGTCACCCGCCCGCAACCGTCGGCGCTTCATAATTCAGCCACGGCCCCAGCCACCGCTCAACTTCCTGCAACGTCAGGCCTTTGCGCCGATGATAATCCAGGACCTGATCGCGGCCGAGTTTGCCGACCGCGAAGTATTTGGATTCGGGGTGGGCAAAATACAACCCGCTCACCGAACTGCCCGGCCACATCGCGAAGTTTTCCGTCAGTTGAATGCCGGTGTTTTTTTCGACCTCGAGCAGTTGCCACAGAATTTGTTTTTCGGTGTGGTCGGGACACGCGGGATAACCGGCCGCCGGCCGGATACCGCGGTATTTTTCCCCGACCAGATCCTTGTTTGAAAGATTTTCAGTCCGGCCGTAGCCCCACTCCTGGCGAACGCGCTGGTGCAGGAACTCCGCGAACGCCTCGGCCAACCGGTCCGCCAGGGCCTCCGCCATAATGGCGTTGTAATCGTCGTGGTCGGCCTTGAATTTCTCGACCAGTTCCTTCAATCCGTGGCCACTCGTAACGGCGAACGCGCCCAGATAATCCGGTAGCGGCGCCCGGTGAACGTCGCTTTTTGGAGCCACAAAGTCCGCCAGACACCAGTAGGGTGTGCCGTCGGTTTTCTCGGTTTGTTGGCGCACGAAATGAAACGTCGTCAAAACCCTGGCCCGTGACTCGTCCGTGTAAAGTTCCACGTCGTCGCCAACGCGATTGGCCGGAAACAAACCGTAAACGCCGCGCGGTTGAAGCAGTTTTTCGCCGACGATCTTTTCCCGCAATTTCTGCGCGTCGGCAAAGAGCTTGCGCGCTTCCTCGCCGTATTTCTCGTGCTGCAGGATTTTCGGATAAACCCCGCGCAATTCCCAGGTGTGGAAGAAGGGCGTCCAGTCGATGAACGGGATAATGTCCTTCAATTCGATTCGCAGCCGCCGGCGTGGGTCGGCACTGGCTGTCCCGGGTTCGTTTCCAGGCACGGAAGTGCGCGGACTGGCATCCGCGGCCACGCCGGAAGAAAGCACTCGCACGCCGGTGAATTCCGGCTCGGGCAGGTCATCATAATTCAGTTTGGGCGCCCGGGTGCGGGCTTCCTCGAGGGTGACCAGTTTGGTGTGTTGCCCGGCATGTTGGGCGCGGACGCGCTCGTAGTCCTCGCGAACCTGCTGGACGAACCCGGGTTTTTGTCCGGCGCTGATCAGGCTGCCGACCACCGGCACGGCCCGCGAGGCGTCCAGGACGTGGATCACCGGTTCACGGTAACTCGGGGCAATTTTCACCGCCGTGTGCGTCTTGCTGGTGGTGGCGCCGCCAATCAACAACGGCAATTTCAATCCCCGCCGGTCCAGTTCGCGCGCGACATGCTCCATTTCATCCAGCGACGGCGTGATGAGTCCGCTCAGGCCGATGATGTCAACCTGCTGTTCGAGGGCCGTGGCGATGATCTTTTCGCGGGGCACCATCACGCCGAGGTCAATGACCTCGTAGTTGTTGCAGGCGAGTACCACCCCGACAATGTTCTTGCCGATGTCATGCACGTCGCCCTTCACGGTGGCCATGAGAATTTTGCCGGCATTTTTATGAACCCCGCCGGCCGCTCGCTTTTCCGCCTCCATGAACGGCTGCAAATAGGCCACCGCCTTTTTCATCACGCGCGCGGATTTGACGACCTGCGGCAAAAACATTTTGCCGGAACCAAACAGATCGCCCACCACGTTCATGCCGGCCATGAGCGGGCCTTCGATGACCAACAGCGGCTTGCCATATTTTTGACGCGCTTCTTCAATGTCCGGTTCGATGAAATCCGCGATGCCCTTGACCAGTGCGTGTTCGAGGCGTTCCTCAATCGTCCCCTGACGCCATTCGTCGGCGACGACCTCGACCTTGCCTTTTTGCTTCACCGAGTCGGCAAATCTGATGAGCCGTTCGGTGGCGTCCGGGCGGCGGTTGAGCAGCACGTCCTCGACCAGCTCCAGCAAATCCTTCGGCACCTCGTCGTAAACGGCCAGCTGGCCGGCATTGACAATGCCCATGTCGAGCCCGGCCTGGATGGCGTGATACAGGAAGGCCGAGTGCATGGCCTCGCGCACGACGTTGTTGCCGCGAAATGAAAATGAAACGTTGCTGATGCCGCCGCTGACCCGGGCCCGCGGCAGATTGTCCTTGATCCATTTCGTCGCCCGGATGAAATCCACGGCGTAGTTCGCGTGCTCGTCCATGCCGGTGCCGACGGTCAGCACGTTCGGGTCAAAGATAATATCCTGGGGCGGGAAACCGACCTGCTGCACGAGCAAATCGTAGGCGCGCTGGCAGACGGCGATGCGCCGTTCAAAGGTGTCGGCCTGGCCGGTCTCGTCGAAGGCCATCACCACCACGGCCGCGCCGTAACGGCGGACCAGGCCGGCCTGATGCAGAAATTTTTGCTCACCTTCCTTGAGCGAAATGGAATTCACGATGCCCTTGCCTTGCAGGCATTTCAACCCGGCTTCGATCACTTCCCACTTCGAGGAATCCACCATCACCGGCACCCTGCAAATGTCGGGCTCCGAGGCGATGAGGTTGAGAAAATGCGTCATCGCCGCGACCCCATCAATCATCCCCTCGTCCATGCAGACATCAATGATCTGCGCGCCGTTCTCGACCTGTTGGCGCGCGATGGTCAGGGCGGCCTCAAAATCGCCGGCCTTGATGAGCTGGGCGAATTTGGGCGACCCGGCCACGTTGGTGCGCTCGCCAATGTTGAGGAAATTGGAATCGGGACGGACGGTGAGCGCATCCAGCCCGCTCAGTCGCAGATATGGTTCGATTTTTGGCGGCACGCGCGGCGGCAGGTTTTTCACCGCGTCGGCGATGGCCTGGATATGGGCGGGCGTGGTTCCGCAGCAACCGCCCACGAGGTTCAGCCAGCCGTTTTGCGCCCATTCACGAAGTTGCGGCGCCAGCGTTACCGGTGTTTCCGGAAACCCGGTCGGCAGCAGGGGATTCGGCAAGCCGGCGTTGGGATATGCGCTGACGTAAATGGGGGCGAGGCCGGAAAGTTCCTCGATGAGCGGACGCAATTCCCTGGGGCCGAGCGCGCAGTTCATGCCCACGGAGAGCAGGGGAACATTCGAAATTGAATTCCAGAAGGCCTCGACGGTCTGGCCGGTCACACCGCGATTGCTGCCGGCCTGGATGAACGTGACCGATGCGAGAATGGGAACACGCTTTTGGCAGGGCGCGTTCTCTCCCGCCGGGCGGGACGCCGCGGCGGGTTGTGGAGAGCCCGCCCGACCCTCAACTTTCGCGTCGTAGGGCAGGGGACTGATCCCGCGTTCCGCATATACCTGTTGGATGGCAAAAAATGCCGCCTTCGCGTTCAGCGTGTCGAAGATGGTTTCGACCAGCAGCAAATCCACGCCACCGTCGAGGAGACCGCGGACCTGTTCGCCATAGGCCGTGACCAGTTCGTTGAACGTCGTTCCCCGCGCGCCCGAATTGTTCACGTCGGTGGAGATGGACGACGTTTTGGTCGTCGGCCCGATGGCGCCTGCGACGAAGCAGGTCCGGCCGGGTTGGCCGGTTTCAACCTGGTCCGCCGCGCGCCGCGCGCAGGCCGCGCCGGTCTTCGACAATTCATAGGCCAGCGATTCCAGCCCGTAATCCGCCAGCGAGATGGATTGGGAGTTGAAGGTGTTCGTCTCAACGATGTCCGCCCCCGCCTCGAGATATTCACGATGAATATCCTCGATGAGTTGCGGCTGGGTGAGGTTGAGCAGGTCGTTGCAGCCTTTGAGGTCCTTCCCGCGCCAATCCGCGAAACGTGCGCCGCGAAAGGCCGCCTCATCCAACTGGCGCAGCTGGATCATCGTGCCATCGCGCCGTCCAGGATGACAATGCGTTCGCGCAACAAACGTTCGAGATGTTCAATTCGATTCGGCATTGGTTTCAATCAGGTCAACCACCCGAAAACTAACGAAAAACACTCGGTAGCGCAAATAAAAAATCAACGTATCATGATATGATGATATTTAAATTGGAAGAAAGGTGGCAATTGTTGGGATTTCGGCTCGAATGTCGCCGGCAGGGGTTTTTGCTTCTTTCGGACCGGGGGAAGACCTGGAGCCGGAGTCAAACGTTGACACGGCGATGGCCTTTGCTAGATTCCGCGCTCGATTTGGGGTTTTTCCGGTTCACAACGCACAAGCATTAACAATTGATTTTATGTCCAAAGCATCGAAGTACGTTTATTCGTTTGGGAACAAGCAGGCGGATGGCAATGGCGGGATGAAACCGCTGCTCGGCGGCAAGGGCGCCAATCTGGCCGAGATGAGCCGGATCGGTCTGCCGGTGCCGCCGGGTTTCACCATCACCACCGAGGTCTGCACCTATTATTACGTCAATAAACGGGCGTATCCCAGGGTCCTCGACCCGCAGGTCAAAGCCGGAATAGTTTTCATCGAGAAGATCATGGGCACCAAATTCGGCGACAAGACCGCGATGCCGTTGCTGGTCTCCGTCCGTTCCGGCGCCCGTGACTCGATGCCGGGCATGATGGACACGATTTTGAACCTGGGCCTCAACGATGAAACCGTGCTCGCCCTGGTCAAGGCCAC
>JAJPJM010000034.1 GCA_021324235.1 Verrucomicrobiota bacterium
GGAAACAGGGTCGGCTCAACCCCGCCCCACCGCAACCCGGTGCGCACACTGAAAGTGCCATGGTCGTTGGGGGTCCGGAAATTGGCCGCGGTGCCGTCGTTGGC
This sequence comes from Verrucomicrobiota bacterium, assembly GCA_021324235.1. Classification (GTDB taxonomy): domain Bacteria; phylum Verrucomicrobiota; class Verrucomicrobiia; order Limisphaerales; family UBA11358; genus UBA11358. The sequence goes on from JAJPJM010000034.1 coordinate 105, forward strand.
ATCATAAATCGAATAATGCGCCGAGCCGCGCAACACAAAATTCAGCGGAATCAGTTGGTCGGGGTTGAACCGATGATAAATACTGGCCGAGACTTCCGCACTGTGACCATCAAAGGATTCACCGGGATAAAACGTGCCGCCGCGGATTTCATCGTAGCTGTCGGCAAACCCGCCGCCGGCCAGCCCGAGGCCAAAATCGGTGTTGGGCCCCAGGCCGTGGACGAAACCGAGCTCGGAATCGAGATACACCGGCGCGACCGCCAGCCGCAGCGTGATATTGGTGCGGAGAAAATCCGGCTCGTTGTGGTAATAAAAGGCATAACCGGCGAAGGGCGCGTGGCCTTCGGCCGGCTGATTGTAACCGAGCTGAATCAGGTCACGTTTGACCGGGTCGATCTGGCCGGAAACGAAAAGCGGGGCGAACAGTGACCACCACAGAAGCGCGCTCCCAATTCGTTTCATCGAGCCTTCGTACCGCAAAGCGCCACCGCCAGCAAGTGGATTTGAACCCGGGGGCGGAATGGAAAAAGAATCCGAAAACGGCCCCCTTCAATCCGCCGGACGCCGGTTTTCCCCATTTTTCATTCCCACGGTTGCATTCCAAACTGGACACGACGGATGGCTTGCGGCTTACTGTTGGCGCCGATGCCGCCACTCAATTCTGAATTGCTGACCAAGGCAAAAGGTCTGGGCTTCTCCGACCGGCAAATCGCCCATTTGACCGGGCAGACTGAGGATGAAATCCGCGCGTTGCGGAAAAAACTTGGCCTCGTGCCGAGCTACCGGCTTGTGGACACCTGCGCCGCCGAGTTCGAGGCTTACACCCCGTATTATTATTCGACCTACGACCGCGGCGACGACGAGGTCAAAAAAACGCCCCAAAAAAAGGTGATGATCCTCGGCGGCGGCCCGAACCGCATCGGGCAGGGCATTGAATTCGATTACTGCTGCGTTCACGCCGCGTTCGCCCTCAAGGAGGATGGTTTTGAGACCATCATGGTCAACTCGAATCCGGAAACCGTTTCGACGGATTACGACACGAGCGACAAGCTGTTCTTTGAGCCGCTCACCCTCGAAGACGTGCTGCACATTTACGAACGCGAAGGGTGCTGGGGCGCCATCGCGCAATTCGGCGGCCAGACGCCGCTCAACCTCGCGCTCGGCCTCCAGAAAAACGGCGTCAACATCATCGGCACTTCGCCGCAGAGCATCGAGATCGCCGAGGACCGCAAGTTCTTCGCCGCCATGCTCGACAAGTTGAAAATCCCCCAGCCGCCCAACGGCCTGGCGACCAATGCTGAAGAGGCGCTGGCCGTCGCCAAAAAACTGGATTATCCGGTGCTCGTCCGGCCGTCCTTCGTGCTCGGCGGACGCGCCATGCAGATCGTTTATTCCGATGCCGAGTTGCAGCACTACATGCGGTTCGCCGTGGAGGCCTCGCCCGAACGCCCCGTACTCGTGGACAAATTCCTGGAGGACGCGACCGAGGTGGACGTGGATTGCATCGCGGACGTTGGTCACGTTCAAAAGGCGGGCGCGGGGACGATCGTCATTGGCGGCATTTTGGAACACATTGAATTCGCCGGGGTCCATTCCGGCGACGCGGCCATGGTGCTGCCGCCGCACACCCTTTCCGAAGAAGTCATCGAAGTCATCCGCAAACACACCCACGCGATGGCGCGCGAATTGAAGGTCGTCGGCCTGATGAACGTGCAATACGCCGTGAAGGACGAAAAGGTGTTTGTGCTGGAAGTGAACCCGCGCGCGTCGCGCACGGTGCCGTTCGTGAGCAAGGCCATCGGGGTGCCGCTGGCCAAACTGGCGGCGAAAGTCATGGCCGGAAAGACCTTGAAGGAACTCGGTTTTACAAAGGAAATCCGGCCGGACTATTGGGCCATCAAGGAATCTGTTTTCCCGTTCAACCGTTTCCATGGCCAGGACATTTTGCTCTCCCCGGAAATGCGCTCCACCGGCGAGGTCATGGGGCTCGATGCCGACCGCGGCATCGCCTACGCGAAATCGCAGATGGCGGCGGGGTCGTCGCTGCCCGCGGGCGGAAAAGTTTTCATCAGCGTGAGCGACGCGCACAAAAAAGACGTGGTACCGGTGGCCAGACAATTTGCCGACCTGGGCTTTGACATCGTGGCGACCAGCGGCACGGCGGCGGTCCTGGAGAAGGCCGGCTTGAAGGTCCAGCGGGTGCTCAAGCTGCTCGAGGGCCGGCCGAACGTGATTGATTTGCTCAAGAACAAGGAAATCCAGCTCGTCATCAATACGCCCAGCGGCGCCGCCCCGCGCGAGGACGAAGTGAAAATCCGCACCACGGCCATCTACACCGGCACGCCGATCATGACGACGTTGAGCGGCGCCAAGGCGGCCGCGCGCGGCATCGCCGCCCTCAAGAAATCCGGTTACGGCGTGAAGACGCTGCAGGAGTATCACTAGCGCGCTTCAGCTTTGCCACGGCGAGGTCCGCCTGGCGCGTCGGTTCAGGAATCCGGTAACGCGTACAGCAGGCCGCCACCAGTTTGACCGCGGAGCCCAAATCCACACGATGGCCGATGCTCACAAAGACCGGCCGGAGGCCTTTCTGCGTTCGCAGCACCACGCCGATTTGTTCGTCGTCGTCCACGAGCGGGGCCGTGGCACCGGCTTTCGACGCCAATGTCCCAAATTCCCCAATCAGCCGGCTTTTGCCTACGCCGATACCGGGTTGGTCCAACTCAATTGCCAGATGCGCGGCGATGCCGCAGCGACGCGGATGGGCGTAGCCCTGCCCGTCAAAGAGAATCGCGCCGAATTCGTGCTTCAAGGCGCGAATCGCCTGTTTGATGGCCGGACCTTCACGGAAACTTAAAAAAGTCGGGATGTAGGGAAATTCCGCGGGCCGTGTGGCATGGGCCACATCGATAACGCGCCGGGTTTCGCGGTCATAAACCACGGCAGCGGCGTAGATGGTTTGTTGGTCACCGGAAAACGCGCAATCGGCGCCGGCGATAAAACGTGGCAGGGGGTCGAGCGGCGTTATGATCATTCGTCCGCGTAAACGCCTTTGCGCGGCCTTCCATTCTTCCACCAGCGCCGACCAGCCCGGATCGGATTTGCCGCGCAGCGTCATGCGCCCATTTCCTTTGGGGTTGCCCGCAGCATGCGATACCGGTGCGTCCCCGGATCGATCCGGCATACGGCGCGATAATCGCAAAATTCACACGGCGTTTCGCTGCCTTTGCGATAAGGGTCAACCCTGGCCACCCCGGCGAAAATCGACCGGCCCATTTCCGTCAACTGCGTTTCCACGCGGTCGAGCAACCCTTCAAATTCTCCGCGCGGCAAGGCCTCGACCGAACCCCGGTGCAACAAACCATCCCGATTCCGGCGATAATTGAACTGGTCGCCGGTCGCCGCGTCGGGACGGCGGTCGAGTTTCGGCAATGCGTCCACGCTAAAACGGCCCGTGTGACGATACGCCATTCGTCGCGCGGCATTCGTGTCGGCCAGCGCCTCAACGCGCGTGGCATCACTGTCATATTTGCCGCGCAGGTTGACGTAAAAGACACCGGCCGGGACCAAACGTTCCACGCCGAGCAATGCGCGCGGGTCGGGCCAGCGCCGCAACGCCGCCAGATAACCGAGCAATTGCAACTGCACACCCTGCTCAACCAGAACTCGGTCGAGTTTCCGCTGACCGGATTTATAATCCATCACCACACACCACGCGTTACCTCCGGTTTCACGCCATAAATCAATCCGGTCAATCCGCCCGCGCAAGGCCAGTTTACGGCCGGTACCGAGGTTCACTTCCCAGGCCGGCGCACCACCCGCGCCGAAACCGAATTCGAGTTCGGCCACCGCCGGGTCAAATTCGTATTGTCCGCGCATCCACGTGACCAGGGTCTCGACAAAATCCTGCAACGACTCCGCCAGCACGCGCACCGTGAACCGGCCCTGGTCGTCCACGCGCAACAAGCCGTCGCGATAACGGGGCGCGAGGTCGGCGGCGATTTGACCGACGCATTCGCGCGCCGCCGCCGGGGTCAGGTCGCGCCAGCGTTTGCCCTCCTGCTTTAAATCATCGTGGAATTTTTTCAAAACCTCGTGCTGAAAACTGCCGCGTTCGCGCGCGTCCAGCTCAAAAACCTTCCGTTCCTCGGCGCGCAGGCCGGAATGGACGAAGAACCGGAACGGACACTGGGCAAATTCCTCCAGCCGGCTGACCGAGGTTTGCAACTCCGGGCCATAAATCGCCGCCGCCAAAGCCGGCGAAAGACTTTCGGCCGGGTCCGGCTCGCGTAACTGACGCAAACTGGCAACGAGCGGTTTGAGCGCGGGGATTTCGAGCAATTCGTGCCAGTTTTGTTGGTAGGGCGCGATGTCCCTATCGCGCCGTTCCGGCGTGCCAGGGATCGCCCGGCCGGCCTCGAAATTTAGGAGTGTCACGAGCGGCGCCACCATTTCACTGACGTGTTCCGCTTCGCGCCAATCCCTCTCCGCGCGAAATTCTTCCACCTTCAACCCCGGGAACAATGCCTGCAGATGGGTGACGAGCGATGACGGATTCAGCGTCTGGCCATCGGTGGTGTGGCGCGAGAAGGTCACGCAGAGTTTTTCGCTGGCGCGGGTGCAGGCGATGTAACCGAGATACCGTTCACGCGCGAGTTGTTCGCGCAGATTCGGCCCGAGCACGGCATCGTACTGTTCCAGTTCCTCGCGGTCGACGCGGGTCAAAATCGGCGGTGCGGCGGGCGTTTCGGGGAAAACCCCTTCGTTCACACCCAGTACCAGCACGAGTTTCAGATCCGGGTTGCGCGCGCGGTCTACCGCGCCAATCAGCACCTGATCGAGCGCCGGCGGAACGACCCCGACCGTCAGGCCCATCAATCCCGCTTCCAACACCGGCAGCCAGTCCCTCAGCGACAGGGTTTCATTTGCGAACGCGAGGGCGACGTTGTCGAGCCATGCGTTCATTTGGATCCAGACGGTGGCATGGATTGCGGAGGGTTCCGATTCAGCGAGGCCCCAACGTTCCAGGGTGGTTTCGGCCTTCAAATCACTCCAGAGTGTGCGCAGAATTTCGGCAAGTTGCGGGCCGTTCGGCTGGTTCTGGTATTGCGCGAGCCGGGTGGCGAGATTTGCAAACGGGGGCAGAATTCTTTGACGCAGATCTTCGAGCGAGTGGGCCAGGCCCGGATCATCGGCCATTTGAATCGGTTCGCGCCATTTTGCACCGTGCCAGCCGAATTCGAGCGCGGCATTTTCCAACCGGTCAATTTCAGCTTCGGCCACGGGCGAAAACCCGGCCTTGAGCGCGGCAAACCAGTCGTCGTGCGGCCAGTCGAGGATCACGGTGCGCAACGCACTGCGGGTCAATTCAGCCAGAGGGTGGTGGGCGACGGATTCGCGCCGGTCGAGAAAGAAGGGAATGGTGTAACGGCGGAACACACGCGCGAGCGGTTGGTGATAACCGTCGAGGCTCCGCACCATCACCGCGGTGTCGCGAAAACGTCCGCCGCGGCGGACGAACTGCACGATTTCGCGCGCGGCCAGGACGGCCTCGGCTTCGGGATTGGCGCAGGCAAAGATTGAAATGGCGGAGGGCGGAGGGCGGAGGGCGGAATGGTTTGGCACCGGCCGGTCCCATTTTTTCTCCAGATCGGCAAGTCCCGAATTTCCGGCGAACCGGCTTTTCGGCGGGCCGCGCTTGAGCCATTCAACGCTGATTTTGCCTTCCGGCAGAAGCTCAAGGCGCTGCCGGCATTGCTGATACGTTCTGGCGACCGCAGACCAGACCGAAAGCCAGGAATGTCCGGTTCCGGTTTCCGCCGGGGCTTCGAGGCAAAACGCCAGGGTCGCACCCTCGCACCGCGGCAGGAGGGCGGCGAGCAGATCCAGTTCCTGCGGCGTCATCTCGGCGAAACCATCGAGCCACAGCTTTTGGATCTGAAGTCCGGGGTCTGGCGTCCGGGGGTTTTGGCGCAGGGCGGTGGTGGCGAAATCGAGCAGGTGATTGGCGTCTTGTAATTCGTGCCCGGCCAGCCAGCGGGCATAAGCATCACCCAGCAGTGCGAGATCGTGGAGTTTGTCGCGAAGTTCGCGTTGTTTCACCAGCCGGGCGGTAAGGGTACGAAGCCGGGCGGGGGTAAACTGATGCTGTTGCAATTCGCCGAGCAACCGGCTGAGTTGCTGCGCAAATCCCGGCCGGCGGGCGCTCCGCCGGAATAACTTCAGTTCCCGCTCATACCGGAGCAACAACGCCCGCAGCACCATGACGCGGCCTTCGTCGTTCAATTGGCCGGGCGGTGTGACCGCCAGTTTTTCCAGTGCAAACCGGGCCAGCCGGTCGAAGGAAAAGATGTGCAACCGCGCGTAGCCGCAGGGCGCGCTGCCGGCGAGCAACTGGCGTTCGAGCTGGAAAGTGGCCTGTTTGGGCGCGAGCAGAATCAGCGGCGGCCCCGCGGCGGCCCCGCGGAGCGCCGTGCGGATTTCGGCGAGGCAGCGGAAGGTCTTGCCGCTGCCGGCCGGACCGAGGAGAAAACGCGCTTGCACGCCGGATTTTTCGCGCAAAGGTGCCCGGGCGGAAAGACATTTATTTTGGCCGGGAGAGACTTTTCCCGGCCAAATTTTTATTTCCTTTTAAGTCTGCTTGGCTATGCTTGCCGCTGGCTGGGAAAAATGGAATTAAATTCAACGATCAACCACCATACCGAAATCGTATGCCACTGACACATACCAGAGAACTTTTTTCAAAAGCGTTGAAGGGCAAATATGCGCTGGGGGCCTTCAACGTCAACAACATGGAACTGCTGCAAGCCATCATCGAGGCGTGCGAGGAGGAAAAGGCGCCGGTGATGCTCCAGATTTCCAAGGGCGCCCGCCAGTATGCCAATCCGGTCTATCTCAAGAAACTCATCGAGGCAGCCGTCAGCCTGTCCACGATTCCCATTGCGGTCCACCTGGATCACGGCGATTCCTTTGAACTGTGCAAGGAATGCATTGATGAAGGTTTCACCAGCGTGATGATTGACGCGAGCCACGAGCCCTTCGAGAAAAACGTGGAAATCACCAAAAAGGTCGTGGAATACGCGCACAAATACAATTGTGTCGTCGAATCTGAACTGGGCCATTTGGTCGGCGCCCAGTTCGACGAAGGCGAGGAAGGCGGCGCGCATTCCGTCAGCGGCCATTACACCAACCCGGAAGAAGCGGTCAAATTCGTCCAGGAATCCGGTTGCGATTCGCTGGCGGTTGCCATCGGCAACTCACACGGCGCCTACAAATTCAAAGGGGAACAGCATCTGGATCTGGAACGGCTCAAGCTTATCAAGAAAGCATTGATGGATGCGGGCATGGGCGATTATCCACTGGTGCTGCACGGTGCTTCCAGCGTGCCCAAGGAACTGGCCGAGGAAATCAACAAGTACGGTGGTAAACTGGGCCTGGACACCGCCGGCGTGCCGGAGGCCGACATCGAGGTGGCCCGCCGCACCGGTTGCACGAAGGTCAACATTGACACCGATCTGCGCCTGGCCATGACGGCCGCCATCCGCAAGGTCCTGTGGGAAAACCCAAAGGAATTTGACCCGCGCAAATTCCTCGGACCCGCCCGCAACAAGGTGAAGGACCTGGTCCGGCATAAAATCAAAGACGTTCTCTGCTGCGCCGGACACGCGTTCGATTAACCGCTGACACGCTTTTTTCAACGGCTTCCAACAAAAATGTTGGAAGCCTTTTTGTTATCCAGAATTATCGAATATTCATGCTTATCCGGTTGGTTGACAAAGTTGGAATTTAGCCTCTTAATCATTCCGCCTATGAAGAAAACGCTCAAGCAACAAATCCAGCCCCTCAAGAAAGAAAAGTTGAATATTAATTTGCGCCAGACGGAAATTAAGAAGGGTCAACTCGGGGCCATAGCGCAAGAAGAATACGAGGCGGCGCTTGCATCGTTTCAGACAAAGCGTAAGGGCGGTATGAATATATCCTTGAACGGAGTTCCTCTCACCGATGCAGAAATTTCTGCACTCGATAAGGATGAGAAGGAAAAAACTCCATAAAATAACGGGGTTTGGTTGAACCTGTGCAGTGAAGATCATATTTCCAAAAGACCCAAAGAGAAAGTCGGAGACGATACCTGGAATAAGCGGCCAACTGGCACCCCGAGTTGGTGAATTTGTTCAAATTTCTGATGGCAAACGTTATAGGATTATAAACGTCATATACGTTCCGAATGAGAAGCATCCAGACTTTGCTTATGACGTTTGTCTCGAAGTGGAGATGGCTTAGTTAATTTTCTTCCGGGAGTAAGTTCTTAATCTTCGATTTGTCAACCAACCGGATAAGCATGCGAATATTTCCTGTCATTTTGGCTCACATCAAACCGATGGCACTTCATAAAGTGCCACAATGTCACTATTTTACGAATAAAAAACTCTCCCAAATTAATCGCAAGTGCTTCATAGTAAATAAGATATTATTTGATAGGCAAAGTTGGCATCTTCAAAGCTAAAATGGCATTCGTTAGAACTTGAACATTTAACGAAAGGAAAATTATGAAATTAGTACAATATCAACGACCGGGATTGATTTGGCCGAGTTTCGGACGGCTGTCAGACTTGCAGGACGAACTCGACCGTCTGTTTGAATCGCCGCCGGCAGGCTGGGCACCCGCACTCGACGTGGATGAAGACAAGGACAATTTTACCGTACGTGTGGAACTGCCTGGTCTCAAGCGCGAAGACATCAATGTTTCGCTTCAGGACGGTGCGCTTGTCATCTCCGGCGAACGCAAAGCAGAAAAGATCAGTGACGGCACCGAAGTCCATCGACGGGAACGTTTCTATGGGAAATTCCAGCGCGCGCTGACCCTGCCTACGCCCGTGGCGGCGGACAAGGTGAAGGCCGCCTACAAAGATGGCGTGCTTGCCATTACACTGCCCAAGGCCGAAGAAGCCAAGCCGAAACAAATCGACGTGAGTGTCAACTAAGGGGCGTCAGAGGCGTTCCTGAATCCTGCGGGCACCGTGTGCCCGCAGGATTTATATCATGACCCGGAAGGCAACGGACGGAAATCAACAAAAACGTTAACGGGCCGGGATAGCCATCTCGAAAAAAAGACCGGCGGGTGCGGCGATCACACACGAGTTAATATCGCCCACACCCGCCGAAGCGCCCAGCTAGTTCTCATTGGGAGCAGGGGAAACCTAACCCATCGCGGGGTTCTGACAAGTGGTTTTTAAGGAAATTTTTACCGCGGTTTCGACCGCGTCTCTCCACGCAAACAGCTTTACATCCGCCTGGATAGTTCGAAAAATCAAACATGCCGAAGAAACGCTGGCTGCTCCAATGCGCGGGGCCGTTGTTTTGTGTTTTGGCCCTTAACCTGCGCGCGGCGGCGGGCGCGGCCGACTGGCCCGACTCGCCGTTTATGGTGGATGCCTGGAGTACGGAGCAGGGTTTGCCGGGCAGCGTGGTCATTTCGGTGATTCAAACCCGGGATGGCTATCTGTGGTTGGGCACGCAACATGGCCTGGTCCGCTTCGATGGAATTCACTTCACCGTGTTCGACGAGGGAAACACGCCCGGTTTGAGCAACGACCAAATTGACTGCCTGTTCCAGGACAGTCACACCAACCTCTGGATTGGATCGGACGCGGGCGGCGTGGCGTTGGCCCGGGGCGGGACCATCAGAAATTTCCCCCTGGGACACGGCGGCCCGGAAGGACGATTGGTGTCGGTCTGCGAGGATACCAACGGAGCCGTGTGGTTTTACACCGCCGACGCTCATCTGGCCCGCTTTCAGGACGGGAAAATGGAAACTCTGGATTTTAATTTCAAGTCGCCGGCAGTCTGTCGAATGCTGGTCGCGGAAAAATCCGGCCTGCTCTGGATCGGGGAAGATTGGGGGCTGTTTTCATTTCGCCCCTCCAATTTCAACCCGCCGGCTTTTGTCGTTGGGCAAGTGATTCGCGCGCAGAGACTTGATTATCTTTTGGCCGGCCAAAGCGGCGGCACCTGGCGGCTGATGGATGGCCGGGTCCAAAAATGGGGCCCCACTGGAATCGAAAAAAACTGGGGATCCTATCCCTGGGGCAACGCCATCATCAAGGATGCGTGCGAAGACAAAAATGGCAATTTGATTGTCGGCACGCTCGGGGCCGGCGTTTTTTGGTATGAAGCCGACGGAAAATACCGGCAGATTTCGACCGCTCAGGGTTTGTCGTCTCCGTATGTTCTTTCCCTGTGCCTGGATCAGCAAGGAAGTCTTTGGGTGGGTACCGATGGGGGCGGATTGGATCGGATTAAAAGAAAAACTTTCAACTCGCCGGCCGGACTTCATCCACGAAATGTGCAATCGTTGTCCGAGGACGCCCGCGCCGGTCTGTGGTTGGCTTTTGGTGCGCTCGGTGCCGCTTATTGGGAAACCAACTCGGTCCAGGATTTTCAGGTGGGCCCGCTGCAAGATGCCTGGACCGTGCTGGTGGATCACCAGCAACACGTCTGGGTGGGAACACGGGATGAGGGACTGTTCCGGCTTGAAACCAACCAATTTCAGTTCGTGCCCGGCGCGGAAATCCTCGGCCCGCAAATTTCGGCCCTGTTTGAGGATCGGAGCGGGCAGCTGTGGGCCGGCACACCCAGTGGTCTGGGGCAGTGGAACGGAAAAACCTGGAAAACGTACACCCGGCACGACGGCCTGTCGGGAAACATTGTTTCCGCCATTGCCGAAGATGCGGCCGGCAACCTTTGGATTGGAACCAAGGATGGCGGCCTGAACTGTTTAAAAGACGGCCGGTTTGTTGACTATCGCGAATCGGAAAACGGCCTGCCCGGCAACGATGTTTCCTGCCTTTATGTGGGCACCGACGGCAGCGTATGGGTTGGAACCTTCGGCCATGGCCTCGCCCGATTCCATCAGGGCCACTGGACGCGCTATTCGAGGCGCGAGGGTCTCGTCAGCAACAGCATCAGCTATCTCATCGGCGACGACGAGGGCGATCTGTGGATCGGCTCCAACCTGGGGTTGATGCGGGTTCCTGGAAAATTCCTGGGCGAGGTCTCCCCGGAGGCGACGAATTTTGCTTCCTGCCGCATTTACGGAGAAGCCGACGGCCTGCCGACGCGCGAATGTTCCAGCGGTTCACAACCCGCCGCGTGCCGCACCCGCGACGGCCGACTGTGGTTTCCCACCACCAAAGGCCTGGCATATGTGAACCCGGTGGAGCTGAATCCCAATCTGCAGCCGCCGCTGGTCATGATCGAATCCGTGCTGGTGGACGGTCAGGAGCAAAAGACCGATCGCCTCGATTCGGCCTGGCAGCAAAACGCTGTGATTCCACCCGGCCATGACCGGTTGGAGATTCATTACACCGGCCTGAATTTTTCCGCGCCGAACGAAGTGCGTTTTAAATACCGTTTGGAAGGACACGAAAGCGCCTGGACGGAGGCGGGTGACACGCGCGTGGCGTTTTACAACAAGCTGCCGCCCGGCGACTACTCGTTCCACGTGGAAGCCTGCAATGAAGACGGCGTTTGGAATGAAACCGGCAGTGCACTGGCCGTGACGGTACAGCCGCAATTCTGGCAGACCGGGGGGTTCCGCGCCGTGGTCATCCTGGCTTTCCTGGGCCTCGTCGCCACCGTGGTGCGTTATCTGTCCACGCAGAAATTGCAGCGCCAGTTGCAGGCGCTCAAACAGCAGGAGGCGCTGGAAAAAGAGCGCTCCCGCATCGCCCGCGATCTTCACGACCAACTGGGGGCCAATCTCACCCAGGTGGCGCTCTTGGGCGAGATGGCGGCGGCCGACAAACATTCTCCGGAGGAGGTCGGGGCGCACGCGCAACAAATTTCCCAAACCGCACGCGACACCACGCACTCGCTCGACGAAATCGTCTGGGCGGTCAACCCTTCCAACGATACGCTGGACGGACTGATCACTTACGCCTGCAAATACGCGCAGGAATATCTCAGCGTGGCCGGGCTGCGTTACCGCGCCGAGGTGCCGCCCCAGTTGCCGGCAGCCGTCATCCCGCCGGAAGTGCGCCATAATGTTTTTCTCGCCTTCAAGGAAGCGGTCAACAACGTGGTCAAACATGCGCAGGCCACGGAAGCCCGGGTCCGGTTGCGGCTGCAACCCGGCCAATTCACCCTGGAAATTGAAGATGATGGGCGCGGTCTGCCCCGGCCGGACGCGGACGCGACCCGGACTCGAAACGGCCTGCGCAACATGCGCAAGCGCATGGAAGACATTCACGGCACCTTTTCCGTTTCCGGCGGCGTCAAGGGCGGAACCCTTGTGCAACTGGTTGTGCCCATATCAAATCTTTCCTAATTCCAATCTTAACCTTAATCTTAATCGCAATCGCAATCCGTCGGCAGCGATTAAGATTAGGATTACAAGCAGGATTACGAAATTGAACATGCCCATTTCGGTTTCCATCGTCGAAGACAACGACAAGCTGCGCAGCACGCTGGCGCGCGTACTCAATCGCGCCGAAGGTTTCCACTGCGTCAGCGATTATCCCAGCGCCGAGGATGCGCTGAAGCATCTGCCGCAAGTCCGCCCCGACGTTGTGCTGATGGACATCAACCTGCCGGGCATGAACGGCGTCGAATGCGTGCGCCAACTAAAGCAACTCCTGCCCCAGACCCAGGTGATGATGCTCACGGTTTACGAGGACACGGAAAATATTTTCAACGCGCTGACGGCCGGCGCCAGCGGGTACATGCTCAAACGCACCTCCAGCAAGGAATTGCTGGAAGCCATTCAGGAGGTGTCCCGCGGCGGTTCACCCATGACGATGCATATCGCGCGCAAAGTGGTGCAATCCTTCCAAAAAACCGCGGCCACGGCGACGGCCACCGAGAACCTTTCCGAACGCGAACAGCAGGTGCTCGACCTGTTGAGCCAGGGACTGATGTACAAGGAAATTGCCGACAAACTCGCAATCAGCTACGAAACCGTCCATACCTATATCCGCCGCATTTACGAAAAACTGCAGGTCCGGACGCGGACCGAAGCCGTCGCCAAATTCCTGCGTCACTGACCGGATCTCCGACACGCGTTTGGAGCATCCCCAAACGTCCGAAAACCGTCCAGCCAGTTGTTTTTGTCCCCAATCCGGCAAGAAATGAGACTCGCTCCCAAAACACCGTTTTCAGGCCCATTTTCATTGGTTTTCCCAATAAATCTGCGTTTGGCAAATACATACTCCCGCAGCTACCTGTAACCAGAACTGGTGACTAGTAGGTGCCCGAGTGTCTGTTAGACTGGGAGTGTTGTTGATGCAGAAATGCAGGTTACCGTGTGTGAAGCGAGGCGTATGACTGCGGCGCCGCATCCGACAAAAAAATTCGCGGTGGCGCGGCCGCGGATGAAAAAATTTAAGCGCTTAGTTCTCATTGGGAGGCCGGAGTAATCCGGCCTCTTTTTTTAGTTGCATCCACCTCCCCGGATCCCGACTGAAAACCGCCAAAAATTTGACACCTAATCTAACGCACCGGCCATGACTGCAGCAGCAACAGGCTGGTTGGCTTCGGACAATTTAACCGCTGTTCGCGCGACAATTTCCAAGTGTCGCGGATGCAGGCAAAAGGGGCCGAAGTTGAAAGGGCTGGTCCGATAGGCACAAACGATGTTCGCGTCCACCAAACAGCGGGAATGCTGTCTGTCGTCAGGCACCGCTTCTGCCCGGCACGTTGCCGCAAAAGGCGGGAGCATATCCGAAGCCGGCCCGACAGGCTGGTTTTTTGATTTTTGCATACGCGCCAACCCGAAAAGAACATCCCAAACCAGCGTGGCTGGTCTTGTTGCTTTCCAACGGGTTCCAACGGGCAGCCTATCACAGGCCTGACGGTGTCGGCACCCGCCCTTTGGGGAAGGTCGATAAGACCGACGTAAACGCGCCATCCAATGCGCACAGGAACAGCCGTCTTACCCATTTTTTCAAAACATCCGGAATCACTCGCTCATTATGAGTCCGGCACGCCTTTTGATTTCGGTGGACCGGTCTCTTTGAGGTCGCCAGCCCTTCATGAGCCGGCTATTTTCATAGGGATTGGTTTATATGTATCAAAATGGTCACTGACACCGTCTCAGACCGGAAGTGGATAATTTTTGAGTTAGTCCATGCCAAACGACCTTGAAAAAATGCGCCAATCGCCGCGCCATGTTGTCCGCTGGCAAAAGGCACAACAGGAATTGCTCAAGGGCCGGCTCGACGCAGCACTGGAGATCTATCACGAACTGTTGAAACGATTTCCCGGCGTGGCGGGGTTGTGGTTCGAACTGGGCCTGGCAGCGGTGAAACAACTGGATTTTGACCTGGCTGACCGGGCCTTTCAACGCACCTCCGAACTGGCACCGAAGGACGTTTCGATGTTGATTCTGCTCGGCCAGCAATATCACCAATTGCGGCGGTTGGACAAGGCGCGCGCCTGTTTCGAACGGGCGGCGGCAGCGGATGCCTCATCCATCCCGGCACAACTCAGCCTGGCCGACTGGTTCGAACGCGAGCGCCGGCTGGACGACGCGTGGGCCTGTATGGAGTCCTGCGCGGCACGGCATCCGCAAAACGCGCAGGTCTTGTGCGTCAAGGCACTGCTCCTGCATCGTCAGGGCCGGAATACGGAAGCGGAAACGCTCTTGCGCGATTTGATCAAAACCCGCCAGCCGGATTTAAATGTGGACTATGCCATCCGCCACCAGCTCGCCGTGGTGCTGGATGCGCTCGGACAACATGCCGAGGCCATGCAACGGTTGCATGAAGCCAAGGCGTCACTTCGCCACACCACCAACGTCGCCAGGCTGGAGCAGGAGTATGACCGCGCCGATCAGCGGCGGCGCGAGCTGCTGGCCGCGTTGAAGCCGGAAACGATCCAGCGCTGGCGTCGTGAAGGAAACGCCCTGCCACTCCGTCACCGGCTCGTGTTTTTGGGCGGACACCCGCGCAGTGGTACGACGTTGCTGGAACAAGTCCTCGGGGCACATCCGGCCATCGCGGCATTTGATGAATCGCCGGCCTTCGCAAATGAAATCCTTGAAAAACTCGCGCCGCTGAATCCAACGTCTCCGTTGACCCTGAATGCGCTCGACGCTCTCACCATCAACCAGCGCGCCAATCACCAGCAATGTTATCTGAAAAGCCTTTTACGCGAACACGCGGGCAAGCCGGAGACGGAAGTGTTGCTGGACAAAAATCCGTCACCCACGGCCTCGCTGCACCTCTGGCTGCGAATTTTTCCCGACTTGAAAGTGCTCATTGCCCTGCGCGATCCGCACGACGTGATGGTCAGTTGCTTTTTCCAGAAACAGATGTTGAACGCGACGAACGTGAACTTTTTGAGCCTCGAACGAACGGCCCGGCATTTCGCCGACCTCATGGATGTGTGGTTGCGGTTGCGGGAATTGGGCGGCTTCGACTGGATGGAATCACGTTACGAAGACATCGTGCGCAATCTGGAATCCGAGGGACGTCGGGTCACGGAATTCCTGGGATTATCGTGGCATGTGCGCCAGGCAAATTATCATGAGGACGCCCGCAAAAAATTTGTCTTCGCGCCGACCTACAACGACGTCACCCAGCCCGTCTATGGTCGTGCCGTGGGCCGCTGGCAACATTATGCCGAAGCGCTCGGACCGATCGAGCAACGACTGGCTCCGTATTGCCACGCGTTCGGGTATGCTTGACCGGACTTGACGACGCCGGGTGACCATGTATTGGCCACCGTTGCCATTGGTTGCCAGCTAACTTCCCGTTTTCACCCGACTTTCGGCCAGCCGCGGGCAGGGTGGGGGAACCTTGGAAAGATGAAACCGGTGCATTTCATGTTTTCCCGGTATTCGGCGCTATATTCGGAAAGTCGCAATTCCTCCAGTCGCGCCCGATACAGCAGCAAGGCAATATGAATCGGGACCAGACCAAAGTAAGCGACTGAAAAATTTGCCAGGATGAGGCCAACCAGCATGCAAACATAGCCCAGGTACATCGGATGGCGCACCCATCGATAAGGCCCGCCAAAAATCACTTTTCGCACCACGACAAACACGCCAAAGGAACGCCCCAGATACAGGACGCCCCAAAGGGCCACCAACGACCCGATGATGCCGAGGAGCAGGCCGGTAACCGCGAACGGTGTTTGCAGGTCGGGCGGGGAAAGACTTTTTTGAACCGATATCGGAAGCCGGGGGATGATGTTGTACGTGAGGTTGAAGAAGGATGCGACCAACGGCACCAGGACGTCCTTGAGGCGTTGCGGCGGCACGGCAGCACGGCGCCCCAGCAGCAACAGGGTACCGAAAAAGAAGTTCAGCAGCAGCGCGACAGCGTGACGGGCCATGAGCACCAACGCAGCGCCGTACGAATTGAACCAGAGGTGCCAGAGCACGTGGGATTCGACCCAGGCGAAATACAGATAGACGAGAGACAACAGGTATCTCTCGGCATAAACCGCTGCCAGGGCGGCCTGGTGACCGAGGGTCTTTAACATAAAACCGTGCTCCGGGAACCGGCGCGCGAAGGCTGGCCTGCCGGGTCGTAGCCCGCGGAAACTTTGAACCAGCCCGCCTACGCGTTCCGCTTCGTCGCGGCAGTCTTCGTCCTCACCCAGCCGCGGGCGAAGATTGGTGGTAGGTGATGGATTCGAACCATCGAAGGCGTAAGCCAGCAGATTTACAGTCTGCCCCCGTTGGCCACTTGGGTAACCTACCGACCGTCCCGGAACGTGGGGAGTGCAGATTAAGCCAAAGCCGCGCGCGCGTCTCAAGTTCAAAGTTCACGGCAAACCAATCAACTTTGAACTTTGAACCCCGAACCCGGAACGTTTAGACTGGCCGGATGTTCGATTCGTTAAGCGGCAAGCTCCAGAACGCCTTCCGCAACCTGCGCGGGCTCGGGAAAATTTCCGAGGCCAACGTCGCCGAGTCCCTGCGCGAGGTCCGCATGGCGCTGCTGGAAGCCGACGTGAATTTCAAGGTCGCCCGCGACTTCATCGAGCGCGTCAAAACCAAGTCCATCGGCGCGGAGGTCGTCCAAAGCATCCAGCCCGGCCAGCAGATCATCAAAATCATCCACGACGAACTGGTGGACCTGCTCGGTTCGCAAAACGCGGCGCTGAATCTCAGCGCCAATCCGACCTGCCTCCTGATGGTTGGCCTGCATGGTTCCGGCAAAACCACCTCCAGCGGCAAACTCGCGCGGCTGCTTCAAAAACAGGGCCGCCAGCCGCTGCTCGTGGCGGCAGACGTTTATCGTCCGGCGGCCATGGACCAATTGGACACGCTCGGCAAACAAATTGAAATTCCGGTATTCTTAAAGCGTGGCGAAACAGACGTTCAGAAAATCGCCCGCGAAGCGCTCGACTTTGCCAAAGCCAACAGCCGCAACGTTCTGATTTTCGACACGGCCGGCCGGTTGCAGATTGACGAACCGCTGGTGCAGGAACTGGTCCGGTTGCGCGATCTCGTAAAGCCTCAGGAAATCCTGCTCGTGCTGGACGCCGCCACCGGCCAGGAAGCCGTGAACGTCGCCACGCATTTCGATCAGGCACTGCAAATCACCGGGTCCATTTTGACCAAGCTGGACGGCGACGCGCGCGGTGGCGCGGCGTTGAGTATGAAGGCCGTCACCGGCAAGCCCATCAAGTTCGCCGGCACGGGTGAAAAGCTCGATGAGTTCGAGCCGTTTCATCCCGAACGCATGGCGTCGCGGATTCTCGGCATGGGCGACGTCGTCAGCCTGGTCGAGAAGGCCGCCGAGGCGGTGGATTTGGAGGACGCCAAGCGCATGGAAGAAAAAATGCGCAAAGGGCTGTTCACGCTCGAGGATTTCCTGGAACAACTGCGCCAGATGAAAAAACTCGGCTCGCTCGAAAGCGTCGTCGGCATGCTGCCGGGTGGTGCGGAGATGTTGAAACAACAGGGCGACCTGTCGAAACAGGAAAAGGAATTCAAACGCATGGAAGGGATGATCTGCGCGATGACGCTGCAGGAACGGCGCAGCCCGCAAATCCTGAACGCCAAGCGCCGCATCCGCATCGCCAAGGGCAGCGGCGTGAGCGTGGCGGAAGTGAACACCCTGCTGAACAAATTCGGCCAGATGCAACAGATGATGAAGAAGATGGGCAAACTCCAGAAAATGATGGCCAAGATGGGCGGCGGTTTGCCGGGAATGCTGCGGCGGTAAATTAAAGCCCACGCTACCGACAAAAAAATGGAAAAAAGTCGGAACAGTTCTATGGATGCCAAGAATCTTACAATCAAAGATGTGCCGCGGAATTTTATGTCGGAAACGGGGTATACACTTGCTGACTATTCGGTAGCAAGCCCCGTTGTCCACGTACTTTTCCGCCTACCATTTCAATCCGGCACGCTCCTTTTTGAGAATCCCAACGGGATTCCATCCATCAGCCCAAGGTTGCGACGAAGGAGCTACCTTGGGTTTGCGTCCAAAACATATTTTACCCTGAAAGGGTTGCATCCCTGCGCCGCACAATTGATGAAACCCCGTTGGGGTTTTGATTTATTTGGTTCCTTCACCCAGGGTAGTCCGCTGAGGCGTCCAACCCTGGGCTGAACGATCAAATCCCTTTGGGATTTTATCCCGTGCCTTTGCGCCTTCGCGTTAAATCAACTCGGCAGCGGCGCCCCAACATTGATTCCGTGTTTCAGGCAATACGCCCCGTTGTCCACGTACTTTTCCGCCCACCATTTCAGCCCGGCGTGTTCCTTCGGCGTCAGTTTGCGCACCACCTTTGCCGGCGCGCCCAGGACAAGTGAACCGGCCGGAATTTTCATTCCCTGCGTCACCAAAGCCTTGGCACCAATGATGGATTGTTTGCCGATGACCGCGCCGTCCAGAATCACCGCGCCCATGCC
>JAJPJM010000093.1 GCA_021324235.1 Verrucomicrobiota bacterium
CGCCGCTGGCGTAAATCATCCGGTCATGCATCATCAGCACGCGGTTACCCACACGCCGGGCGGTGCGCATGTCGTGGGTGACCACGACTGTCGTGACTTTCAGGTTGTCGCGCACGTGCATCATCAGTTTGTCGATACTATCGGACACAATCGGATCCAGGCCGGTGGTCGGTTCGTCGTAAAGCACAATTTGCGGTTCGTAAACAATGGCCCGCGCCAGACCGACGCGTTTTCTCATGCCGCCGGACAGTTCCGCCGGGTTCTTGTTTTCCGTGCCCGGCAGATCCACGACGTCCAGCGCGCTGGCCACCCGCCGGGCAATTTCCGCTTCGGTCAAATGTTCGTGCCGGCGCAGCCCAAAGGCCACATTTTCCGCAACCGTCATTGAATCGAACAACGCCGAACCTTGAAACACCATGCCAAATTTTCGGCGCACGCGCAGTAATTGGCGTTCATTCATCGGTACGATGTTTTCGCCGTCGATCAGCACTTCGCCCTCTTCCGGCTTCAACAGGCCGATCAGGTGCTTGAGCAACACGCTCTTACCACAGCCACTGCGGCCAATGATGGCTACCGATTCGCCATTTTCAATCCGAAAGCTCACACCGTTCAAAACCGGCTGTTCGCCAAAACCTTTTTTCAATTGGCGCACCTCAATCATAATGAGTTAAACAGCCGTTCCAACGACAAGGTCAAAAAGAAATTGGTGATCAGAATGGCAATGGAGGCGTAAACGACCGCCTCGGTGGTGGCTTTGCCGACCCCTTCGGCGCCCAGCCCGCAGGTCATGCCCTTGTAACAGCCTACCAGTGTCAGGATGCCGCCGTATGTGAATGCCTTGATCAAGCCGATGGCCACGTCCGTATCGCCCGTGTATTTAAGCATGTGCAGCCAGGAATAAGTCGGGTCGATGCCCAATAACACAACACCCGCGAAATAGCCCGCTGCGATCCCTATGGAAATGGATTCCACCGTCAACAACGGCAGCGCGATCAGCCCGGCCAGCACCCGGGGAACGACAAGATAATCCACCGGATGCGTCGCCAATGTGCGCAGCGCGTCAATTTGTTCCGTAACCCGCATCGTTCCGAGTTCGGCGGCGATGGCGGCGCCCACCCGGCCGGCGACCATCAGCGCCGTCAGGACCGGGCCAAGTTCACTGGACATGGAAACGCCGACGACCGCGAGCGTGGCCGTGTCCATTTTGACCTTGTGAAATTGAAAATAAGTCTGGGCGCCGAGCACCATGCCGGTGAACGCACCGGTGATGAGCACGACGGTCTGCGATTTGACGCCCACAAAGAAAATTTGGTAGAGCAGATCGCGCCAGGCGACCTTGAAGGTAAACAGCGAAACGGCGGCTTCTTTGGCCAGCAAGGTAAACCGCCCCAAACCGGCAAGGGATTCAACCACGCGTTTGTTGGCGGACAAAATCATCGGCGGACGCAAGCTATCAAATTCGCACGGGGTTTGACCAGTGCGGGATTGTATATGTTTTCCGGATGCAAAGGCAAATAACTGATTGATATCGTGGAATGCCAGCCCACGGTCCAGGACGGCGTAAGGTTTTGCCCCAACCGTCATTGCGATTCGGCATCAAATTTGCAATGTTCGGTCGTGTGACAGGAAAGCGAAAATGGCTTTTACGGGTTGTGGCCGTTCTTTTCACACTCATCGTTCTACTGGCCGTCGTCGCCTTGCTTTATCCGCAGAAGTTTTTGTGTGTGGACAGTGGTCCGGTGCGGGCTGACGTGGTGGTGGTTTTGGGGGGCGGTTCACACGACCGGCCTGAGCGGGCGGCGGAACTGTTCAAGCAGCGTGTCGCGCCGCGCATTCTGGTCAGCGGACTGGGCGATTGCACGATTTACCGGCGGTCTTTGATTCAAGCCGGTGTGCCCGCGCAGGCGATTCAAATGGAGGACCGGTCGCGTACGACAAGGGAGAACGCCATTTTTGCCATCGATCTGCTTCGCCGGCAGGGTGCGCGCCGTGTCATCATTGTCACTTCATGGTATCACTCGCGCCGGGCGCTGGCCTGTTTCGAACACTATGGGCCTGAAGTACAATTTTATTCCTGCCCCTCCTATGTCGCCAATACCCGTCCCGACTGGGTGCGCCACAATCTCGCACACCGCATCTACCTGGAATACCCCAAATTGCTCGGTTATTGGATGTGCTACGGTATTTCGCCATTCTAATTTGCGAAAATTCTTGCGCTTCTGATGCGCCTTGGCGAAACTAAAAGACTTGATCGCGGGGTGGAGCAGCCCGGTAGCTCGTCAGGCTCATAACCTGAAGGTCCCAGGTTCAAATCCTGGCCCCGCAACCAATTTCGCCCCGCTACCCGGCGGGGCGGTTTTATGTCCGAAACGATTCTTTATCAGGTCTACGTAATTAAAAACGCCGCCGGCAAATTCTACATCGGGTTAAGCGAAAATGTTCAAGTCCGACTGCGGCAGCACAATGAGGGTATTTCGCAATGGACGAGAAATCGCGGGCCGTGGGAACCGGTCTGGACCAGTCAGCAACTATCGCTTACGGAAGCTCGCAAATTGGAAAACCGACTTAAACGGCAAAAAGGCGGAGTCGGTTTTAGGTTCCTAACAGGCCTACAGTAATTATCAGGTTCATAATCCCGCACTGCGGGATCCCAGGTTCAAATCCTGGCCCCGCAACCAATTTCGCCCCGCTACCCGGCGGGGCGGTTTTATGTCCGGGATGGGCTTATCGAAAAGCCAGTAAAGTCGGGAAGCACCCGGGACGACAAAATTAATTCCGCAGGGAAATGCAGGTTTAAATCCGGGTCTTTGCGACCCGGCGGGCGGTTTTGCCCGGTTATTTCAAGCGTCCCAACCGGGTCTGGCTTGAGACCAGGGTAACCGGACGGAATCGGGATTGGCAGGGGGCAGTGGTTTTTCTATGGGTAAACAAGCTGCGTGTGCCTGTTTGTCCAGGGACAACAGGACGGGTGCCGTCCGTTTTCGAGACGCGCACGATGGGCTTGGGAATGACCGCCAAGGGGTTCATTCTTGCCGGAACATTCGTGGAAAAATCCCTGATTTTTCGGTGATTTCGCTGTCTTTTGGCCCATTCACCGGAAAGATACCAGGATGACACCAACCAAAGCGTTGCCAGACCGGACAAGCCCAATAAACTTTTGGCGGAAACCAATTGAGCAAGCCTGCCGCCAAGCCTGGTTTCCTTAAAAGCACTGGAGGAAGCGCTGGCGGTTATGCCGAATGGATTTTGATAGGTATAAATCGGAACGCTGACAGACCGGTCAGCCACGGCGTTGGGCCGGGCGGCAACGGTGCAGAAAAAAATTGCGCTAAGCGAAGAGACTGAAAAAAGTAATACAGTTCGCGCAAGTTTCTTCGTCTGAGTTCCGACGTACATGCCTTGGCTAAAGCACACTGCGTACCATCATGCAGCCGATTACCGGGCCGAAACCGGCATTTTCGGGGCAGACAACGGTACAGTAGCATGTCTACTAAACGCCAAAACAATGCCGACGCCTGCAAATCTTTGACATGTTCGGGGCAGTCTTTATTCTAGACGTGTGCGCACTGTCAACGTACCGCTCGGCAATCGAAGTTATGAGATTAGAATCGGTGGCGGTTTGCTCGCAACCCTGGGCGGCAGATGTGCGCGCCTGAAACTTGGCCCTCGTTGTGCCATCATAACCGATACCAACGTCGGCAAACGGTTCGCCAAGCCGGCTTTTAATTCCCTGGCTCGGGCGGGTTTTTCCCCCGCCTTGATCGTGGTTCCTCCCGGTGAAAGCGCCAAGAGCTTGAAATCAGTCCAAAGCTGTTATGACCAGTTGGCGGTGCATCGGCTCGAACGAAAGTCGTTTATTGTCACCCTGGGCGGCGGCGTGGTTGGCGATCTGGCCGGATTTGTTGCGGCGACTTATTTGCGCGGCCTTGCGTTTGTGCAGGTGCCAACGACCTTGCTGGCCCAGGTGGACAGCTCCGTCGGCGGGAAGGTCGGGGTTAATCTGAAGGCGGGCAAAAATCTGGTGGGCGCCTTTTATCAACCCCGGCTCGTGTTGTGCGATCTGGATACGCTCCAGACATTGCCGGAACGCGAATACCGGGCCGGCCTGGCTGAAGTCATCAAATACGGCATCATCTACGATGCCAGATTATTTGCGCAACTGGAGCATGACTTTCCGAAGTTGTTGCGCCGCGATCAGCCGACGCTTGCGGCCGTGGTGGCGCGCTGTTGTGAAATCAAGGCGGAAGTCGTCGGTCAGGATGAAACCGAGGGGGGAGTGCGCGCAATTTTGAATTTCGGACATACCATTGGCCACGCCATCGAAGCCATTTGCGGATACGGGAAGTTTTTACACGGCGAGGCGATTTCCATCGGCCAGGTCACCGCGGTAAAAATTTCCCGCCGGGTGCCGGGCCTGTCCAAACGTGACGCCGACCGCATCGTCAATTTGTTCAAGCGCGCCGGTTTGCCCACGCAAATCCGGCTCAATTCCGTGCAGCGCCGGAAGTTGTTTGCCGCGATGCGCCTCGATAAAAAGGTCCGCGCGGGCGAAGCCCGGTTTGTGCTCGCTGAAAAAATTGGGAAGGTGGTGTGGGGACGGCGTGTCCCTGAAGTCTACATCCGGGAGGCCCTGGATTCCTGACTGCCACCGTATTGCAGAAGAGAAGGCGATTCGACCCGCCGCCGATGTTTGGTTGTCGACGGAGTTATTTCTCCAACATGTTCCGTTTTGCGTCGGGTTCCTGCCAACCGCCGCCCAGGGCTTTGACGAGGTTAATGGAGGTGACCAGACGACTGCCTTCGAGTTGTACGACGGTTTGTTCCTGGTTGAGTGCGACGGTTTGGGCCGTGGCCACGTCAAGATACGTCACCAGGCCATCGGCGTATCGGTTATTGGCAATTTCCAAAGCGTGCCGGGCGGCGGTGAGCGCAGCACTTTCAGCACTCCATTCCTCGGCAAGCAATCGTTGCGCTGCCAGCGCATCCTCCACCTCGCCAAAAGCATTGAGCACGGTCTGCCGGTAGTTGGCCACGGTTTCATCGTAGGTGGCGCGGGCGGCGGCCAGTTGGGCGCGATTGTACCCGCCGGTAAACAAAGGCAACTCGATGGACGGTCCGACGGCCCAAAAGCGGCTCGGCCAGTCAAACCACGTGCTGGCGTTCACCGATTGAAAACCGGCCAAGCCGTTGAATCGGACAGTCGGATAAAACGCAGCAGTGGCGACCCCGACGTCGGCATTGGCGGCGGCCATGCGGCGTTCGGCGGCGGCGATGTCCGGCCGGCGTTCGAGCAATTCCGCCGGCAGGCTGGCAGGAATGTTGGGAACCGCGGCGAGCGCCGCAGTATTGGTTTCAACCATAAAATCCACCGGCGACTGACCGCAAAGTGTAGCCAGCGCATGCAACAGTTGAGCGCGATCCAATTCGATGACCGGCAGTTGAGCTTCGGTGCTGTGCAATTGCGTCGCGGCCTGGGCCACGTCCAGGTCGGAGACGATGCCACCGCGTCGGCGGTTTTCCGTGAGTTGCAACGAATGGCGGTAGGCCTCAATGGTGTTGGCGACCAGGGTGTATTGATCGTCCAGCGCCCGCAGTGTGAAGTAATCGTCGGCGACTTCAGCGGCCAGTGCGAGTTTGGCGGATTCCAGGTCATCGGCGGAAGCGATGAACCGGGCATGCGCGGCTTCGGATTGTCGCCGGACGCTGCCCCAAAAGTCGAATTCCCAGCCGAGATAAATTGGGGCAGTAAACGTGTCGTAGGTATGTGTCGTCCCGGCCGGCTCGCCTTGCAAAGGCTCGTTGACGCTGGTGCGCTGGCGGGTGAGGTCGCCGCCGGGTGTGCCGCCGGCATTGAATTGCGGGAAAAAGTCAGCCCGCGCTTCGGCGGCCAGGGCGCGTGCTTGTTCGAATTGCGCTTCGGCGGCGGCCAGATTCTGATTGTTCGTTGTGGCCAGGGTTTCCAACCGGTTCAACTCGGGATCACCGAATAATTGCCACCATTCGCCGCGCGGTCGATTTGCCGACGGCTCGGCGATTTTCCAAAGCACGCCGTTGGTGGCGGTGCCGGTGAAAGTCCTGGGCAATGATTGGCCGGGCAAAGCGGCCGGCGGCCGGTAGTTCGGTCCGACCGCGCAACCGGTTAAAACCGCCGCCAAAGCGAGCGTAATATTGGCCGGGGCGATTCTCATTTGTCCGAACCGGTTGCGGCCGGCGGTTCCACCCGCACTGCCATCCCATCGGCAATGGAATCCGGCGGATTGTCAATGACGCGGTCGTTTGCCTTCAAGCCGTCCACCACCTCAACGGTGTCACCGAAATCGCGTCCGAGTTTGACGGAGCGCAATTGCACCTGGTTGTTATTGTCAACCAGAGCCACCTGCGTCCCTTGTGCGCGGAAAATGATGGCATTGTCAGAAATCGTCAATGCGCCCGGACTGGCGGCCTCATTGAAGCGCACCTGGGCGTAGCTGCCGGCGAACAGCTCGCCGTGTGGATTAGGCACCTGCAATTCCACCTGCAACATGCGGGTGGCCGGGTCCACCGCACCGGCAGTGCGCGTGACCGTGGCGGTAAAGGTTCGGCCCGGCAGTTCCAAAAAAGCCAGCTCGGCCTTCTGCCCGGACGTGACCGCATGTACGTATTGTTGCGGCACGCTCACATAAACCCGCAATGGATCGGTTTGCGCCATGCGAAATAGTTCCGGCCCGCTGTCGGCGGCGATGAGTTGGCCGATGTCGGTGTTCCGGGCGGTAATGACACCGTCGAACAAGGCGGTGACGCGGTCAAAACCCTTCAAGTCCTGCAGCCGTTTGAGATTGGCCCGCGCGGCTTCAACGTTGGCCTGTTGCAAAACGTAGTCGGATTTTTTTTCGGCGGTTTCCTGTTCGCTCACGCTGGCGGTCTTGAGCAGTTCGGTCCAGCGATCGGCGGTGATTTTGGCCAGGTCCCGTGTCGCCTGGGCCTGGTCCAATTGAGCTTTGGCCTGGGCGAGTTGAGCATCAAGTTCCGGCGTGTCGATTTCAGCCAGCACCTGGCCATTGGTGACATGGTCTCCGATGTCCACAAACCAGTCTTCCAAGTAGCCGCTGGCGCGCGCGTGAATCGAGGCCTGAATGAACGCCTGCACGTCCGCCGGCAGCGGCGTCCCCAAATCCATCTGGGCCGGCGTTGGGGAAATGACACTGACAGTGAGGACCGAATCGGTGCGCGTCCCGGCCAGTAATTTACGATGCGCCAGCCAGCGCGGCACGAGACCGACGATCAGGCCGATGACGACGAGGACGGCGGCGATTTCCGCCACGCGCCGCAAACGAATCGGCGGCGGGGTGGAAGCCGGTGAAGTGGGAGTGGAGTTCATGGCTGTAAATGGGGATTGCCCGGCTGCGGTTTATAATGCCGGTGCATAAAACTGAAAACGACCGGAACGAAAAAGAGCGTGGCAATGGTGGCGAACACCAGTCCGCCGATGACCGCGCGGCCGAGCGGCGCGTTCTGTTCGCCGCCTTCGCCGAGGCCGAGGCTCATCGGCGCCATGCCGATGATCATGGCCAGCGCCGTCATCAAGACCGGCCGGATGCGGCTGATGCCGGCTTCCATCGCGGCCGCGACCGATTCGCCGCCGCGATGAAGATTTTCGCGCGCAAAGGAGACAACCAGCACGGAATTGGCCGTGGCCACGCCCATCGCCATGATGGCACCCATCAAGGCCGGCACGCTCAAGGTTGTTTGTGTCAGGAATAATCCCCACACGACGCCGGCCAGCGCCCCGGGCAGGGCGGTGATGATGATGAATGGATCCAGCCAGCTTTGAAAATTCACCACCAGCAGGAAATAAATCAGGATGATCGCCATGACCAGGCCGAGGCCGAGGCCCAGGTAGCTCGACCGCATGGTTTCGGCCTGGCCGCGCACAATGATGTCACTGCCACGCGGCAAATCCTTTTTGATTTTTTCCACCAGGGGCTGGATGTCATCCAGGACACCGCCAAGGTCGCGGCCATCCACGCCGCCGTAAATGTCGATGACCGGCATCACGTTGTAGTGGGAAATGGCCGGTGGAATTTCGATCCGCTTGACGCTGGCCACGTTGGCGAGAATCTGGTCACCGGACCGGCCGGCGTCCACAGGCATCGCGTCGAGTTGCTGGACTGAATCGATGGCATATTGCGGCGCACTGACGTTAATGAGGTATTGCACACCGACGCTGGGATTGAGCCAGTAAGCCGGTTGCACCTGGCTGCTGCCGCTCAAACCGAGCAAAACGGAATTGGCCACGCTTTGGTCCGTCAATCCCAGCTCGGCGGCCTTGGTGCGGTCAACGGAAATGCTGAATTGCGGCAGATTGTTTGGTTGCTGCACGCGCACGTCCACCGCGCCGGGAATCTTCTGGATTTCCCCCGCCAGGCGCACGGCGAGCGCGCGGTTCTGGTTTTGGTTGCGGCCGACAATTTGCACGTCAAATGGCGCCGGCAGGCTGAAGTTGAGTGTCTGGCTCACGATGTCCGCCGGCAGGAAATAGAACATCACGCCGGGAAATTTGCGCCCGAGTTGCGCGCGCAATTTGCGGACGTAATTTTCCGTGGGCGCGTGGCCGCGCTTGAGCGAAACCAGAATGTCCGCGTCGCCGGCCCCGATGACGCCGCTGGTGTTGTAGCTCAGATTGATCGAGGAATTGGGAATGCCGATGTTATCGAGAATGCCGCCGAGTTCGTCCGCCGGCACGGTGTTGTGGATGACGTGGTTGACCTCGCCGGCCAGGCGCTCGGTTTCCTCGATCCGGGTGCCGGTGGGCGCCCGCAAGTGCAGTAAAAATTGTCCGGTGTCCACGTTCGGGAAAAAATTCCGGCCCAGCGTCTCCGTCAACAGCCAGGAACCGACGCAGAACGCGAGGAAAATCAATGCGAACGCATTGCGATGCTCAAAGCAGCTGGCGAGCAGGGCGCGATAGCCATTGCGAAAACGGTCAAACCCGGTTTCAAATGCGCTTTGAAAACGGATGAAGGGCAAAATCCAGAACGGCACGTTCGAGGAGTCAATGTGTTCGCCGTGCAACTTGACATTCCGATACAGCCACATCACCAGGGTCGGCACGAGGGTCCGGGAAATGAGGTAACTGGCCAGGATCGCAAACACCACCGCCTCTGCCAGCGGGACAAACAAATAACGCGCGACGCCGGCCAGGAAGAACATCGGGACGAATACAATGCAAATGCACAACGCGGAAACAAAGGCCGGCAACACGATTTCCTGGGAACCTTTGAGGATGGCGTCCTCCAACGGCTGGCCCGCGGCCATGTGGCGATGAATGTTTTCAATGGTGACGGTCGCGTCGTCCACCAGAATGCCCACTGCCAGCGCCAGCCCGCCGAGCGTCATCAGATTGATAGTTTCGCCCAGCGCGCTCAGGGTGGCGATGGAACAGAGCACGGCCAGGGGAATGGACAGCGCGATGATGAACGTGCTGCGCCACGACCCGAGAAACAGCAATATCATCGTGGCGGTCAACGCCGCAGCGATGATGCCTTCCTTGAGAACACCGTTGATGGCCGCGCGCACAAACAGGGATTGATCGGCAAATTCCGAAACGTGCAGGTCCGGCGGTTGCGAAGCCATGACGTGGGGCAGGGCGGCTTTGACGCCCCTTACCACGTCGAGCGTCGAGGCGTTGCCGGCTTTCATAATCGTCAGCAATGCGCCGCGCACACCGTCCTGGCGCACGGCGTTCTGTTGCGGGGTATAGCCGTCGTGAACCTGCGCAACATCGCTCAAATAAACGGTTGTGCCGTTGACCACCTTGATCGGCAGATGGTTGAGGTCGTCAATCAAGCGCGCATTGGCATCCACCGCCACCGAATATTCGGTCGGGCCAATTTTGGCGGTGCCACTGGGCAGCACCAGGTTTTGCGCGTTGATAGCATTGATGACGTCCTGCGCCCGGATGTTTTCGGCCTTGAGCGCGGGCAGGATCAAATCCACCGCCACGACGCGGGTCTTCCCGCCGTAGGGCCACGGAATCATTGCCCCCGGCACATCGGCCAGACCGATGCGGACCTGGTTGGCCGTCACGTCGAACAGTTGCTGCTCCGACATCTTCGGGCTGCTGAAGCTGTATTGCAGAATCGGCACCGTCGAGGCGTTGTATTGGATGATGAGCGGGGGGGTCATGCCCGGCGGCATTTGTTTAAGCACCGTTTGGGCGACGGCCGTGATTTGCGCCACGGCGGAATCCACGGACGCGCCGGGTTGCAGAAACACTTTGATGACACCGATGCCGTTGTACGAGGTGGACTCGATGTGCTCGATGTTGTTGACGGTCACCGTCAGCGCGCGCTCGTGGGTATAGACAACGCGCTGTTCCATTTGCCGGGCGTCGAGACCGGTATATTGCCAGATGATGCTGACCACCGGAATGTTGATGGCCGGAAAAATATCGGTGGGCATGCGCGACAGGATGAACGGCGTCAGGATGACAAGCAGCAGCGCGGCCACTACGAAGGTGTAGGGCCGGCGCAACGCCAGAAGCACAATCCACATAAATCAGTCTCAGCCAACGCGCCGAATTCCGCCCCTCCTCTCCCTGGCCGGGAAACTCGCGCACGAACTAATGACATAAGCGCGGAAAACCACCAATATAACTTTCTTTCCAGATTGATAAAATTAATCTATCAATTAGATTGGGCACCATGGAATTGCGGCACCTTCGTTATTTCATGGCCGTGGCCGAGACTTTGAATTTTCGCCGCGCTGCCGAGCAATTGCATCTGGCCCAGCCGGCCTTGAGTTCGCAGGTCAAGGCGCTCGAAGAACACCTGGGGGTAAAGCTTTTTGAGCGTACCACACGTGTGGTCCGCCTCACCCAGGCGGGCCGCGTTTTTCGGGATGACGCCCGGAAGCTGCTGGTTTCGGCGGCCCAGGCGGAACAACGGGCCAAACGGGCCGATCAAGGTTTGGTCGGTTCACTGCGCATCGGCGTCATTTCCGCCGCGGCGACGCCCTTGCTGGCGGATGTTTTGCGCCGGTTCCACCAGAAATTTCCCGGTGTGCAGCTTGTCCTGTTCGACCTGACCAGCACCGAGCAATTGCATCAGTTGCGCGTCGGCGAGCTGGACGCCGGATTGTTGCGCCCGCCGGTCGGGTTTCCCGAACTGGATTACAAGACGATTGAGGAATCAACGCAAATTCTGGCTTTGCCCGCCAACCACCAACTGGCGCGCAAGCGCCGGATCGAGTGGAAGGATTTTCACGGCGAGGGGCTCGTAATGATTCATCCCAGCCGGCAACACCGGTACTACGACACTTTTCTGGCTGCTTGCGGAGAGGCGGGCGCCAAGCCTTTTCCGGCCCAATATGCGCACGACATCCAGACCAAGTTGTGGTTGATTTCGGCGGGGTTCGGCATCGCCCCCACCTCGGTGACCTTCGCGGAAATGAAACGACCCGGGCTGGCTTTCCGGCCATTGCCACCAGGTTTGCCGCCGGTACAAACCATTCTCGCCTGGCGGCGCGGTGAAGATTCACCGGCGCTGAAACAATTTCTATTATGCTTCAAAACGGTCTCGCTGGAAGCCAACAGGAACAATCGCGCTTCGATTTAATATTTCCAAAAGGCCCAGGCTGGATTACTTTGCACGTTCCTTATGGTGCTGGTTATAGACAATTACGATTCGTTCACCTACAACCTGGTGCAATATCTCGGCGAGCTGAACGTGGAGATGCAGGTGCGGCGAAACGATGAGATTACGCTGGAGGCCATCCGCGATTTGAGGCCGGAGCGCATCCTGGTGTCGCCCGGTCCTTGTTCACCTCGCGAATCCGGCCTGTCCAACGAGGTGATTCGCCAGTTTGGCAGCCAGCGCATTCCGGTTTTTGGTGTCTGCCTCGGCCATCAGTGCATCGGGCACACGTTCGGCGCGGAAGTCGTTGTGAATTACCGCATGATGCACGGCAAAACGTCGTTGATTAAACACAATGGGAAGGATTTGTTCGAAGGTATGCCGAACCCATTCCCCGCAACGCGCTACCATTCGCTCGTTATCAAACGTGATACGATGC
Organism: Verrucomicrobiota bacterium; assembly: GCA_021324235.1. Classification (GTDB taxonomy): domain Bacteria; phylum Verrucomicrobiota; class Verrucomicrobiia; order Limisphaerales; family UBA11358; genus UBA11358. The sequence continues at coordinate 12,052 of JAJPJM010000093.1, forward strand.
CGGACGTTCTGGAAATCACCGCTGAGACCGACGAAGGTGAAATCATGGGTGTGCGGCACAAGGAATTGCCGATTTGGGGAGTGCAATTCCATCCCGAAAGCATCCTGACGGAAAGTGGCCGGCAAATCATGAGGAATTTTCTCAAGTTGAAGTAGCCGCACCATCCGCTATACTAAGTCGCTCATGCAAGTATTTTTGCTCAAATCCAAAATTCATCGCGCCACCGTCACCGACGGCAATGTGGATTACGAAGGCAGCCTCACCATTGCCGCCGACCTGATGAAGGCCGCCGGCCTGCGTCCCTACGAACGCATCCTGTGCAGCAATCTGGCCAACGGCAACCGGTTTGAAACCTACGTCATCACCGGCAAACGCGGTTCCGGCGAAATTGTGCTGAACGGCGCCGCCGCACACCTCGGCAAAAAGGGCGAACGGCTCACCATCATGAGCTTTGCCGCCATCAGCAAAAAGAAGGCGGAAAAGTGGAAACCGCAGGTTATCGTGCTCGGACCGGGAAACCGGATTGTCGCCAAGCGTGGGATTTAATTTTCAAGCGCGGTGGGACGAGACGCCGTCGAGCCGAATTCGACGCGATTACAAAGTCAGGGCTCGAGAGACTCTTGTCCCAACAGAAAAAAACATGTCGATCTTTCGACCGACGTGCTTGCGGGTGAAATGAAATTCTCAGTTAGAAATTCTTCGCGACGGCGTTCCAATCAATGACGTTCCAGACCGCCTTCAGATAATCCGCGCGCTTGTTCTGGTATTTCAGGTAGTAGGCGTGCTCCCACACATCCACGCCGAGCAACGGTTTGCCTTCGCAACCGGCCACGGCCTTGCCCATAAGCGGATTGTCCTGGTTGGCGGTGGAAACGATTTCCAATTTTCCGCCGTGGGAGACGAGCCAGGCCCAACCGCTGCCAAACCGGCCGATGCCCGCCGCTTCAAACTTCGCCTGAAAATCGGCAAAGGAGCCAAACGTGGATTTGATGGCGTCGCCGAGCTTGCCGGAGGGCGCGCCGCCGGCCTTGGGCGCAAGAATCTTCCAGAAGAACGAGTGGTTCCAGTGGCCGCCGCCGTTGTTGCGCACCGGGCCGCGGATATTGTCCGGTACGGACGCAAGGTCACCGATAAGCGCTTCGAGCGGTTTGCCTTCCAGCGCGGCGTTGCCGGCGATGGCCTTGTTGAGATTGTCCACGTAAGCCTTGTGATGGCGATCGTGATGGATTTCCATCGTCATCGCGTCGATATGCGGTTCCAAAGCTTCCTTGGGATAGGGCAGGGGCGGTAGTTCGTGTGCCATATTTTTTAATCCTTTCGTTTCATTTCGTTAATATTGAAAGTTAAATTGCACCGCACTGGGTTTAAAAGCAAGCCCGCACCACGCCACCGTCCACGCTCAGGGCCGCGCCGTTGGTGGCCGAGGAAAGCGGGCTGCAAACGTAAACCACCAGGTTGGCCACTTCCTCGGTGGTGGCAAAGCGCTTGATGAGCGAGCTGGGCCGGATTTTTTCAAAAAATTCCTTCTCAAATTCGGCAAAGGGTTTACCACCGCTCAGTTGTTTGACGAATTCGTCCACGCCATCGGAACGCGTCGGGCCGGGCAGGACGGCATTGACCGTTACTCCGGTCCCGGCGCAGGTCTCGGCAAGGCCGCGCGAAACCGCCAGTTGCGCGGTCTTGGTCATGCCATAATGAATCATCTCGGCGGGAATCTGGATGCCGCTTTCGCTGCTGATGAATACGATGCGACCCCAGTTTTTCTGCTTCATTTTTGGCAAATAAGCGCGGCTCAACCGGACGCCGCTCAACACGTTCACCTCAAAGAACCGCCGCCAGTCGCCGTCGGGGATTTCCTCAAAGGATTTCGGCTCAAAGATGCCAAGATTGTTTACCAGAATGTCCACAGCCGGAAACCGTTTGACCAGCGCGTCGGTGGTGGCGGCATCAGACAAGTCGCCGGCAAAGCCCTCCAATTTGGCGTCCGGAACGGCCTGGCGAATTTTGGCGAGCGCTTCACTGACCGATTTCTTGGAACGTCCGTTGACGATCACTTCCACGCCTTCGCGGGCCAGCCCGGTGGCAATGGCCAGGCCGATGCCTTTGGTTGAACCGGAAACCAGAGCCAGTTTGCCACTTAAATTTAGATCCATAATGCCGTCACATTTGCACAGGTCTGTCCCGTGTCAACCTTCCTTGATTCAAATCGTTTCGTTATTGAGTGAGCCTGCCAGGCGCATCCGCGGTTGGGACGACTTGTTCCGCCGCCAAAAATCAATTCCCGATGTAAGGCGTGCCCCATCGCAAATCCTTGCGCACCGTCCCTTTATCCTTTACCGCGCGCATAATGTCCGACATCTGGTTCCAGTCCAGTTGCAGCGTGGCATTGTCCGGCCAGCCGTTTCCGCCCATCCAAAACTCCAGTTGCAGCTCCAGCCGGTTGTTGGTTGCGGCCGGGATCGCCTGGTTGAACTGTTGTTCGGCCTTCGCGAAATCTTTTCCGGACGACTTTGACCAGAACCAGAGTATCTCATCGGTGATGTCCAGCGGCAGGCCGGGCGCTTGTACGGCAAACAGCCGCGGTCGGGTGCCCCGGGGATCGTCCGGATTCGATGATACATAAGCCTTGTCACCGACAAATATCGCCACGTTGCCGTGGATGACTTCGCCGGCGCCGTACAAGGAAGGCCAGATCAGAACGGTTTTGCCATCCGGCTTCCGGTATTCGAACGAAACGCGCAGATCGTCGGAGGAGATCAGGGATCGGTGCGGATGGGTGACTTCCACATAACCGTTGCTCAACGGCTGAACGATGGGAGGAGTTGAACATCCGGCCAAACCGAAGCAGAGCAGGGCCGCTGAAAGATTGAAAATAAAATCTTTGGTCGGTTTCATGGATTTGTTCGTCAACGCTACGTCAGATCCGCCAGATGTTTCAGGAATTGTCTTAATCCTTCTTTCGAGCCCTGACAACGAGGAACAACGGGTTTTTGGTGTGACGCTCGTATCCCTCCGGATTTACACGTCGAAAATCCTCGGTGGGTCGAGGTTCCAACAACCGTTCGATGAAAAAACCGGCCGCGTCAAGAGCCTGACTCATGTCGGTGAGCGGGCGGCGATAAAATGTCACCTTCCCAATATCCCACTCATCCTCCAACAGCTCCACGGCAAAATAATCTTCCTTGTTGAAGAATTTCCAATCCATGAACGGATGATGGGTGGAAAAGACCAGCACTCCCTGCGGTTTCAAAATCCGGTGAAATTCACAAAACACCGGCTGCCAGTCTTTCAGGTAATGCATGACCAGCGGACAGACCACCACGTCAAACTCGTCAGCCTTGGCAAAGTCCAATGGCTCCGCCAGATCGGCCTGCACCACCTTCGCGCGTTCACCCGCGCGCGACCGCGTGAGCGTGACAAAATCCAGGTTGAAATCGAAGGCGGTGACGATTGCACCCTGGTTGATCAAGTGTTCGGCGTACCAACCGGAACCGCACCCCGCATCC
>JAJPJM010000074.1 GCA_021324235.1 Verrucomicrobiota bacterium
CGTGGATGTGATTCTAGTGGCGCCCAAGGGACCGGGCCACATCGTGCGCCGCCAATACACCGAGGGCAAAGGCGTGCCGGCGTTGATCGGCGTCTATCAAAATCCCAGCGGCCAGGCGAAGCAGGTGGCGCTGGCGTGGACAAAGGGCATCGGCGCGACGCGAGCGGGCGTGCTGCAAACGTCGTTCAAGGAGGAAACCGAGACGGATTTGTTCGGCGAGCAGACCGTGCTGTGCGGCGGCCTGAGCGCGCTGGTGCAGGCGGGCTATGAAACGCTCGTCGAGGCCGGCTACCAGCCGGAGATGGCCTATTTCGAATGCCTGCATGAGCTGAAACTCATCGCTGATTTGATGAACGAGGCGGGCATCAGCGGCATGCGCTTCTCCATTTCCGAAACCGCCAAGTGGGGCGACGTTTCCGTCGGGCCCAAAATCATTGACCCGGGCGTGAAAAAGCGGATGAAGACGGCGCTCAAGGACATCCAATCCGGCAAGTTCGCCCGGGGTTGGATTGCCGAATACAAAGGCGGTTACAAGAAATACCGGGCATTGCTCAAAAAAGGCGAGAAACATTCCATCGAAAAGGTCGGCAGCCGGCTGCGGAGTTTGATGCCATGGATGAAAAAGCGCCAGATCAAGGGCGCCCAAGCGGCTTATTAATTGTTCAATTACGTGCGACCGGCGCGTAAGTTGCTACCTCCCAACTTTCAGGGCAACTTTGCCTTGAAAAGGGTGTTAATTGAAGGAAAGTACGTTTGGAGCATGAAGCACGTAGGAAAACTGGCGGTTTGTCTGGCGGGCGGGCTGGTATTGAATACCGGTCTGGGCGCGGATAATCGGGTGTCGCCGAACAATCCGTATGAACCGATCGTCGTGCGCAATATCTTCGGCCTGAACCCACCGCAACCCGTTGATACAACTGCGCCCGCGCCGCCATCAAATATCACGCCGGATGGCATCATGACGATTTTTGGGGGCACTCCCCAGGTGCTCTTTAAAGTGCTGGTCCCGCCCCGTCCGCCCGAGCCGGCCTCGGAAAAATCCTACATTCTCAGCGAAGGCCAGCGACAGGATGACATCGAGGTAACGCACATTGATGTGAAAGCCGGCGTGGTCACTTTCAACAATCACGGTGTGGTGCAGGAAATCCCATTGGTCAAGGCGCCGCCCATCACCACTCCGACGCCGGTCGTCATGAATTCAGGTTTCGGAGGTCCGGGAGCGGCGGCCGGCGGTTTCGGAGGTCCGGGTGGCGTAAATTCCCCGCGCTTCGGCAACAATCCCGCCCTGAATCGCGCCATGGGAAATAATGCCGGGACTCCGGGTAACCCGGCTTTTGGCAATGCGAGCGCTGCTGGTGCCGCCGGCGAGCCGGCCCAACCCCGGCTTTCGCCCGAGGAACAAATGATCATGATCGCCGCGCAAAAAGCACAAGCCAAGCAGGCAGGCGATCCGACATGGCAAATCTACCCGCCCACGGACCTGGACCAGGATGCGGGAACGGTTAACTCGACCTCATCCGATACACCCTCGCCCTAGACGTCCTTCGGTTCAACCGCCCAGCGAACCGGGATCAGCCACGTCGCCCTTGTTGAAATCCACGTAAGCTTCCGTCAAATCCGCCGCGTAAATCACCGCCCCGGCTTTGCCCAGATTCAAGTGGATATGCAAATCAAACTCCTTTGGCGCCACGGCAGCGCACAGTTGTTTGAAGGTTGCCCGGGCCGGCTGGCCGCGTTTGAGACTCCATAAGATCTTCCGGCCGCCGGGCGCGCTGTAACCAATATCAATTTTCTCCTCCACCACCGCCGCCGGGCTGTAACCGATGGCGTCCATGATCCGGCCCCAATTGGGATCACCGCCATGCCAGCTGGTCTTTACCAATGCGCTGTTGGCCACCGCCCGCGCCACCGCATCGGCGTCGACAACCGATTTCGCACCGTTCACCCGCACGGTCACGACCCGATGCACCCCTTCGCCGTCACGCACAATCATTTTCGCCAGTTCCAGACATACCTGATTGAGTGCGGACTGAAAAATTCCGAATTCCGAGGTCCTGAGCCCGAACTTCCGGTTCCCCGCCAGCCCGTTGGCGAGAAGGAGCACCGTGTCGTTGGTGCTCATGTCGCCATCCACCGTAATGCGATTGAAACTCCGGGCGACGGCTTCCGACAACGCGGTCCTGAGCGTTTTGGGCTCGATGGCCGCATCGGTGGTAAGGAAGCATAACATCGTGGCATGCAACCCTTGCGAAAGGGCCGCCGGCCGTGCACCGGTGACGCTCATGCCGGGTTGAATCATGCCCGCGCCCTTGCAGATGCCGCCGATGCGGACGGTTTTGCCGTCGAGCTTGAATTCGACCGCGAACTGCTTGGGTCGCGTATCGCTGGTCATGATGGCTTCAACGGCATGGGCGGCGCCGGCCGGTGAATGGTCGAGCAGCGTCACGGCTTCATCGATGCCGGCACGGACGTTGGCCATTGGCAGCTTCACGCCAATCCGGCCGGTGGAGCCGACCAAAACATGTTCCACCGGCATATGCAGATGCCGGGCCAGCCAGGCGGTCATCGCGCGAGCGTCCTGCAAACCTTGTTGGCCGGTGCAAGCGTTGGCATTCCCGGAGTTGACCACCACGGCCTGGGCGGTCCCTCTTTTCACCCGCTCAACGCAAACCTTCACCGGCGCCGCACAGACTTGATTCGTCGTAAACATGCCGGCGACGGCGGCCGGCACTTCGGAAACAATCAACGCCAGGTCGCGCTTTTGACCCTTGTCCGAGCCTTTGCCCGTCCCAAGACGCTTGATGTCACAAAAAACGCCGCTGGCGAGAAAGCCCCGGGGCGCCACAATCGAGTTCGCAATTTCTTTGAATAATTTTTTCATGGGGATGCCGCGCGCGGGAATTTGCGCGCCGCGCGCCTGGTTTTCAAACTTTTACCGCATCGATTTCCAATCGCACCATACGGACATGGACTTTCCCTTCCGCGTCCGGCCGATGCCGGGCGGTGTAACGTTCGGCGACGGCGGCAATGAATTCCTCACGCAAAGCTTCCGGCACACGCTGGACGTAAGGCAGCCAGGTGGTGCGCAACCAGGCGGCAAAACCGTCGCGCCCCGCGTACGTCGCATCCTTCGGCGCGAGCCGGACCCGGACCGTTTTGAAACCAAAGCGCGGCAGCCATTTTTCGTAAACTTCCGGTGAATAAAAAAAATACGGCTTGGGCATCCGGCGGAAGAACGGCCGCCAGCGTTTGAGTCGCAGTTCCGGACGCAACGCGACAAAAACATCATGCGCATTGCCACGGCCCCCGCACGAAACGATGAGCCGGCCACCGGAACGCAGGCACGCCGCCACCCCGCGCAAAAATGCCTGATGGTCATCCACCCAGTGCAAGGCGGCATTGGAAAAAACCAAATCGAACTCGCGGTCGAATTTGACTCTGCGCGCGTCCATGACGTGAAAGGTGAGATGGGGATTTTTCTTCGGGGGAAAGGTTTTCCGGGCAAAGGCAATCATTTCCGCCGAGGCGTCCACTCCCATGGCCAGGCCGCCGGGCAAAGCCCGGGCGATTTCCGCCGTCACCTTGCCGTCGCCGCAGCCGACATCGAGGATGTGTTCGTGGCCGCGTAATTCGAGTTTGGCGATCAACTCGCGCGCCCAGGTTTGTTGCACGACCGAATTCGCGGCGTAATCGGCCGCGTTCCACTTTGCCGGTTGAACCACGGTGGCAGACATGGTCAAACCAATCCCGCCGTCTCCGGGAAACCGCAACGCAGATTGAGGCTTTGCACCGCCTGGCCGCTCGCCCCCTTGATCAGGTTGTCCTCGGCACTCATCACGATGAGCCGGCCCGTACGGGGATCGAGCCGCCACGCGATTTCGATGACATTCGTGCCGGTGACATTCTTGGTATCAGGCAAAGAGTCGCCTTCCAGCAAACGGACAAAGGGTTCCTGGCCATAGGCCGTCGCATAACAGGCCGAAATTTTTCCGCCCGTCAATTTTTCCGCCGGCGCAAGATAAAGCGTTGTCAGGATGCCGCGATTCACCGGAATCAAATGCGGCGTGAATTGAATGGTCACGTCCGAACCGGCGGCCAGCGAAAGTTGTTCCTCGATCTCCGAGAGATGCCGGTGCTTCGGCACGGCGTAGGCCCGGACGCTTTCGTTGCACTCGCAAAACAGATAATCCGCCTCCACCTTCCGGCCGGCGCCGCTCACGCCGCTCAAGGAATCGGCAATGATGCCGGCGGACTTGACCAGACCGGCTTTCAGCAGGGGGATGACCGGCAGCAAAATGCTCGTCGGATAACAGCCCGGCGACGCAACCAGCGACGCTTTTTTGATCTGCTCGCGATAAATTTCCGGCAGCCCGTAAACTGCCTTCGGCAACAGGTCCGGCGCGGGATGGTCGTGCGCATAAAATTCCTTGTAGCTTTCCGCGCTTTTGAGCCGGAAGTCGGCGCTTAAATCAATGATGACTAAGCCGGTATCCAGCAGCGGCACGGCGTATTCGGCGGCGACCCCGTGCGGCAGCGCGAGGAACACCACGTCGGCCTGTTTCGCAAGCAGCCCGGCCTTCGGCTCGCTGAAACGGAGCGTCTTCGATTTCGGATGGCTGGCGAACTTTGGAAAAACCTGCGCCAGGGTCTGTCCGGCGTTCTGGCGCGAGGTCACGGCCACGAGTTCCGCGTGGGGATGGTTCAACAGCAACCGGACGAGTTCCTCACCGGAGTAACCGGAGGCGCCGATCACCGCCACTTTCTTCGTTTTCATTTCTTTTCCTTCGAGTCGGTCAAACAGTTTCCCCCTCATTTGTACGGGTTCGGCTGATGAATTTCCATAAAACGTTCCACGTGCTTAATTGGAGCAAATCCAAACCGGGTGTAAAGCCCATGCGCATCCAGGGTTCCGAGCATGAAACGGCGCAATCCCTGGAGCCGCGGATGCGCGAGCACGGCGGCAATCAGCCGCCTGCCCAATCCCCGGCCGCGCTGTTCCTCCAGAATGAACACATCCGCCAGCCAGGCGAAGGTTGCGAAATCGGTCACGACGCGCGCGAAACCAACCTGCCGGCCGGCCTGGTAAATTCCAAAACAAAGCGAATGTTCCACCGAGCGTTCCACGAGTTCACGCGGCACGCCCTTCGCCCAATAACTGCATTCGCTGAGATACCGGTGAATCAGCGCCCGGTCGAGCAGCGCCTTGTCATCCGAGATCAACACGTCCATTTCCTGCGTTTCGTATGTTTTCATGGCAATAAAAAAGCCCCGCCGGGGTTGCCAGCGGGGCCTGGAAAATTTCCAGCGCGATTAACGTTTTGAATATTGGAAACGTTTGCGCGCGCCCGGCTGGCCGTACTTTTTGCGTTCGCGCATGCGCGGATCCCGCGTCAGCATCCCTTCGGCCTTCAGCACCGGCCGGAGCGCGGCGTCGGCGGAAATCAGCGCCCGGGCAATGCCGTGCCGTACCGCGTCCGCCTGGCCATTGGGCCCGCCCCCGGCGACATTGACGCGCACGTCAAATTTCTCGGCCATGCCGGTGACCGTCAACGGCTGGGAAGCCTGTGACCGCTGGGTTTCGAGCACGAAATAATTGTCAAACGCCCGCCCGTTAACGGTGATTTTGCCCTTGCCGGAAGCGAGGCGAACACGCGCAACGGCGGTCTTGCGCCGTCCGGTGCCGAGAAATTCGTTTTTGGTTTCTGCTGCCATAAGTCAAATCAGGCCGCCGCTTTGAGCGGTTCGGGCTTCTGCGCGGCGTGTGGATGTTTCGGACCTTTAAACACCTTCAGCTTGGTCAACAACTGGCTGCCAAGCCGGTTTTTGGGAATCATGCCCTTGACGGCGTGCAGCACGAGTTTTTCCGGGTGCCGCGCGCGAATTTGCGCGACCGTGGTGTATTTCTCGCCGCCCTTCCAGCCGGAATAAGTCATGAATTCCTTTTCCGTCTCCTTCTTGCCCGTAACGCGGACTTTTTCGGCGTTGATGACCACGACAAAGTCGCCGGCGTCCAGATGCGGCGTGTACACGGGCTTGTTTTTGCCGCGCAAAATGTCGGCGACCTGAGCGGCCAGCCGGCCCAGCACGGCGCCGTCGGCGTCGATCACGTGCCATTTCCGCTGGTCCA
>JAJPJM010000021.1 GCA_021324235.1 Verrucomicrobiota bacterium
CGTCGTAAAAAACCTCCCCGTCGGCCTTGCTGTAATAACCGTCCTTTACGCCCCAGTCGGCAATGGTGCGGGAAATGCGATGGATGAGCTGGCGCACCGAGGTTTCGCGCTCGGAAGTGTGTTGCTCGCCGTAAAAATATTTGGAGACGACGACCTTGGTTGCGAGCAGCGACCAGGTCTTCGGCACCTCGACGTTTTCCTGCTTGAAAATTACCTTGCCGGCGTCATCGGTGATTTCCGCGGTGCGGCGGTCCCATTCGATCTGGTCGAACGGCTTGACCTTCGCGTCGCTGAAAATCCGCTCGACGCGCAATGATTTTTTCGCCGCGCTCATGCCTTTATCTTTAACGTTACGCCCTGCGGCCACCGGCGCCGTGCGGCGACGGTTCTTGTGCGATGCTGGTGCCATAACTTCTTCCCGTGCGTCAATCATGGTTTTCCTTTTTCAAGATGGTTGAAATTTTGCTTTCAGACAAATCACCCGACCGCCTCAGAACAGAAGAACGGTCGGGAAAAACAACTTTTTCAGCCTGCTTTGTGAGATTTTGCCAACCTGCTTGCTCCCGGCAAAACCCCATTTAGTGGGCAACAGCGCGACCTTATACCCTACATATTGTGGTGACAAGAAAAATTTTCAAAAAAGTTACACGAATGATATTCCCCATGGAAAAACCGGAGAAATCCCGCGTTGGAGTTGAAAAAACGGCAACTTATTCTCCGCTGTGAATAAAAATCAGCGCGATTTTTTGACCCGGGAAGGGGCAAATGATCCGGGCCGTTTCCGGAACGACGGCCGGGGTTTGCGAATCGGTTCGACGGTTTTGGGCCGTGCCTTCGGCGCCAGCACGATGGGGCAACCCTCGTACCCGAAGGCGCGCCGCATCTGGTTGGCCAGATACTTTTTGTACTGGTCGGAAAGCAGTTCGTCCCGGTTCACAAACAGCAGAAACGTCGGCGGCGCCTGCCTGACCTGCGTCGCATAGAAAAATTTCAGGCGATGTCCCATCACACTGACCGGCTGGCGCCGCTCGACGGCATCGCGCAACGTGCGGTTCAGGATGGCTGTCGGGATTTTTTGCTGCCACTGCGCGCTCACGTAGCGAATGGCTTCCAGCAGGCGTTCCAGATGAAAACCGGATTTGGCCGAGGTGAAAATCACGGGCGCATAGTCGAGAAAGAATAATTTTTTCTGCACCCAGGCGCCGAATTCGCCGAGCGTGGACATTTCCCTTGCCTGTCCTTCACGCCGTTCCTTGTTGTCGCGCCGGACAATCTCCTGCGCGCGCGCCTCACGGACGTTCTGCTCGAACAAATCCCATTTGTTGACGGCGATGATGCAGGCCTTGCGGTTTTCCACGATGACATCGGCAATTTTCTTGTCCTGTTCGGTGATGCCCATGTCCGCATCCAAAACCAAAATGGCGATGTCGCAGCGCGCGATGGAATCCTGCGCGCGCTGGACGCTGAAAAATTCAATCGAGTCGTCCACGCGCCGGGTCTTTCTCATGCCGGCCGTGTCAATCAACACATACCTTTGCCGTACCCCATCGGTTTCAACCTCGAACGGCACGTCAACCGCATCGCGCGTCGTGCCGGGAATGGGTGAGACAATGACGCGTTCCGATTGGGTTAAAGCATTGATAATAGAAGACTTGCCGACGTTGGGGCGGCCGATGATGGCCAATTTGAGGGTTAAAGGTTGAAGGTTGGAGGTTGAAAGTTTGCCGGTATCGCCCGAATCTGACGAAGCTTCAACCTGCAACGTGGAACTTGGAACCTGCGGCAAAGCCGCTACCGCCGCTTCCATCAATTCGTTGATGCCTCCGCCGTGGATGGCGCTGACGGGAAAGATTTTCTCAAAACCCAGCCCGGCGAATTCGTCGGCGTCCTTTTCTGCGCGGCTCGTATCCACCTTGTTGGCGGCCACTAGAACAGGTTTTCCGCTGCGGCGCAACCGTTCGGCCACTTCGCGGTCGAGCGGCATAATGCCTTCCTGCACGTTGACGACCAGGAGAATGACGTCTGCCGATTCGATGGCCAGTTCCACCTGTTCCAGCGCGGCTTGGATAATCACGTCGCCGGATTTTTCACGGCGCAACAGACCGATGCCGCCGGTGTCCACGAGGGTGAAGGCATGTCCCTGCCATTCGGCCTCGGCGCTGATGCGGTCGCGCGTAACCCCGGGTTGATCGTGGACGATGGCGATGCGCCGTCCAACAATACGATTGAACAGTGCGGACTTGCCGACATTCGGTCGGCCGACAACGGCGATCAGGCGTGACACGCACACAGCATGAGGCAGTCCGCGGTGAAGGGGAAGTTTTTCCATGCCGCTGAATATTCTTGCGTTCAGGAACAATTGTGTCAGAAAGGCCCAGGTGAACTGCGGAAGGTTCACTGCCTTACCAAAACCAAAGCGAACCCTGAACGAAAGCTATTATCTATGAATGATACTGGAAATGCAGCGGCGGCCACGGCCATGGGGCTGGGGATGATCGTGTTTATGCTGTTTGTGCTCGTCATCGCCGTGGCGGTTTATGTGTTCATCTGTTTTTGTTTCAAACGCATTTGTGAGAAATGTGGAGTGAACCCCGGGGTGCTCATCTGGATTCCCATTGTGCAGCTCGTTCCGCTTCTTCAAGCGGCCAAAATGCCGGTCTGGATGATCATCCTCTTCCTCATCCCGGTCGTCGGCCTGATCATTTCCATCATGATGTGGGTGAAAATCTGCCAGGCCCGGGGCAAAAGCGGCTGGCTGGTGGTTTTACTGTTCATCCCGATAGCCAATATCATCTTATTCCTTACCTGGCGTTTTCGGAATAAAAAATCACTCCAATTTTCGCATCAAACCCTTCGCGCGCCCAACCCAGACGCGGTCGCGTTTGCGTTGGAACGCCGGCGCATGCTGGTCGTCACTGACGACATCCTTCAATTCCGCCCGTGCCAGGTCCGGCTGATTCCTGGCAAAATAAAGCTCGGCCAATTGCACTTTGGCGCGCGGGTAGGAATGATTCTGGGTGATGTGCTGCCAGTACTGGAGCGCATTGTCGGTTTCGCCCAGGGCGGTGAGCGTTTCCGCCAGCGCCATCATGGTGTGCCCGTAATCGTGTTCAGGCTTTTCGTTCATGACACTTTCGAGCAGCGGCCGCGCTTCCGCCGGACGATTCAGACGAACGAGGCATTGGCCCAGATGCGCGCGGACGTCAATGTCGGTGGCATCACGTTCGAGCGCGGCGCGGTAACATTTTTCCGCTTCGGCCAGTTGGCCGCGTTGAAAGTAAACGTCGCCCAGTTGGAAGTAGTGATAGGCGTTGTCGAGGTGATGGATTTGCGCCTGAAGTTCCTTGATGCGCTTCCGGCTTTGCGCGCCGGGCAGTTCAAAGCCGCTCATGGCCGTCGGCGACGCGCGGTAAACCATGAAATAATACAGGATCGTTGAAAGTCCCCAGCCGATGAAAATGAACACCGCCCAAAGCCATTCGCCATTGCGGACGGCGTGGATGAGCATCCAGATCTGGAACGCGGTGATCAACAGCCAAAGCGGATTAGCCAGAAGGAATTGCCAGTCTTCGATGCTGGTGAACAGCGAGGCGAACATGTTTTCAGGATAAGACGCGTGGCGGGTGCGAATCAATCAAACTTCAATCCCGGCGGCCCGTCTGGTAAAACGGCGCATGACCAAAACCGACCGGCCATCGGCGGTGACCGCGCGTCACCGCCACGCCTTGCGCCGCGCCTACGAACTCATGCGCGCGCGATTCGGCCACCAACACTGGTGGCCGGGAGAAACACCATTTGAAGTCTGTGTCGGGGCGATTCTCACCCAAAACACCGCATGGACCAATGTCGAACGCGCGATGGCCAATCTCAAGGCTGCGCATGTGCTGGAACCGGCCAGGCTGTTCGCGTTGTCCGAATCCAGGCTGGCCGATCTCATCCGCCCCGCCGGTTATTTCAACGTGAAAGCGCGGCGACTCCGGTCGTTTCTGCGGGTGCTGGTCGAAGACTTCGGCGGCGATTTAAAGCGGTTATTTGCCGGTGAAACTGCCACCGTCCGCGCGCGGTTGCTGGCGATCAACGGCGTCGGACCGGAGACGGCGGACAGTATGTTGCTTTATGCGGGGGGACATCACAGTTTTGTGATTGATGCCTACACCCGGCGGATTTTTCAAAGGCATAATTGGAGTTCAAAGCCCGCCCGCCTTCGCTCCGCTACGGCGCGGCCAGCAGTTCAAAGTTCAAAGTCGTTGGACAGCTACGACGATTTGAAATCCTTTTGCGAGGCGGGGTTGAACCAGAAAACCGGCGCGGCGCAACTGGATCATTGGCAGGATTATCACGCCCAACTGGTGATGGTGGGCAAGCATTTCTGCCGGACCCGCGCGCCACGGTGCGAACAATGTCCCCTCAAACCGCTGCTCCCATAAAAAAGTTGAATGAAAATGCCGTGACCGTGTCCATTTCCGCGGGCGAACTGTTCACTTGTTTTTGGCGGGGTTCGCGTTAATGATCTGTGGGTCTGCCTGCATGAATCCAACACTTATCGTCGTACCGACATACAATGAACGGGAAAATTTGCCCCGGCTGACGCAACGGCTTTTGAAGCTGCCCGTGGCGGTGGATGTGCTGGTGGTGGATGGCAACTCAAACGACGGTACGGGTGAAATCGCCGAGGAACTGGCGGTCAAACACCCTGAAATCCACGTTTTGCACGAGGTGAAAAAGAACGGTTTGGGGCGCGCCTATGTTGCCGGTTTCAAATGGGCGCTGGAACATGGTTATGAGTTCATTTTTGAGATGGATGGCGATATATCCCACAACCCGGATGACGTGCCGCTGTTTCTCGAAGCCGCCCAAAAAGCCGATCTGGTGCTCGGTTCGCGTTATATCGGCGGCATCCGCGTCATGAATTGGCCGCTGAAACGGCTGATGCTGAGCCGGTGCGCCGGTAAATATGTGGAATGGGTCACGGGCATGCCATTCACCGACCCCACCGGCGGCTATAAATGTTTCCACCGCCGCGCGTTGCAGGCGGTCAGCCTCGATGATATCCGGTCAAACGATTACAGTTTCCAGATTGAAATGACGCACAAACTGTGGCGGCAGGGATTTAAAATCATCGAAGTGCCGATCGTTTTCACCGAACGCGTGGCCGGCCGTTCAAAAATGGCCGGTCATATTGTCGGCGAAGCCTTTTGGATGGTCTGGCGGTTATGGTGGCAAAATGGTTTCCGGCGCCGCCCGCGCGTAAAAACCTGAACGTTCGCCGCGCCATTCCGTCAAACCTGAGAGGCCAGAGAACAATGTCATGAAAATAAACCTGAGGGTGCTGCCCGTCATGGCCGGTTTGATCTTGCTGACCGTGCCGGTTCAAGCAGCGCCGCGACCCGAAGTGGGCGATCTCGCGCCGCTGTTCAGCGGTCAGGATCAGAACGGCAAAACGGTGGCGCTGGCCGATGTGATCGGTAAAAAGATCGTGCTGCTCTATTTTTACCCGAAGGACTTTACCTCCGGCTGCACAAAGGAGGCTTGTGGCTTTCGCGACCGCATGGGTGAACTGCAGAAAGACAACGTCGAGGTCGTGGGCGTCAGTTTCGATTCCGCCGACACCCACCAGAAATTCATTGCCAAATACAAACTCAACTTTTCCCTGATCGCCGATCCGGACGGGAAAATTGTGGACCTTTACGGCGTGCGGCTGGATCACCTGAACGTGGCGCACCGGGTCAGTTTCCTCATCGGATTGGATGGTAAAATCGCGCACGTTACCGACGCGGGCAATCCCGATGTTCATTTTGAACAAATGCAGGCGGCCATCGCTGCCCTCGGAAGGAAGTAACCCCTTTTTGTGCCACTTCAAATCGGTGACCGGCTGGATTTGACCATTGACGACATTGCGTTTGGCGGCGAAGGCGTCGGACGCGTGAACGATTTTGTCGTGTTCGTCCCCTTTGTGCTCGTCGGTGAAGTGGTTGAAGCGGAGGTCGTCGAGGTCAAAAAACACTTTGCGCGAGCCAGCCTGTTGCGCGTTGCCAAACCCTCGCCGCACCGGGTCGAACCGATCTGCCGTTACTTTGGTCAATGTGGCGGTTGCCAGTACCAGCATATTGAGTACCCCGCGCAATTGGAGCTTAAACGGAAACAAATTGCGGATTTATTTGAACGGGTTGGAAAAGTTCCGGCCGGCCGGGTGGCGGAGGTGATTCCCTGTCCGCAACCGTTTGGTTATCGCAATCGCATCATGGTTCGCAGCCAGTGGAACAAGCCGGAACAAAAGCTCAATATCGGTTTTGTGCGCTGGGACTGCGGTCTGGTCGAGGATATCGAGGAATGCCGGATCGCGGAACCGGCCCTGAACGAACAACTCCGGCAGGTGCGCGCACATCCGCCGCCAAAAGGTGGCATCAAAGTCGTGCTGCGCACGCTGCCGGAAAATTGGGACGTTCCGCCGGACTCTTTTTTTCAGAATAATTTGTTTCTGTTGCCGAAGCTGGTGGAAACCGTGCGCGAATTTCTGTCCGCCGGCGGCTCGCGGCATTTGGTGGATTTGTACTGTGGCGTCGGTTTTTTTGGAATCGAGCTGGCGGAAACGGTGGAATCCTTTCTGGGGGTGGAATATGACCGGCGCGCAATCCAGTCGGCGCGGCGCAACGCCGCGGCCCGTCACATCGGCAACGGGGAGTTTGTCGCCGGGACGGTCGAGGAAGTTCTGTCGGCATTGTGGCAACGGTTTGCGCCGCCGACGACAACGGTTTTGCTGGATCCACCACGCAAGGGCTGTCTGCCGCAAACGTTGAAAACACTGCGCGAGGCCCGGCCGGCGCAGGTCATTTACGTCTCGTGTCACCCGGCGACCATGGCGCGTGACTTGAACATTCTATGCGGCGATGGTGTCTTTGAATTGGCCCGCGTGCAGCCGCTGGACATGTTTCCCCAGACCCAGCACGTTGAGTGCGTGGCGGATTTGCGCGTTGGAGAAAAGCTTGCCAAGCCGCCCAACATGGATTCAACTGAATGAACCCGATGACGATGGACGCGCAAACGGATCCACGCAAAAATTTTGTGCTGCGGGTTTTGCCGTGGTTGCTGGTGGCGATGGCACTGGTGGTTTATTTGATCACCCTCAATTACGGGGTATCGCTCTTCAATCTCACCGCGGTGGCTCAGACATCCGGTTGGACCTGGCAACCCGAGGTGTACCAGCCCGTTTCCTTCGCGGTCACCTGCCCATTCCGCTGGCTGCCGGCCGCGCAGATTCCACTGGCGCTGAATTTGTTTTCTGCCGTCTGTGCCGCGGTAACGCTGGGATTGCTGGCGCGGTCGGTGGCGTTGTTGCCCCATGACCGGACGGAGGCCCAGCGCCGGCGTGAACAGAGCCCGTTTTCATTGTTGTCCATCCGCAACGCATGGTTGCCGCCGGTATTTGCCGTGGTGGTTTGTGGGTTGCAATTCACGTTTTGGGAATGCGCGACAAATTATACGGGTGAAATGTTTAATCTGTTGCTGTTCGCGTTTGTCATTTGGTCGCTGCTGGAATACCGCCTCGACGAACGCGAGGAACGCCTGTTTCTGGCTGCCTTCGTGTATGGCGCCGGCATGTCCAATGACTGGACGATGGTCTGTTTCCTGCCGGTATTTCTTGCCGCGCTCGTCTGGATCCGCGGCCTGAGCTTTTTCCATTCGCGGTTTTTCGGACGCATGGCTCTGTGCGGACTGGCCGGGATTTTGTTTTATTTGTTGCTGCCACTGTTGGTGGTGATTTCAGGCAAAGTCCCGGTGACATTCTGGGAAATGTTAAAATTGAACCTGTCCCTGCAGTTCGGAGTGGTAAAGGCCTTTTTTATCAACGGCGATGTGCGGGTAACCCTGGGGCTGTTGTCCTTAAGCTCATTGATTCCGCTGTTGATGCTGGCCATCCGCTGGCATGCGTCCTTTGGCGATAACAGTCCGATGGGCCGGGCACTGGCATCTTTCATGTTTCACTTTGTCCACGCGGTCCTCCTGGTCATGTGCGTCTGGGTTGTTTTCGACCCGCCCTTCAGTCCCCGGGAAAAAGGTTTCGGACTTACGCTTTACTATTTGAGTGCGCTCTGCGTGGGTTATTACAGCGGGTATTTTTTACTGGTCTTTCGCCGGGAGCTGGGCACCCGCTTCCAACCGCGGGGTTCCCCCTCGTTTAATCTATTGAATTTCCTGGCGGCAGCGGCGGTGTGGCTGCTGTTCGTCCTGGCGGCGGCGGGGTTGATTTACAAAAACACATCGCCCATCCGCGCGGCCAACGATAACACGTTTCAACGTTATGCTTCGCAGATGATTGAAAGCCTGCCCGCGACCGGCGGGATATTGTTGAGCGATGAGCCACAGCGCCTGTATTTGAGCGAGGCGGCGCTCACCCGCGCAGGCCGGGCGAAGGATTTTGTGTTTCTGGATACACAATCCCTGGCCTGGCCGGCTTACCACCGGTTTTTGCACGGGAAATATCCGGAACGCTGGCCTGACACCATCAGCCCCGGCCAGACCAACAGCCTCAGCCCCCTGCAGTTGATTGTTCTTCTGACCAACCTGGCCAAAACCAACGACCTTTACTATCTGCATCCCAGCTTCGGCTATTACTTTGAACAATTTTATCCGGAGCCGCATGGCCTGGTTTATCGGCTCAAAAATTTGCCAAACGATACGCTGTTGCCGCCGTTGCCCGACAAGGATGAGATTGCCGAAAACGAGGCGTTTTGGTCGCGCGCGGAAGTGCAAGCCTTCGCTCCGATCGAACGTGCCCTGGCCGTTCCCAAACCCGGCGAGTCCCCGCCGTGGGGTGAGGCCATGCTTGACTCGGTGCACGCCGCCCGCGAACAAAATGTGAATGCCCTGATGGCCGGGAGTTTTTACTCGCGCAGCCTGAATTACTGGGGCGTGGAGCTGCAACGCGCCGGACAGTTGGTCGTGGCCGCGGAACATTTTGCCACCGCCCAGAAGCTCAATCCCGACAACGCGGTGGCCGGAATCAATCTCCAGTTCAACCACAGTCTGCAGGCGGGTGAAACGGTGCCGCTGGATGCGGCCAAAACCGACCTGGACCAATTCGGCCGATACAATACCTGGGACAAACTGCTGGATGCCTACGGGCCATTCGATGAGCCGAGCTTTTGTTTTGTGAATGGTCTCGTCTGGGTGCGCAATGGATTCTTTCGCCAGGCGCTGGCGTCGTTCACCCGCGTTTGCCAGCTCGAGCCGAATAGCCTGAACGCGCGACTCTGGCTCGCGCAACTTTACGATTTCAACCACTTGTCCGACCGGGCGCTGGAGTTGATTCAACACGTACGCCGTCAGCCGGAAAAATTCCCGCTGAACGAGACCAATCAAATGCAACTCACGATTGTGGAGGCGGCGGCCCATTTCCAAAAAAATGATCTGACGCGCGGCACCCAACTGCTCAACGGCGAAATAGCGCGCTATCCGACCAACAACGAGCTGCTGGCCACCGCCCTGCAATTTTTTATGACCAAGGGGCTCTTCACCAATGCGCTCACTGTCATTGACTCCCGATTGCGGGATGTCCCCGACGACACAAACTGGCTGTTCAACAAGGGCTACGTCTGCCTCCAGCTGAAAGACTATGACCCGGCCATTGCCGCGCTGACCCGCGTCCTGTCACTGCAACCCGACAACAGCAACGCGCGGTTCAATCGTGCCCTGGCCTGTCTGGGCAGCGGCCGGCTCGACGACGCCCGGGCCGATTACGAGAAGCTGAACCAGACCTTCACCAACTCGTTCCGGATCGAATACGGCCTAGGCGAAATTGCCTGGCGCCAGCGCCAGACCAACGACGCCATCAAGTATTATAAACTTTATCTGGCCAACGCGAATACCAATACCGCCGAGGCCACCAATGTCATCAAACGCCTCCGCTGGCTCGGTGGTCAATCGCCCTGAAACCGGCTGCGTGCCGGCGCGGGAAGTGGCGAAGGGCGCCCACGACGTCGTCCGGTTCGTTTCTTTCGTGTGTTGCCCCTGTTTCGCAGCTAGAATCAGCCCGTGAAACTGCTCTTCATCGGCGATATCGTGGGCCAACCCGGCCGGCGGGCCGTTCAGGAACTTCTGCCCGGACTGCGCGAACAACACGCGCTCGATTTTGTCATTGCCAACGGGGAGAACTCGGCCGGCGGCTCCGGCATCACGCCCAAAACGGCAACGGAAATTTTTTCGGCGGGTGTGGACGTCATCACCAGCGGTGACCACCTGTGGGACCAGAAGGAAGTGATGGAGTTGCTGGCCGGCGAAAAACGTTTTCTGCGCCCGCTCAATTATCCGGTGGATGTGCCCGGCCGCGGGAGCGGCGTCTTTGAAGTCCAAAAGCCCGGCTCCAAAGGGCCGGGTCCACTTTCCGTGGCCGTCTTGAATTTGCAGGGCCGCACCTTCATGCAGCCGCAACTGGACAACCCGTTTCCCCTCGCGGCCGAGGCGGTGAAACGCCTGCGGGAGCAGACGAAAATCATCTTTGTGGATTTTCACGCCGAGGCGACTTCGGAGAAAATCGCGTTGGCGCGGTTCCTGGACGGGCGGGTCAGCGCGGTGGTCGGCACGCACACCCACGTGCCCACGGCCGACGAGCAGATTTTCCCCGGCGGCACGGCCTATTTGAGCGATGCCGGTTTTACCGGCCCGCAGGAAAGTGTTTTGGGCCGCGAAATCGAGCCGGTGATTAAAAAATTCCTCACCGCCATGCCGCAGCGGTTTGAAGTGGCGAAGGGTCGCGCGCGACTCCATGGCGCCATGATTGAAATCGACGAAACCACAGGCAAGGCGGTAAAGATTCAGCGAGTCCAGAAAGATTTTATTTAGTCACATCCGTTTACCTCTTGTTCATCTGGTCGCGTACGATGGTTCCCGCGTTTCTGACTGCCGTTCACGCCCGAAAGGGTTCGTGATGTTCATGGCTGTGAAGGGATCCAGGGAATTCGGACGGGTGGTCCGTCACCGGTTGGTTATGATGTGCGCGTTCCTCGGCATCGAATGCCGCCACCTCCTTCTCCAACATGCGCGAGATGAGGAACAAGCCGTACAACGTGGCCCCGATGGGGAACGTCGCATATAGTCCGGGAAACCCGCCAACCCCGACCAGGCCGCTCACAAACAACAAGCCCGGCACGAAATTGATGATCGTGAGCGCCAACAGAATTTTTGTCAGCCGGCTCATATAAATACCTCAATCACTTTGACTTGGATTGCGCCGGAACCGCTCAAAATCCGTGCTGCGCACATTTCCGGCCAGGCCCGGATGGCAGTCCGCGTTGACGGAGGCAAACTTGGTGGTAACTTCTAGCCTAAATTTAGCAACTTTAAACCCGTGAGTAAGTTCATTGAAGGTGGTGGTTTTGTCATCAGAAATGGCCTGCGGTTCCTGGGATTCCTCATCACCGGGGCGGGAGGGAATGGGGTTGTGAAACGGTCGGTCCGGGTGATGTTGGCAGTGTTGTTTGGGGTGCTGCCGGCTCACGCCTTGACCATCAATGTGACTTACGATTCCAGCGTGACCAGTCTGACCAACGCCGCCCAGGTGGAATCAGCGGTTGCCACTGCCGCACAGACGTTCCAGGAACTTTACACCAACCCGGTCACCGTCAATATCACCGTATCTTTCAGCAGTAGCGTAAACCTCGGCCAAAGCAACACGGCCTTGACGGGAAAACCCGCCTACGCCCAATTGACCAGTGCCTTGCGCGCCGCCCGCACCACCACCGCCGACACCAATGCTGTCGCCAGCCTGCCGCCCACGGATCCGACTGGCAGCGGTCCATGGTGGGTTCCGACGGCGGAGGCCAAGGCGTTGAATGGTTCCTTCGGTATCGCCACGAATGATCCGACCTCGGACGGGACCGTTACTTTCGCGTCCACCGTCAGCTACACCTTTGACGCCACCAACCGCGCGGTACCGGGCGAGTATGATTTTATAGGAGTGGTCGAGCATGAAATCTCGGAAGTGCTTGGCCGTAATTCAGGACTTGGTACGATCGGTGGCGGATATGTGCCTTACGACCTTTTCCGCTTTACCAGCAGCGGCGTGCGCAGTCTCAATACCACGGATAGCGGGGTCTATTTTTCTGTTGATGACGGCGTGACATCGCTGAAGGCGTTCAACCCCCCCCGGCGGCGGCGATCTTCAGGATTGGCAGATGAGCAGCCCGGCGGATGCCTACGACGCCTTTCTGACTTCCGGCCAGAAGGCACTCCTGTCCTCGGCTGACCTCACCGCGCTCGATATCCTGGGCTACAATCTGAATTTCCCTTCGCCGCATTTGATCGGCTCAAAATTGACCAACGGGACCTTCCAAATCAGTTTCACCAACGCGCCGGGCCTGGACTTTGCCGTCTTGGCCACCACGAACCTTTCGTTGTCCGTGAGCAACTGGACCGTGCTGGGCGCGTTGACCGAGAGCCCCGCCGGCCAGTACCGGTTCATCGATTCAACGGCGGGTGGCCAGCATCGTTTCTATCGCGTCAGCCTGCCTTGATTTAGCCCGGAAAAGGGCGCCGCCAGCCCGAATTTCCAATCTCACGCACGGGTTATTTGAACTTTTGGACATCGCTCGTGGTTTCGTGATAATCCACGGTGCGATTGATGATCACCTCGCGGCCTTCCAGATGCCAGTCCACCTCGCTGGGAAACCAAAGCCCGTCAGGAGTCCGTTCGCGCTCGAATCCGTAATGGAACTTCCACACCGCTCCAATGAGGCCCCAGCCGACATTCACCTGTTGCGTCAGGTGTATATCGGCCTTCACCAGACTGTAATCGGCCGCGTCAATCCAGATCCGGCCCGCCGCCTTGTTGATGAAACGTTCCTTCAGGTTCCGCTCCGGCAGGCTTTTGTTGGCCGGAACGAAATCAACCACCAGCGCCGGCCGGCCATTCAACAACTCGCGCCCGACAATGGTGAATTCAAAACGACTGACCAGGTCTTCATTCAACAGGAAATCGCTCTTCCTGATTTGCTGTCCGCGGACGTTGGAATGAGTGTCAGAGACGGCCTCGTTCCTATCCGGGTCCGGTTTTGGCGCCGCGGCCGGCACCGGTGCCGGTGCCGCCGATGCCGGAACATGCACACTGGTGTTCGCCTCGTGTTTTTTCAACTGGCCGGCCGAATTTCGGAATTCGGTGACTTTGGTGCGCGCGTAACGATACCGCTCGTCAAACGTGCGGTCGTTGTCACCCTCGTCTTTGGCCCGTTGCAACACGTGTTGCAGCACGGACTCGAAGCTTGGCAAGGGCGCGTTGGTGTCGGCGGCCGACACGGGCCCGGGCACCGCCAGCAGAATGGCGATGACCGTTTTCCACCAGATTTTTTTCACTGTACTCATGGGAACCGGCGAGTCGCCAGCCAGTTTCGGCAAGGCCAACCGGCGCGGCAAGCCTGGAAATAGGTTGCCAGCCGGCATTTTAGTTTTTACAACGGGTTCGACATTTCAGCATGGCCACCATCGTTTTCGACATCGAGACCTCCGCGCTGCCGCTCGAAAATTTTGACGAGACGCAACAGGAATACCTTTTCCGGGAGGCTGGAAAACTGACCGACGAAACAGCCAGGAGCGCCAAGCGGGAGGAAATCACCCAATTCATGAGCCTGTGGCCGTTCACATCACAGGTCGTCTGCATCGCCATGCTCAACGCCGAGACGCTCCGCGGGCAGGTGCTCTATGTGGCCGAGGATTTTGAAGACGGTGGGGATAAAGGCCCGCCTGCCGCGCCGGATCCCGCAAAAGCGGGAGCAGGCGGGGTCGAGTTCATGCCCTGCGCGGACGAGGCCGAATTGCTCACGGCGTTCTGGGACGTGGCGAAGCATTACGATTCGGTCGTGACCTTCAACGGCCGCGGCTTCGACGTGCCGTTCATTTACCTGCGCTCGGCGTTGTTGAACGTGCCGATCTCGAAAAAGAACTGGCTCGGCTACCGTTATGCCACCGAGCCGCACTGCGACCTTGCCGAACAACTGACGTTTTACAGCGTGAGCGGGCGCGACGGCGCGGCCCGTCGGTTCAACCTGGATTTTTACTGCAAAGCCTTCGGCATTGAATCCCCCAAGAGTCACGGTGTCACCGGCATGGACGTGGGCACGTTGCTGGCGGAAAAGAAATTCCGCGAGATTGCCGAGTACTGCCTGCGCGACGTCCGCGCCACCGTCGAGCTTTACAAAATCTGGAAGGAAAGGCTGGCGGGGATAAAATGAGGGGCGAGGTTTAAGATGAAAGGTGCGACCTAAAAATGCTCATTTGCTTCGCCCTGAAAGAGGAAGCCGCACCGTTCCGGAAAATCGCGGTGGGCAAGGCAGGGCTGTCCGTTCTCATCACCGGCATTGGCCGCCGGAACGCCGAAAAATCAGTGCGCGATTTTCTGGCTGCCAGTTCACCGGAACTCGTGCTTACCTGCGGTTTTGCCGGCGGACTGAATTCGGATTTGAAACTCGGCGAGGTGGTTTTTGAGATGGCAACGCCCCTCGCCCCATCCCTCTCCCCGCTTTGCGGGGAGAGGGTGTCCGCCAGGACGGGTGAGGGGTTAATTGAAAAGCTTTCCTCTGCCGGCGCGAAACCGGTGAAGTTTTTCTGCGCCGAGCGCATTGCCACAACCGTTGCCGAAAAGAAAAAATTGCGCGACGAAACCGGGGCGGACGCGGTGGAGATGGAATCGGCCGCGATTCACGCCGTTTGCCGCGAGCACGGAATTCCTTGTGCCACCGTCCGCGTCATTTCGGACACCGCCAATGAAGATTTGCCGCTGGATTTTAATGCGCTGGCCAAACCGGATCAGAGCCTGGATTACGGCAAGTTGTTTCTGGCGATTGTAAAATCGCCAGGGAAGATCACCGCGTTGATGCAGTTGCAACGGAAGACCGGGTTTGCCGCCGAAAAGCTGGCGGAGGTTCTGGCCAGGATTTTGTAGCAGTCTGCGCTCATTTTTGATTTACGATATACGATTTACGACGCATGTGGAGATTGTCGGGTAGTTCGTAAATCGTAAATCCAATATCGTAAATTAGCTTGGTTAAGAGCCTCGTCACCTCGGCTGCTACAAGTTATTGATGCGTTGCTGAAGATTGACTGGCCGGAGGAATGGTGGGTTTTTCCTTCGCCTGCTGGCTGTAGCTGATGAACGCCGCGCCGATGACGATGAGCACCACGCCAATCCAGCGCATGGTCGAGACGCGCTCGCCCAGGAACCAGATGGCGGCAAAGGTGGCGAATACAAAGCTCAGGCCCGTCAGCGGCCAGAGGAAACTGATGTCGCTTCTCGACATCAAAATCAGCAAACAGACGAAAAACAACGCCTCAAAAAAAACACCCAGCAGGATTTGTGGATTCATCACGCCGGCCTTGCAGACGCGGAAAATTTCGGCGGCGGTGATGCCGTTCATGTCGCCGATCTGGGTTATGCCTTTTTTCAGCAACACGACACCGGTGGATTCGAAAGTGAGGCCGACCAGTAAAATCAAAAGCAGTTTTACCATATTCTTGAGCCACAGATGAACACAGATGGAACACAGATTCAAAGAAACAATTATCGGTGATTCATCTGTTAAAATCTGTGGCTAAATCCTGATACCGAATCAGTTCGATACCCAGTTTCCCGACCCGTTCCTTCACGCGTGGACTGACGAGGGCGTCCAATTCATGCTTAAATTCGTCAAGCGATGGGTGCGAGTAAAGCTCCGAATCACCCGGCGGCAATTCCGGCAGCAGCTTCAAAATATAGGCTTCATTCACGCGGGCGTTTTGCAGCAGACCGAACGTGGTGTGCGGATGGCGGATGCCTCGCTGCTGCAACGGCGCGCGCGCGCGGCGGGAAAGCCATTCGTAAATCGCCGCGTGTGAGACCCGATAAAACCAATGACCGCGCGTCATCCGGCGGCTGAGGGACAGGCTGTCGCGTGTGAGCCGCAGATGCCGGATGCCGAGCGGCGCGGCGTCTTCCATCAAAATGCGAAAGATCGTCGGGTGCAGGTGCAGGTGCAAATGGCCGTTGACATGGTCCAGCGGCAGGCCCGTGGCGCGGAATTTGTCAAATTGCGCGTGAATTTCCGCGCGGAGTTGTTCGCGCAGGTCGTGTTTGAAGAAGTAGGACAGTCCGACATCGACCGGGCGATTGCCGAATTCGCCTTGCGCGTTGACGAGGCCGGGAATCCTTTCCGGCGGCAGGGCGGATCGGCCGCAGAGCAGTGTCAGGTGCAGGCCGACGCCGAGCTCTGGGTTCTCGCGCGCCCGGGCGATGGCTTCGCCGCAGGCGGGTTCGTTCACCATCAAACTGGCGGTGGTCAGGATGCCTTCGCGATGCGCGCGCACGACGGCTTCATTGACGGAACGTGAGCGGCCGAAATCGTCCGCGTTGACGATGAGCCGGCGGCCGGAATTCGGAGTTCGGAATTCGGAGTTCGGAGTTGAAGAAGCCGGCGGCATGGCCTGAAATTTGGCGCAAAGGCTTTACGGCACTCCGTAGTTGGGGGTTGCCGCGCCGAAGGCCAGGTGGAGCCAGGCCCCAAAAATCAACAAGGTTTTTTGAACCCGGTTCAGGCGGGTGGGTTCCGGGCCAAAAACATTGAATCGCTGTTGTTCCAGTTTTTGCAGCAGCCGCCAGTAAACCGAGCCCATCAATTCGGCGGCCACCATGGCGTGGCGGTCTTCGGCGGGCAGGGTGCGGCGGGCCCGCTGGTAAAAATCCTTCGCCCGCCCGGCCGCGGCGGCCGCCAGTTGCGCAAAGCGTTCGGTGTATTCGTGCCGCAAAATTTCATCGGGCGAAACGCCGTGTTTTTTGAGTTCATCCAACGGCAGATAAATTCTTCCGCGCCCGGCATCGGTTTTCACATCGCGCAGGATGTTCGTCAGTTGCAGCGCCTTGCCCAGGAAAACCGCGTAATCGCGGCACGCAGGATTCCGGTAGCCGAAAATTTCGATGCTCAGCAGGCCGACCACCGAGGCGACGCGGTAGCAGTACAGGTCCAACTGCTCAAAATTCTCATAGCGCTTGGTATCGAAATCCATCTCGCAACCTTTGAGCAGTTCGTCGAACATCGGGAAGGGCAGGCGATATTCGCGGATGACCGGCTGGAGTTCGCGGTTGACGGTGAATTGCGGGGCTTCCCCGGCGCAGGCGCGGCGAACATCGGTGCGCCAGGCGGCCAGTTGTTCACGGCGTTTTTCAGCGGACGCGGATTCATTGTCCGTGACGTCATCCACCTCGCGGCAGAACGCGTACAGGGCGGACATGGCATCCCGTTTGGCGCGCGGCAGCAGCAGGAAAGCCAGTGCCAGATTGGAGGCGCTTTTGCGGGTGATTACACGGCTGTGCATCACGGTGAGGACGTTGGCGCTGGCGGTTCGGAGGATTTTTCCCCGTCCCGTACCGGGGGCAGGCCGCCGACTTGCGCGAGTGTCGGATTGAGCCGGTGGCGCCGCTGACGGCGGCGCGGTTTCCGGCGGGAAAAGACAACCCAGATCAACGCCACCAGCGCCGACACCATGGCGGTGCCGAGAATAATAAGAAAGACCGACCAGGCTGAGGAAATTTCACTCATGGTGTAAAGCCAATCAGATTCCGGAACTCTTTTGCTCGGAGGCGCCGGGCAATTCATTGGCCGCGCCGTCACCGGGGTTCAGATTCAGCCGCTGCATTCGATAACGAAGCGAATGGCGGGTGAGTCTAAGCTGTTCGGCGGCCCGCGTCAGGTTAAAACCGTTCTGTTCCAGGGCACTGGTGATCAACTCCCCCTCGATGCGCGCAAGCGCGTCGTCAAGCGATTCGCCCGGCGTGGGATGCATCGCCGCCGGGGTTTTCTGCAGGCGCGCCTCGATCTGAAAATCCGGCAGGCTCGACGGTTGAATTTCCTTCGTCGTCTCCAGAATCAGCGCCCGTTCAACGACGTTGCGCAACTCGCGCACGTTTCCGGGCCAGTGGTGGGAAAGCAGCTTCTGCCGCGCGGCGGGGGTGATGCCCTGGACGTTTTTATTCATCGCCACGCGGAACATCCTCAGAAAATGCTCCGCCAGCACCAGGATGTCGCTGCCCCGTTCCCGCAGCGGCGACAGGCGGAACTGCACGACGTTCAACCGGTGGAACAAATCTTCGCGGAATTGTTCCGCGGCAATGGCCTGGGTAATGTCACGGTTGGTGGCGGCGATTAAACGCACGTTGACCCGCAATTCCTGCGTGCCGCCGACGCGTACGAAGGTGCCGTCCTCCAGGAATCGCAACAATTTGGCCTGGAGCGGCTTGCTCATGTCCGCAATTTCGTCGAGAAAGATTGTGCCTCCATCGGCCTCCTCCACACGTCCGGGTTTTTGCCTCAAGGCGCCGGTGAACGCGCCCTTTTCATGGCCGAACAGTTCGCTTTCGAGCAGCGTTTCCGGAATGGCGGCGCAATTGATGCGGACGTAATGTGCCTCGCGCCGCAGGCTCAGGCCGTGCAAGGCGCCCGCCACCAGTTCCTTGCCGGTGCCGCTTTCGCCCAGAATCAGCGCCCGGGTGTCGGTGGGCGCAACCGTTTGAATCAATTTGCGCAACTCGAGCATCCTCGGCGATTCCCCCACGATCTGTTCGAGGCTGAAAATCTCGCCGGCCCGCAAACGCAGGGCGGCGTTCTCCCGCAACAACCGATGGCGTTCGGCACAGCGCGCGACCGCGTGCAGCAGTTCTTCGGGGGCAAACGGCTTGGCCAGATAATCCATCGCGCCGGCTTGGATGGCTTCCACGGCCAGTTTGGGCGTGGCGTAGGCCGTGAGCATGAGCACCGGCAATTCCGGCCGCTGCTGGCGGATCCGGGTCAGAAATTCATAACCGCTCATGCCGCCCAGGCGCGCGTCGGTGATGACCATGAAAAATTCCTCGTGCCCGAGCAGTTCCAGCCCTTCCTCGGCGGATTCGACCGCGCGGGCGGCATACCCCTCGTCGCCCAACACCGTTTGCAGCGACCGGCGCATGTTTTTTTCGTCGTCCACCACCAGGACGGATGGGAGGGGCGTGCTCATGGCTTGAGTTTCATCAACGTCTTTGCGGGAAAGACTAAGGTGAACGTCGCTCCTGTTCCAAGCTTGGATTCAACCCGCACGGTGCCACCGTACAGTTCCACGTTGTGTTTGGCAATGGCCAGACCGAGGCCGGTGCCGTGTTCCTTGGTGGTATAGTACGCTTCAAAGACCCGTTCGATCTTGTCGGGCGGGATGCCCGGACCGTCGTCGCGCACGGAAATTTCCACGGCATAATCGCGGCGGCTGTCGGCGGTAACGTGCACGTTTCCGGTTTCACCGACGGCTTCGCGCGCGTTTTTCAGCAGATTGAGCATGATTTCGGACAAATGGTGGCGCTGCATCAACAAGGGGGGAAAGGTCCGGTTGAATTCGCGGTGAACGCGGATGCCCGTCGGCACGGCGGGCGGAAAGACCTGCGTGATGGCGCGTTCAAGTTCCTCGGCCACGTTCAGTTTCTCCACGCGGCCTTCGGTCAGTTGCGCGTAACCCATGATTTGCGTGACGATCCGGTCGGCGTGCGAAACTTCCTCCTGGATGATTTCAATTTGTTGTGCGGCCCCGGGTTTGCCATCGCGCAAGGCGCGTTGCAACGAGAAGGCGGCATTGTTGATGACGGCCAGGGGGTTTTTGATCTGATGAGCGAATTCGGCGGCGAGCCGTCCGGCGGAACGCAACTGTCCTTCGCGCGCGGCAAATTCATCGGCTTCCTCGGTCGCCAGTCGTTGTCGTTCGAGCAACACCTGCGCACCGTAACAGCAAATCGCCGTCAGCCACAAGACCACCAGCCGCAGCAAAAACGGCTGGCCCCAGTCCTCATGCGGCGTCAGGTGCAGACTCCGCATGGTGGCGACATCCAGATTGCTCGATACGGAAAAATCGAGCAGCCCCACCAGGACGTAGCAGAGGCTGATGGCAAAATTTAAAATCAGCTGGGAGACGCCGGGCGGCACGCTCACGGCGTTCCGGACGATCAAACCCACAAACAGCCAGAATAAGATGCTGTCCAGGCCGCCGGTCAACAATGCCATTCCCGCCAGGAAAAGCCCGTCCACGAGACTGCTGGTGACCACCGTCCACTGTACAATCGCCAGCGGCCATCGCGCCGGGTTCAGCATCAACAAGGCAAAGATGACACCGGCCAGGACATAAAAACAGAAAAGGTATTGGACGGTTTCGACGGTGATATCCAGCATGCTCGAGGTCAGGCCGAACCAGGGCGTGGAAACGAAGGAGTAGCAGATCATCCCGATGGCAAACGCCTTGAGCGGCAGCATGATGTCCCGCTCCATGATTTCAATGCGGCGAAGCAAACGCGACGGGTCCGGCGCGGGTATTTCCATCAATGCCAGCACCCGCTTCAGCCATTGTTCATGGCTCGATTTCATAAAAATGGTCAGGAATGGAAAATGTCAACGCAGCCGTTTCACGGCGCGTTCGGCAATCGCTTCCACCGGCCACAGCCGGCCAACGCCTTCATAACCACAGGACAGCATCCCCTCGTCCGGCCCGATGAATTCCGCGCCCCGCGCCTTGAGCGCGGCCACATTTTCCCGGGTGGCCGGGTGCAGCCACATTTTTCCGTTCATCGCCGGCGCGATTAAAATTTTCGCCTTCGGATTCAGGGCCAGCGCGATGCAGGTCAACGCGTCGTCCGCCATCCCGTGCGCCAGCTTCGCGATCACGTTGGCCGTCGCCGGCGCAATCAGCAGCAGGTCCGCCTCGTCCGCGAGCCGGATGTGGGCGGGTTGCCAACCCTCCTCCTCGTCGTACAGGCCGGTCACGACCGCCTGGCGAGTGAGCACTTTGAACGGCAGCGGCGTGATGAAGCGTTGCGCATCGGCCGTCATCACCACGCGCACCTGGCATTTCTGTTTGGTGAGCAGGCTCGCCAGATCCGCCGCCTTGTGCGCGGCAATCGAGCCGGTCACGCCCAGAACAATGTTTTTCTTCATCTTAATCCTAATCGTAATCCATTTTGGATTTTTCGCGATAAGAAACCTTCTCGTGGTCGAACATAAACGGATTGGGATTGGAATGAGTTAAAGCTCCGGAACCGTGGCCCGCGCCGCGCGCATTTTCTCCACCTCGATAATCGCCCGCATCCGTCGCAGGTCCTCCGGGATCGTTGAGCTGATCAAAAGGTAATCAAAATGCCGCCACTGCGCGATTTCCTGCCGCGCGAACGCCAGGCGCTTCTGGATTTCCGCCGCGGCGTCGGTATTGCGTTTGTTCAAACGTTCCGCCAGCACGGCGATCGACGGCGGCGTCAGAAAGACCGTCACCAGCGCGCGTTGCAATTCCGGCTCGGCCTGCGCGCGGCTGCGAATCGTCGCCGCGCCCTGCACGTCCACGTTGAGCAAGACATCCCGACCCGCCCGCAGTTTGTTCAACAGTTCGGAGCGCAACGTGCCGTAACTCCGGCCAAACACCGTCGCGTGTTCAATGAAATCCCCCGCCTGAACCCGTCGCTTGAATTCCGCCGCGTCCAAAAAGTGATAATCCACGCCGTCCCTTTCACCCGGCCGGGGCGGACGGGTGGTGCAGGTGATGGCGCGCGTCAGGTCCGGGCGCGCGGCCAGCAATTGGTGGCACAGGGTCGTCTTGCCGCCCCCCGACGGCGCGGAAATGAGAATCAGCAGGGGCGCGGATTTTTTTTTCGCGGCTGGCCTTGGACCTTGAACTCTGGACTTTGGGCTTTTCACTCGACGTTCTGCGCCTGTTCGCGGAATTTTTCCAGTTCCGCCTTTAGCGTGACGACCTCGCGTGAGATGACAGCATCATTGGCTTTCGAGCCGATGGTATTGACTTCGCGGTTCATCTCCTGCGCCAGAAAATCCAGCGTGCGCCCGACGGGCTCCTTCGATTTCCGGCAGTCTTCGAACTGCTGAAAATGGCTTTGCAGCCGCGTCAGTTCCTCCGAAATGTCCGACCGGTCGGCGAACAGGACA
>JAJPJM010000004.1 GCA_021324235.1 Verrucomicrobiota bacterium
ATCGGCACCGCCAGCGCAAACGCCACTCCCAGCGGCCAGGGCCAATGCCAATCGGTCAGGGCCATCACCAGCAACATGCCGTTCAGGGCAATCATCGAGCCCACCGACAAATCAATTCCGCCGGTGATGATGATCAAGCCGGCACCGATGCTGAAGATGCCGAACAGACCGATCAGATTGGCGGTGTTGGACAGGTTGGCCTCGGAAAAGAAGGCGTGGTTCTTCAGCCCGGTGACGACGCACAGGACGGCGAGCAGGACGAAAATCCCGAATTCCTTTTTGGTCACCAGCGTTTTGATGAACGACGGTTTGTTCAATTCCGGCAGGGCCGGTTCCCGGGCGGGCGTTCCGGTGGATTCGGGCGTTTGGTTTTGCATGAAATCAGTGGGTACAGGCCGGTTTCGCGGCGGAAATCTTTTTGCCGACGGCGAGCTGCATGACGTTCTGTTCGTTGCAGTCCACCCGGTCGAGCACGCCGGTGATTTCACCCTCGTGCATCACGGCGATGCGGTCGCTCACGTTCAGGACCTCCTCCATATCGCTGCTGATCATCAGAATCACCGTGCCCTGCCCGGCCAGTTCGCGCATGAGCCGGTAAATTTCCGCCTTCGCCCCCACGTCAATGCCGCGCGTGGGCTCGTCCAGGATCATCACCCGCGGCGACAAGGCGAGCCATTTGGCGAGGACAACCTTTTGCTGGTTGCCGCCGCTCAAGTTCAGGACGAGCGACTCGATGCCGGGAGTCTTGACCTTGAGGGAATCCACCTGCCGCCGCGACAGGTCGCACTCGCGTTTGCGCTGGATGAGGCCGCCGCGCGAAAGCTGTCGCAACGACGGCAGGCTGATATTTTCCCGGACCGACATCTCGACAATGAGGCCCTCGCTCCGCCGGTTTTCGGGAACAAGATAAATGCCATGGTCAATCGCATCCCGCGGCGCATTGATGGAAATGCTTTTGCCGTCCAAGATGATTTGTTTGGCTGGCGAAGGATCCAGCCCGACCAGCACCTTCGCCATTTCGGAGCGCCCGGCGCCGACGAGACCGGCCAGCCCGAGGATTTCCCCGCGCGCGGCGTCGAAGGACACCGTCTTGTGCGGATACAACGACGAGTTGACATTGCGCACTTTGAAAAAACCGGCGGCCTTGCTGCCCTCAGGCGGAACGTAATAGTTTTTGATTTCGCGGCCCACCATCAGGTTGATGAGTCGGTCATGCGTCGCTTCGCCATGGTCCAGCTCACCGGCGTTCCGGCCATCGCGCAAAACGACGACGCGATCGGCGCACTCATCAAGCTCGCCGAGCCGGTGCGAGATGTAGATGACGCTCACGCCTTGTTCTGCCAGTTCACAGACGAGTTCCAGCAATCGCCGGGTTTCGGACAGGGTAAGGCTTGAAGTCGGCTCGTCCATGATGATCAAGCGCGCGTTCAGGGAAAGCGCCTTGGCGATTTCCACCATCTGTTGCTGCGCGAGGGGCAACCGATCAAGCCGCGTGCGGGTGGAAATGTCAAGACCAAGCCGCTGGATGAACGGCACGGTATCGGCGCGGATTTTTTTGGAATCAATCAGGCCGAGCGCGTTCCTCGGCTCGCGCCCGAGAAAAACATTCGCCGCCACGTCGAGGTTGTCGAGAACGTTCAGCTCCTGATGAATGAAGGCGATGCCGAACTTCATCGAGTCCGTGACGCCGTTGATTTTCAACGGCTGGCCGTCAATAAGCACTTCCCCGGCGTCGGGTTGATGCACGCCGCCGAGGATCTTCATCAAGGTGGATTTACCGGCGCCATTTTCACCCACCAGCGCGACGACTTCACCCCGGGCCACACTCAGGTTCACGGAATCCAAAGCCACCACCCCGGGAAATCGCTTGGAAATCCCGCGCATCTCAAGCAGCGGCGCGGCAGCCATCACGGATTTATTTTGACTCACTGGCGAGGATCTTTTTCTTATAGGCCTGATAATCAGCGACGTTGTCCTTTTTGATGTCGCGCACGGGAATGAATATTTTTCCGGAAAGCTGTGTCTTGTCGCCATTGAGATATTTTTCCATGCGCGTGACCGACTGCTTGCCGAACTCATAGGGATTCTGGACCACCGTGCCATAAATGTCACCGCTGGCGATGCCCGCAAGCGTGTCGTCCTCGTCGTCGAAGCAGACGATTTTCACCGCGCCGGTTTTGCCCGCGCCGCGAACGGCGTTCAGGATGGCCGGGCCGTTGTAATTCCACAAGCCGACCAGACAGGCGATGTCGGGATACTTCACCAGCGTGTCTTCGGCATTCTTCTGCGCCCGGACGGCGTCGGTGTCGTCGGTGCGGATGTCCACAATCTGGATATTCGACCCGGCCAGCGCCTGTTTGATACCGTCGTAGCGTTCCTTGGCGTTTTCCGCGTCGCTGTGTCCGACGAACAGCATGATTTTGCCGCCGTTGGGCAGGCATTCCTTGATCATTTTTCCGGCCTCGACTCCGGCGGCCTCGTTGTCCGTGCCAATGTAGGCCACGCGCTTGCTCGCGGAGGCGTCGCTGTCGCAACAAATCAACAAGGTTTGCGAAGCCACCTTGTTCAAGAATTCTGTCTGGTTATCCGGGTCGTCCACGCTGACAGCGATGCCATCATCACCTTTGGCAACCAGGTCGTCCAGGATCTGACGTTGTGCGGCAGAACTGCCGTCTTGCGTGATGCGAAAATCCAGGTCCACGTCGCCGAGTTCGTTGGCCGCCGCCTGACAGCCGGCGCGGGCGAAGGCCCAGAAATTCGCCGCATTATTGCTGACAAAGGC
>JAJPJM010000036.1 GCA_021324235.1 Verrucomicrobiota bacterium
GATCAGCTTAAGCGCATCGGCATGACCACGTAGAGAAACGGGCCGTTTATTTTCAATACCCCCGGACTGAGTTCGTCCGTCAACTCGAAGAACACCTCATCCTCGGTCAGCGCGTTAAGCGGTTCGATGAGGAATTTGGGGTTGAAGGCGATGGCGATTTCCTTGCCCTTATAGTTCACCGCAAGGCTCTCCCGGGCCTCACCGACCTCCGGCGAGTTGGCGGTAATGGCCAGATTGTTTTTGCTGAAGGTCAGCTTGACCGAATTGGCCTTCTCACTGGTCATGATTTCGGCCCGGCGCAGGGCATGCAGGAATTCATCGCGCACCAGCGGGACGCGCTCCTTGGTTTCGGCCGGAATGACCTGCCGGTAATTGGGGTAATTCCCCTCAATGAGTTTTGTCAGAACCAGGACAGAGAATCCCTTGTCATCCTTCAGTTTGAACGCGGCCTGGTTCTCGCCGAACTTGATCTCCACGTCTCCCTTTTCCTGCAGGAGGCGATTCAGTTCATTCACCGCCTTGGCGGGAATGATGAATTCCCCCTGACTCTTTTCGGAAATTTCAACCTCTTCGTCCGCCAGCGCCAGCCTTCGTCCATCCGTCGCCACCACCGTCATTTTATGGTCCTTCAGGCTGATAAAAACGCCATTCAACACATAACGGGACTCATCGGTGGAAATCGCGAAGGAGGTCTTCCCCAGCATTGATTTGGCGGTTTCCTGGGTTAATACCACTTTTTTTTCGTCCTTGAACTTGGGCAAAGGTGGAAATTCGTCGGCGCCGATTCCATGGATTTTATAGAAGGAGGTTCCACACCGGACGCTGCATACGTTTTTATCGTCAACTTCAAGATCGATTTCCCCGCCGTTCAATTCCCGGACAATGCCAAACAGCTTTCGCACCGGGATGGTCGTGGCTCCGCCTTTTTTCACCTTGGCTTCCACGGAACAGGCAACGGTCACGTCCAGGTCCGTCGCCGTAAATTCGACCCGGTCGCCTTCCGCACGCAACAGCACATTGGAAAGGATGGGGAGCGTCGTTCGTGAACCGACCACATTTTGAACCGCCTGCAGGCCATTGAGAATTTGCTCCTTGGTGATCGTGAGATTCATGGGCGGTGGTTAATAGTATCTTTCTTTATAAAAAAGTATCAGTATTAAGGGCTGTGAATAAGGCAAACAACCTATGGTGTCAAGGTTTCATCGGTTGAAAGTAAGGGGAAGGCGGGTGGATTTGGAAGATAAAAAAAGAGAAAACCAGAAAAAGCGGAGTTCTCAACAAATTTAACAAAGACTTCACAGAGAGCTGGCGGCTTATTGGCCAAGTTGTGCACGTTGAATCACCTCGGGGAGAACCCGGGAAACAAAATTCACTTCTTCGACCGTCGATTCCCGGCCCAGCGAAAAGCGCACCAGGGCATTGGCGGAGTCCGGCTTACCCAAAGCCCCAACGACGTGAGAGGGTTCCAGGGAACCGGAGGAACAAGCGGATCCGCTCGAGGCACAAATGCCTTCGAGGTCCAACCCTCCCAACAGCACAATGCTGTCCGTGACGTTGACGGTAAAAGAAACCGTATTGGCCAGTCGTTGTTCGCGGGAACCAACCAGTTCCACGCCCGGGATCGCGGACAGGCAGTTGATCAATTGCCGGGTCAGCAGAAGCAAACGGTCATGGGGAAAAACCGGCGGGGTGAGAAACCTTTCCATGGCCGCAACGAGCCCGGAAATGCCGGCGAGATTTTCCGTGCCCGCCCGCCGTTCATGCTCATGTCCGCCGCCGAAAACCACCGGGTCGGGATGGAGCGGGGATCGGATATAGAGCAGGCCGGTTCCCTTTGGCCCGTGGAACTTGTGGGCGCAAATTGAAACCAAATCCGCGTTGAACTGGCCAATGTTTTCGAACGGCTCCTTGCCAAACCATTGCACCGCGTCGGTGTGGAAAATGATTCCGCGCTCGCGGCAGACCGCGCCCAGTTCCGCCACCGGTTGCAGGGTGCCGATTTCATTGTTGGCCGCCATGAGCGAGACGAGCGTCGTATCCGGACGGATCGCCTTTCTTAAATCATCCACGGAGATGCGCCCTTCGGCGTCCACCGGCAACCGCGTGACTTCAAACCCTTCCTTCTTTTCGAGATAATCGAAGCAGTGCAGCACCGCATGGTGCTCAATCCCCGAAGTGATCAAATGCCGGCCTTTGGGCTTGAGCAACCGGGCGGTGCCGAAAATCGCCAGATTATTGCTCTCCGTACCGCCGCTGGTGAAAATAATTTCAGCCGGTTTGCCGCCCAAAACCTTCGCCGCCCGTTCCCGCGCCTCGTCCAGCCAGGCCCGCGCTTGGCGTCCGACGTGATGCACGCTGGAAGGATTGCCCCAGCACTCGCCCAGAAAAGGCAACATTACGTCGCGCACCGCCGGATCCAGGGGAGTCGTGGCGTTGTAATCGAAGTAAATCGTGCGCGGCATGGAACGGATTTTGGGCCAAAACCGGGCAGGCCGACGAGCCCAAAAAGGGGGTTTCATCAATAATTGTCCATAAGAAGACAAAATACGGTTAGATGCTTTGTTTCCGGGCGTTTAGTATGATGCAGCATGGAAATGAAGGCAGCCACCACGTTCCCGGAAAAGCGGCTCGACCGGCTCCCGCCGCGGGTCTGCGCCATGGTTTGTCGCATTGAAACCGGCAACGAGGACGTCCAGCGCCTGAAAATGCTCGGGATCTGCGTGGGACGACAGATTGAAGTCATCAAATCCGGCGACCCCATGATCGTTCGTGTTTTCGGTTCACGACTGGGTTTATCGGCCTCCCTGGCCGCGCACGTGTGGCTGGAGGTTTGCGCGCCCGATCATTGCGCTTTGAGCGAAACGTCCAAGCCATGAACAACCGCGTTGCAGAAACCAAAATGGCGCTGCCGCCTTCGCCGGCGCCCTTTGCGCTCCACACCTTCACGCTGGCGCTGGTGGGGAACCCCAACGCGGGCAAGACCACGCTGTTCAACGCCCTGACCGGACTGCGGGCCAAGACCGCCAACTTTCCCGGCACGACCGTTGAGCGGAAAATCGGCAAGCTGCAACTGGGTCAGCGGCAGGTGGTCATTGTGGACTTGCCGGGGCTGTACAGCCTGGAGAGCAGTTCACCCGAGGAAAAACTGGCCAGCGACGCCTTGCGCGGCCGCCTGGACCAGCACCCGGCCCCGGACGCCGCTTTGGTGGTCGTGGATGCGACCAATCTGGAACGAAATCTTTTTCTGGCCAGCCAGGTCCTCGAACTGGATTGCCCCGTCGTCGTGGCGCTGAACATGATGGACATGGCCAAGGACGAAGGCATCCGCATCGACGTCAACCAGCTTCGCGCTGAACTGGGCTGTGCGGTCATCCCGGTCAGTGCGCGCACCGGCAAAGGGGTGGACGAACTCCGGCGCGAAATCGGCCGGCTCACCGAGGGCG
Organism: Verrucomicrobiota bacterium; assembly: GCA_021324235.1. Taxonomy (GTDB): domain Bacteria; phylum Verrucomicrobiota; class Verrucomicrobiia; order Limisphaerales; family UBA11358; genus UBA11358. The sequence goes on from JAJPJM010000036.1 coordinate 3,444, forward strand.
CGATGCCGGAGGCCATCCAGCATGGCAAGCCCAATTGTTCCGTTTGCGGCGGCTGCCCCTATCAGGCCCGCTATGCGTGGACCGAATCCGTTTCCAGCAAAGTCATGGATGCGGCGGCGGCGCGCCGTTCGCAGCGCACGGAAAAACTCGATGAAATCCTGACGCACCCCGCCGCCGGCATGGCGGTTTTTATCGGCGTCATGCTGTTGCTCTTCGTCCTGATTTTCTGGGCGGCGGAAATCCCGATGGGCCTCATCAGCCAGCTGTTCACCACCGTCGGCGCCTGGGTGGCGATGCATGTGCCGGCGGGCGACGGGCAGAGCCTGCTGGTCAACGGCGTGCTGGGCGGCGTCGGTGGCGTGCTCGTGTTTCTGCCGCAAATCTGCATTTTATTTTTTGCGCTTTCATTGCTGGAAGACACCGGATACCTGGCGCGCGCGGCGTTTGTGATGGACAAGGTCATGCGCCGGCTCGGCCTGCCGGGCAAGGCCTTCGTACCCCTGCTTTCCGCCCATGCCTGCGCCATCCCCGCCGTTATGTCGGCCCGCGTGATTGAAAATCCGCGCGACCGGCTGGTCACCATCCTCGTGGCGCCGCTGATGACCTGCTCCGCGCGCATTCCCGTTTATGCGATGGTTACGGCGCTGCTGTTTCCGCAATCGCCCTTCAAGGCGGCGCTGATTTTCACCGGCGCCTACGCGACGGGCATTCTGTTTGCCATGCTTGCCGCCCTGGTTTTCCGGCGCACCATCCTGCCCGGTGGCAGCCGGCCGCTGGTGATCGAACTGCCGCCGTATCGCCTGCCGGGCCTGCGCACCGCCCTCCTGCATACGCTCGACCGCGCCAAAATTTTCGTAAAACAAGCCGGGACCATCATCCTGGTGATTTCATTGCTGCTCTGGGCGTTGTCGCATTATCCCAAATCCGCCCCGCCCGCCGCCGCGGTCACCCTGGCCGCCCAGGCCGCCCAAGTTGAAAAGAGCGGCGACACCGTGCAGGCCGGCAAACTTCGCCTCGCCGCCGGCCGGCTGACGGCGCAAAGTTCGTTGCAACACTCCTTTGCCGGTCAAATTGGCCGGGTCATTGAACCCGTGATCAAGCCGTTGGGTTTTGATTGGCAGATTGGCATTGGTATTCTCAGTTCGTTCGCCGCCCGCGAGGTCATCGTTTCCACGCTGGCCGTGGTCTACGGCATGGGCGAAGACGCCGCGGGCCGGAATCACGCGTCGCTTTACGACACGCTGCGCCACGCCACTCGCACCGATGGCACGGCCGTATTCACCACCGCCACCTGCGCCAGCCTGCTCATTTATTACATTCTCGCCGCCCAGTGCCTGTCCACCTCCGTCGTGGTCCGCCGCGA
>JAJPJM010000029.1 GCA_021324235.1 Verrucomicrobiota bacterium
ATGATTACCTGATGTTCTTCACGAACACGGGCCGGGTTTACGTCGAGCGCGTGCATGAGATTCCCGACATGGGGCGGGCCGCCAAAGGCCGGAGCATTGCCAACCTGCTGGAACTGAAGGCGGGTGAGACCATCGCCGCGCTGATCCGCGTGTTGTCCAAGACCAACGCGAACAAGGAGGATGTGACGTGGGAACAGCCGGGTTTTGTGCTCTTCTCCACCAAACAAGGCACGGTCAAGAAAACCGAGCTCAAGGATTTTGCCAACGTCCGCAAAGGCGGCATCATTGCCATCGGCATCGACCCGGGCGACACGTTGATTGACGTCAAGCAGACGACCGGCCAGAACGAAGTCGTGCTCATCACCCACGACGGCATGAGCATCCGCTTCAACGAGGAGGACGCCCGTCCGATGGGCCGGCCCGCCGGCGGCGTGCGCGGCATCAACCTGTCCAAAGGCGACGAAGTCGTCGCGCTGGCGATCGTCGTGCCGGACGCCAAACTGCTGGTTGCCGGCGAACACGGTATTGGCAAACGCACGGATTTCGAGGAGTACCGCCAGCAATCCCGCGGCGGCAAAGGCATCATCACCATGAAGACCACCGAGAAAACCGGCGGCGTGGTGGGCGCGCTGACCGTGCGCGATAACGACGAAATCATGCTCATCACTTTCAAGGGACAAATGGTCCGCATTTCCGTCAACGGCATCCGCGAAGCCGGCCGCAACACGCAGGGCGTGAAACTGGTCGGCCTGGATGCCGGCGACAAACTTCAAGCCATCGCGCAGGTGATCGGCGAGGACCAGGAAGACGCCGCGAGTGAAGCCGGAACGGAAAAATGATTTTCCCTTGAACGGCACTTGCCTGTTTGCGGTCTTGAGATAGAATGTTCATATCCGATTTGTTTCGGAGTTTGCAGGAAGTCATTGCTTCTGCCGATCGGTTCCTCGTTCGACTTAATTGTCGGCAAGAAGAACAATGAAAAAACAGATCCTGATTGTATGGGTTCTGGTCGTTTTGGCTGTGCCGGGTCGCGCCAGTGGCGCCGCCCCAACCGCCGTCGTACCAGGCAATGGTCCGGCCGGGTATAACGACGCCCTGTCGTATCTGGCGGCAGCCACCAGCGATAATCAAACCACCCAGGGCACCATTTCCAGCGAGGCCGTCCCAACCAGGGTTGAAACCAACCAGCCGGCCTGGGAGAGCCGGATTGCCCTCGGCCTTACCGCGACCGCGGGCAACAGCGACAGCGCGCTGGTCACGGGTAATTTCCAGACGCACAAAAAGGCGCCGTGGGACGAGTGGACTTTGGGCATGGAGGGGGCCTATGGTGAAGTGAGCTCCGTCAAAAACAACGAAACCCTGCACGGTTTTATCCAATACAATCACCTCTTCAGCGAACGCTGGTACGGCTACGCGCGCGCCGACGCGTTGCACGATGGGATTGCGGACGTGACGTACCGGCTCACGTTCAGCCCCGGTGTCGGCTATTACTTCATCAAAGACGCGGAAACGTCGCTGGCGGGTGAATCCGGCCCGGCCATCCTGTACGAAAAACTGGACGACGAATACCACTTGTTTCCCACGCTGCGCCTGGCCGAGCGCTTCGAGCACAAATTCGACGGGCACGCCCGCCTCTGGCAAAACGTGGAGTTTCTGCCTCCCTTCAACAGCCCGCGGGATTTTCTCGTCAACGCCGAAATCGGCGTGGAAACCCCGCTCACCAAATACTTCAGCCTGCAAACCTATGTGCAGGATAATTATGCCAACCATCCCGCATCGGGACGCAAGGCTAACGACGTAAAGCTGGTTAGCGCCCTGGCGATTAAATTTTAAGGCGCAATCCGGTCCAGTTTCCACGAACCATCGGACTGCCGGGTGTAGCGAAAACGGTCGTGCAACCGGCTGGGCCGGCCCTGCCAGAATTCAATCCATTCCGGCTTCAAAACCAAACCGCCCCAGTTTGGCGGCAAGGGCACGTCGTCGCCGGGAAAACGGGCCGCCGCCTCGTTCCATTTCGTTTCCAGGGCCGCGCGATCGGCCGCCACGTCATATTGATTTGACGCCCACGCTGCCAGCCGGCTGCCCCGCGGACGGCTCTTGAAATACGCCTCCGATTCCTCGCGTGACAATTTGCCCACCGTGCCTCCGACACAAACCTGTCGTTCCGAATCCGCCCAATAAAAAGTCAGCGCCGCATGGGGATTGTCGGCCAGTTCGCGGCCTTTGCGGCTGTCGTAATTCGTATAGAACACGAAGCCGCGCTCGTCCACGCCCTTGAGCAGGACCGTGCGCGCCGAAGGCCGGCCGGCCGGGTCCACCGTGGCCAGCATCATCGCCGTCGGGTCCGCCGGCGCATGGCCAAGGACGGCGTGCCAGAGTTTGAACAGGGCGATGCCGATTTTGCGCCACCGGCCGCCGGAGGACCCACCCGCGGCCTGGGCGAACCATTTTTGAAACTGGGCCACCGGATTCGCGTCCAGATCCGTGCGCTGCAAGCTGCCCTGCGAGTATTCCCGTCTGATGTCGGCCACGCCCATAATCGCGCGCACCTTACAACGGTGGGGTCGCTGGAGCGAATCAATTTTGCCGGCCGGCGCCATGGCGATTAGCTCTTGTGATAAAATTGAATGGACTTTCAAAGTATTTTTACGACCCTGTTCCACCATGTTTTCGCTCCAAATGCTCTTCGGCAAGGCCGACCGGTTTTATCAATTGCTGGAGGACGCCGCCCAGGAAGCCCACGCCAGCGTCCGGCTGGTCATCGAAATGCTCAAGGCCCCGACCCCTGCCAAAAACCTCGATGATCTGGCGCTCTCGCGCCGCAAGGAGAAGAAGATCGGGGAGCAAATCACCACCGAACTGGTGAAAACGTTTGTGACGGGACTGGAACGCGAGGACATTGAGGCGCTGGCGCTGGCGTTGCGCAAGATTCCCAAGACGGTCGAGAAACTGGCCGAACGCATCAATCTGGGCCGCCAGCATATTCAAGGCGTTGATTTCACCCGCCAGATTCAAATTCTGGAACAGTCCACCGACGTGGTGCTGGCCATGGTCAAACAACTTCGCGATGTAAAGCACCTGGAGATCATCCACGAACTGAACACCAAACTGCAGTATCTCGAGGGCGAGGCGGATCGCTTGATGCTGAACTTGCTGGAGGACCTTTACAGCGGACGCCATGACGCCACCAAGGCCATGGTCATCCGCGATCTTTACGAACTGATGGAAAAGGCCATTGACCGCTGCCGCGACGCCGGCAACGTGGTCATGCACATCGTGCTGAAAAATTCCTGAGCCGCGCGATGATCCTCATCCTCCTCGTCATCGTCGCGGCGTTGGTGTTTACCTATATCAACGGTTTTCACGACACGGCCAATTCCATCGCGACCGTTGTTGCCACCAAGGTATTGTCACCGCGTCAAGCCGTGCTCCTGGCCGCCGTCACCAATCTGATCGGCGCCTTCCTGGGCACCGCCGTGGCCACCACCATCGCCTCCGGACTCGTCGACCCGAAGGTCGCCACGTCCGAGGTTTTGATCTGCGCCCTGCTGGCCGGTATTTTCTGGAATCTGCTGACGTGGTGGTTTGGCATGCCGGCCAGTTCATCGCACGCGCTGGTCGGCGGTCTGTGCGGCGCGTGCCTCGCCGCCGCGCATAACCGTTGGAATGTCATGGTCTGGTCCATTCCCAGCCATGAACATTGGTGGTTGGGCAAAGGTCTGCTTTGGAAAGTCGTTGTCCCCATGATTTCATCGCCGATTTGCGGATTGGTGGGCGGCTTCCTCGTCATGGGCACGCTTTATTTCCTGCTGCGCAACTGGCGTCCAACCACGGTCAATCGAACCTTCGGCATCCTGCAGTTGGGCAGTTCGGGATTCATGGGCATCAGTCACGGCATGAATGACGCCCAAAAAACCATGGGCATCATCGCGCTGGCCCTGCTGACCGGATCCAACAGCGGTTTGTTTGATCATCTCCCCGGCTGGCTCTCATTTCTTCACACGACCCAACTGCCGGGGCAGCCGCTCCCGATTGCCGCATGGATAAAGGCGCTGTGCGCGTTGACGATGTGCGCCGGCACTGCCGTGGGCGGCTGGCGCATCATCAAGACCCTCGGCCACAAAATGGTGCGCTTGCATCCCGTCCACGGTTTTGCCGCCGAAACGACCGCTGCCACCGTGTTGGTCACCGCCGCGCATTTCGGGATGCCCGTTTCCACCACCCACGCCGTCAGCACCTCCATCATGGGCGTCGGCTGCGCGAAAGGTTTCAATCATCTCAAGCTGGAGGTGGTCGAACGTATCGTCTGGGCGTGGATTCTAACACTGCCCGTAAGCGGCGGAGTAGCCTATTTGCTGGTCAAACTGGCCCAGACCACCGGCTGGATTCACTGAATTGTCGGCTGGCAAACCGCTCAATAATTTATTTCGTTGTAGGAGACGAGGCCCGCCAGGTCGTAGCTTCGGCGCGAAGACCGGTGACGAGTCTCAAACTTCTTCGGGCTTTGAATTATAAGTCAGAGACTCCTTACGTCGTCCCCTACTTTTAGAGCATTTTCAAAAAACGTGTAGCCGCCGACGTCAGTCTGCGCAAATCGAGCAAAGGAGAATGATATGGCGCGAACTGACGTTCGCGGCTACGAGATTAATTAAATTGCTCCAGCGGTTATTACGCCGTTCTCGCTGAAATCTCCAGCATCCGTTCAATCGGCAACCGGGCGCGTTTCAGGATTTCCGCGGGCAATTCGATACGCGGTGCAAGTTGCTTCATGCAATCGCGCACCTTCTCCAGCGTGTTCAATTTCATGTATTTGCACTCGCTGCAACGGCAATGGTCCGACGGCAGCCGCATCACGTCAAACACCGGCGCACACAGGAATTCCTTGCCCGGACATTCCTTCTGCATCCGGTGGATGATGCCCGATTCGGTCACGACCACGAAACGTTTGGCCGGACTGGTCTTGCACCAGGAAATCATTCGTTCCGTCGAGCAGACCGCGTCGGCCAGATCGCGCACCTCGCGCAAACTCTCCGGGTGGACCACGACTTTGGCATCCGGAAATTGGGCGCGCAGCTTCAGCACCTGCTCGCGCCGGAACTCGACATGCGCGTAACAGTTCCCCTGCCACAACGTCATCGGCCGGCCGGTTTGCTCCATCACCCACTGGCCGAGATTTTCGTCCGGGACAAACAGAATATCCTTATCCTTCGGCGCCGCCTGGACGATTTTTACCGCGTTGCCACTGGTGCAAATCACGTCGGTCAGGGCCTTCACCGCGGCGCTGCAATTGATGTAGGCGATGGTCCAGAAATTCGGATTGGTCTTCTGCAATTCGGCCAGCTTGTCCGCCGGACAACTTTCTTCCAGCGAACAGCCCGCGTCCTTGTCCGGCAGCACGACAATTTTGTCCGGATTCAGGATCTTCGCCGTCTCGGCCATGAAATGGACGCCGCAGAACACAATCACGTCCGCACTGGTTTTCGCCGCCTGCTGCGACAGACCGAGCGAATCGCCGACATAATCCGCCACGTCCTGGATTTCCGGCACCTGGTAATTGTGGGCGAGGATGACGGCGTTGAGCTGCTTTTTAAGCGCAAAAATCTCCTTCGCCAGCGGCTCGAACCGGTTATGCGGCATGGCCGGGCGGACGTGCAGGTCGTCCAGGACCAAGGCAGGACCATCAGCGGCTTCAATCATGCTTAAAACTACCGCTGTGAGTAAGTGGCGTCAATTAAAGCGTGCTTTTCTTCATTTGAACCGCACCCGCCCGTCACAGGGGTTTACGGTATCCGGCGAAATTTCCGATGGAGCAACCACTGACTTTGAATCCGACAGGCGCCACCGGCTAAAATTCATCCTTTTGGGAAGAACGTCCTTTCAGCACCCGGTTCTCAATATTGGTTGCGTGCCAGAGTCCATCCTCGTACTTGATGTAGTTGACTGTGACCGCATGATCGGTTCCGGCGAAGCCGAATTCTTCAGCCGGTATCCAGACAATCTGGTCGAGCCACAATGTAAAAAGGTCCCCGGCCGTGTAGAGAATGACGCGACTCGTTTTCGAAGCCCCATTGTTTTTCTCTCCTCCATCAACGTATTTGTAGGCATCGGTCAAACAATTGGTTCGCTCTTCTGAAGTGATGGGCCGCCCCAACTCCTCAACGATGTCAACCCGCTTGGCCCCGACGGTCAGGGAAGCCGGCACAAATGGCCTGGGCTGTTTTATGGCCATGACTTGTGCGCAGCCCGATACAAACAGGCCGCCCAGCAGCAATGGAACAATGGACCGGACGAGTTTTTTTGAGTTCATATATTTTCCATTTTTATTTTTTGCTTACACCGGCAACCAACCGCGGTTGTCTAAATTGGCCGTCAGCCATCGATGGAGACCGAAGGATGCGTTGAGAAGTGCAGGCCGGAAACCCATTGCATCAAAAAATTCCCGCACTTTCGCCCAACTACACCCTGGATAGGTATATTAGATTAAATCAATTTTAAATATAAAAACATTGATAATACTAATTTATAAACCGAACGGGTCAAGCTATTTTTAGGGGTGTGCGCGTTGAAACGGGAACTCGAATTTGACCCGTCACGCCCTGGCTTTGCTCCGCCGCCAGAATCCACCGCCACCCGGCAGCGTTCAGGGATGGACAATTTAATTGCGGTGCAATCCGGCTTCCCGCCATTCCTCGAGTCGGGCTCTGGCCAGTTCGATTTGTTCCGGGCTAAAAGCGGGATTGGCCTCGATCTGTTGGATGATTTTTTCGGCCCGATTGACGTTGCCGCAATGTTGGCCCTGCACTTCGGCCAGCTTCAGCCATAAATCAAAATCCTGCGGGTGTTCCTTGATTTTTTGTTCCAGAATTTCTATCGCGGTACCGAAATACCGGCGGGCCACCAGTTCGTCAATGGATTCCGGTTGAACTTCAACCACCGACTTTTTCGGTGTGGGATTGCTCCACTCAGCAATGGAACGCCGGGCAAATTCGATATGCGCGGATGAAACCTTCGGTTGCGTTTCAAGGGACCGGAGCACCTCACTGGCTTTGTCACCGCGACGCAGATCCTGCGCATAAAGCCGCATCAACATGAGGGCCGCGTCCACATTGGATGGATCTTCCACGAGCAACGAATTGAGCAAGGCCTCGGCTTCATTCCATTTTCCCTGCGAACGCAGGTGATCCGCCTCTGTCAATGGCCTGGGTTTTTTTACATTGTCCGGTTTGACGCCGAGACGTTCCAACATGGTTTCCAACGTGAGGATATTGACGTCCCCGGATTCCTTCAATTTTTGGCACAACTGGATGGCCTCTTCCTTCCGGCCATCGTGGATCAAGCCGGCGATCGCATCCAGATCTGGACGGCTCGAGTGAGGATCAAACTCCCGGTGATCCTCCGGATCAATCAGCCAGTGAAACCCGTGAGCCACCAATTCGCTGAGGCAGCCACACCAGAGGGCAACGAGCGGCAGCATAATAAACAAATACGCGATTCCGCTGCCCTGATCATTGTAACGCCAATATCGCCACAAATTCCAAAAGGCCAGTTCCACCAGGAAGAGCGTTATACCGCAGCGTATGGCCCGACGAATAAAATCTTCCCGTTCATTCGCACCGGTCAATTTGGCGTCATACCCGCTCAGCCACCAGGAGCCCACGGCGGCGAGCGTCAATACGGCAATGTTCGCAAGAAAAAATAGCATCACGAGCGTGGTTGACGGAAAACCCGGCGACTCGAATCAGCAAACTGTCAGCTTGCCAGGGACCGGCGTTCTTCTTCCACGAGAACCTTCCATTCCCCTGCAGCCAGCGTGCCAAGTTTCAACCCGCCGATGCGTACGCGCAGCAGGCGCAGCGTGGGATGGCCAACGGCGGCGGTCATGCGGCGTACCTGGCGGTTTTTGCCTTCAATCAGTTCCAGGCCAATCCAGCAAACGGGGACATTTTTGCGGAAACGAATGGGCGGATCGCGCGGCGGGATTTTAATTTCTGCCCTGGTGGGGCGAGAGTCACTCGAGCCCTGACTCAAAAGCAAGTTCGGGCTCGACAGAGTCTCGCCCCACCGGATTTGTGTCGTGGTAGAGATATCCGGTTGCGGTTCCAAGACCCATGCCCGGCACGGCAGGGTTTTCCGGCCTTGAAGGGAAACCCCACGTTCCAGTTTATTCAGTGCTTCCGGTGTCGGGATGCGTTCCACCTGCGCCCAATACTCGCGTTCGTGCGCCTGGGACGGATGCAACAGGCGTTCGTTCCATTCCGGTTCATCGCCCAGGAGCAGCAGGCCCTCGGAATCCGCGTCAAGCCGGCCAATTGGATAAACATTTTTGGGGAAACCAAATTCCGCCAGGGCACGGTTCGCGGAGCCGTCGCCGGTGAACTGTGACAGCACGCCACAAGGTTTGTGGAAGGCGATGAGCACAACAAATGTTTAACCGCCAAGTCGCCAGGAACACAGAGAAAAATTGTTTATCTTGGCGTCCTGGCGCCCTGGCGGTTAAATTCCCCACGTGATTCGCAATATCATCTTCGACTGGTCGGGCACGCTCGTGGACGATCTGCCCGCCGTCTGGAAAGCGACCAATTTCGTTCTCACCCAGGCTGACCGCCCCGAAATGTCGCTGGAAGAATTTCGCGCGGAATTTTCCCTGCCGTTCACGAATTTTTATCATCGCCACACGCCGCACGTGCCGCTGCCGCAACTGGAAGACTGGTTCCACCGCCATTACCGCGAAATCCAGGATTCGGTTTCGGAACTGCCGTATGCGCGCGATTTTCTTCAGTTTTGTCGCGCCCGCCGGATACGCACGCTCGTATTGAGCACCATCCATCACGACCATTTTTTGATCCAGAGCCGCGTGACCGGCTTCGACATCTTTCTCGACCGGCCTTACACCGACGTTCTGGACAAGCGAACCAAAATCCACGAAATCCTAGCCGAAAACCGGCTGCTCCCGGATGAAACCCTGTTCATCGGCGACATGCAGCACGACATTGAAACCGCACATCATGGCGGGATTCATTCCTGTGCCGTACTCACGGGCTACAACACGCTGGAACAATTACGCGAGGTGAAGCCGGACTTGATTGTCGAACATCTCGGTGAATTGCGCCGGATCCTGGAACAGAACGATTTGTGCCTGAAACCGGAGACGGAAAAATTCGAGGAACTTCATCCGCCGCTGGCGACCGTCGGCGCGCTCATTTTCAACGACGCGGGCGAGGTGTTGATGATCCGCACGCACAAATGGTCGAATCTCTGGGGCATTCCCGGCGGCAAAATCAAATGGGGCGAACCGTCCGTGGACGCGCTGCGACGCGAAATCAAGGAGGAGACCGGGCTCGAAGTGGCCGACATTGAGTTTGTGCTCGTGCAGGATTGCATCCACTCAAAGGAATTTTATCGTGACGCACATTTTGTCCTGTTGAACTATACCTGCCGTTGCGCGGGCCGGCCGCACGTGACCCTCAATGACGAAGCGCGCGAATCCCGCTGGGTCACCACCGTCGAGGCATTGAAGCTGCCGCTCAACACGCCCACAAGAATCTTATTGGGCGCAGTTTTGAAAGGAAGCACAAGCGTCTCGCATGTCAAATCCGGCGTCACGCACCCCTCCAAATCAAAAATCATAAATCGTAAATCATAAATGTCTCGAATCTCCATTATTGACCTGGAGGTGTTTTATCACGTCGGCGTGCCGGACGCGGAGCGCGTCCAACCCCAACGTTTGTTGCTGACGGTCGAAATGGAATCCGACTTTTCGGCGGCAGCGCACAGCGATGACATCCGTGACACGATCGATTATTTCGCCGTCAGCCAGCGGCTCCTCAAATTCGGCGATGGACACGAGTGGAAACTCATCGAAAAACTCGCCGCCGACATTGCCGATATGGTCCTGTCCGAGTTTAAATTGCAAAGCGTCATGGTGGAGGTCAAAAAGTTCCCGATCCCGCAGGCACGGCATGTGTCAGTTACCGTTGCACGAAAAAGGTAGGGACGCCGCGCTGCGGCGTCCGTGGACATCCCGGCGAGATGTCCCCACCTAAAAACCAGTTCTGCCGCCTTTGAACCCCTGCCCGTCCATGGTCTGTAACTCCCAATCGTCCGGTCGTACGAGAATGGTTACCGCCCCGGCCGTGCGGGTATAGATCACCGGCACGTTTCGCCCCGCCAGACGTTCCTTTAATTCAGAACCGGCACGCCGGGTGGCAGGAAACTCCGAATCCGCAATCACTATAACCCTGGGCCGAATCGCATCCAGCAGTTCGTCACTCAGCGGTTCACCTTCGTTCGGCAGGCCGGCGATCACAATGTCTGCCCGTAAATCGTTGGTGCGCGCAAGCAGGGCGTTTTGACCGTCGCGCCCCAGGTCGGAAAGCAGCAGGACCCGCGCACTGGAATAATCGCCGAGCAAAACCAGCGCACCGTCGTCCGCACGCGGAAAATTATCTCCGGCGCCGGGATGCAGGACCCGCCAGCCACCGGTCGTGGCGCCGCAGTTGAACATTTTGTGCCGGGCCGGTGGTTTATCAAATCCCGCGACGATTTCGCGGTAAGCGGCAGAGCGAAACCGCGCCGGGCTGGTCCACAATTCGCCGACGCCAAAGAGCTGGTCGAGCTGTTCCGCGCCGCCAACATTTTTTAAATCACCGTGCGTCAACACGAGTTGTTGAACCTGATTCACGCCCTGTCCGCGGAGAAACGGTTTCAGCGTGAACCCGACGGCGTCATCGTTGCCGCAATCCACCAGCCAGTCATTTTTTCTGCCCGGCGCGTCCACAAACACCGAGTGACCGCCATTGAGCGGCAGGACCGTCAATTTGATTTCATCGCGCGTGGCTTGCCAGTGCCAGGCGTAACCGGCAACGATGAGGACCAGGGCCACCGCACTCCAGATTCTTCGTTTGGCTGCCCAGAGCCAGCTGCTTAAGACGCCGACGAGCACCGCGTAATAAACTCCGATATCCAACCACGACGGTTCGGCCACGTAGCAGAAGGCGCCAGGAATCCGGGTGGAAACTTCGCTGACCCACGTCATGGCCATCATGAAAAACCAGGCGCTGTGGTTGAACCATACCGTCACCCAGGGCAGCCAGGTGCCACTGAGGAGCGCGCCGAGATTGCTCATCAGCGCCAGCGTGCCCAGCGGCACGGCGACGATGTTGGCGGGCGTTGAAACCGGGCTGAACAGGTGAAAATATTTCGCCGCGAGCGGAATGGAACCGGCCCAGGCCGCGAAAGAAAGGGCGCAATAGCGTCCCAGCAGCCGCAGGGTGGCTGTGAACGCACGCCGCCAGCGCGGGAGCAGTTCATCCGGCACCAGCGGATCATGCCGCAACATCCGGTCAACCAGCCGGTTCAACGGCGGCAGCATCAGCGCAATGATGAGCACGACAAAAAACGAAAGCTGGAAGCTGGCTTCAAAAAGCTGCCGCGGTTCCCACAACAGAATGATAAACGCCGCGGCAGCCAGCGAATTGACGGTGTCACCCGGCCGTTTCAGTGCCCAGCCGCCAAGAACGATGGTCATCATCACCGAGGCGCGGATGGCCGAGGACTCCCAGCCGGTGGCCGCGGTGTAAAACCAGATGAGCGGGATGGCAACGAGGCCGCACCAGCCGCGCGAGACCTGCAGCACACGGAGCAGCGCCACGAGCATCCCGGAAATCAGCGCGATGCGCAGGCCGTCAATGGCAAACAGGTGCATGGTGCCGGCGCGCAGGAACGGTTCGCTGATGTCGCCGGTGAATGCCGTCCGCCAGCCAAGCGTCATGGCCCAAAGCAATCGCAACGGCTCGTCTTCCACCGGCAGACCCAGCGCCAGGGTCTTTTTGGACCAGTTCAAAAACCGGTCCGTCAAGGGGGGATGGGTCAGCGGCGGCGGCCGCAACTGCCAGTCGTTGGTGGAACCGGTTTTGAGTTGATAATAAATCCCGCGGGTTTCGAGATAATCGCGGTAATCAAACAGCCCTTCAGCCAGCAGCGGCGGCGGCCGGGCAATGACGCCGGTGATTTCCACCGGCTGGCCCGCAAAGAAATTGGCGGGCAGCGTGCCGGGCGTGGCGACCATGACTTCACCGGTCGCGGGCTGCCAGTTTTCTTCCCGGCGCAATTCCGTCACCCGGACCCGGGCCAATGAGCGCACGGTCTGCTGATCATCTCGTTCAACGATTTTGATGCGCGGCGTCTCCAACAAAGTCCCGTGGACCGTCACAATGGCGGTGTTATTGTCCAAACAGCCGCGCAGGTCATCCGGCGAAACGATGGCGGTGCGTGTGGTTAGATTTGTCCAACCCGCCAGCACAAGGAGCAGCCAAATCAGCCACGGACGGAATTTTTCAAAAACAAGAACCAGGATGAGGACGAGAAATGAGATGGCAAACAGCGCGCCGAGGGGCAGATGAAATATTCCGGCGAGCAGCAACCCGATGACGTAACCCGAAACGACAGCGACGAGCGGACGTTTCACCGGGCGAGGTTACCAGCGTTTTCGCCAGTAGCCAACCATCCAAATTACAACCAAACCCAGCGCGCCGCCGAGCGTATCAATCACCACGTCATGCACCCGGGGCGTGCGCGTCGGCACGAAGATCTGGTGAAATTCGTCACTGGCCGCGTAAACTGCCACGATCAGCAGCACGATACCGGTTTCCCGCCAGTTCCATGGACGCGGATGATGTTTTTGAGGCCGATGCAACGCGCGCCAGAGCAGCAGCGCAAACACGGAATATTCGGCCACGTGCGCGCATTTGCGGGCGATGAAGACGACCCAGTCAACCGAGTTCGCTGAAATATGCGGAAACAACCAGTACAACAGCGGCGCGATGAGCCGCGAGGAATGTTCGTACGAATGCGTGTCGCTGGAGGCTGTGAAAATCACCGCCATCCAGACCATTACTGGCAACCAGTATTTGAAAAAGGCGCGGACGTTTGGCACGCCGAATAAAATCGGATTCGGCGCAGTGGAGCAATTAGAATATAATAAAATTTGCCAAGCGGAGACGCTTTTGGCACAGAAATGCGCCATTGGAAATATTCCGCCGTGCTCGAACTGATGGGCGGATCGATTTTATGCTGAAACTGGGTGTCAACATTGACCACGTCGCCACGCTCCGTGAAGCGCGCTACCGCGGGCGCGGATTCGGCGAACCGGATCCCGTCGAGGCGGCGCGGATTTGCGAAGCCGCCGGCGCACACGGCATCACCGCGCACCTGCGCGAAGACCGCCGGCACATTCAGGATCGCGACATCTGGGAGCTGCGCGAAAAAATCGAAACGCGACTGAATCTGGAAATGGCCAACGTCCCGGAAATCGTTGGGATCGCGCTGAAAGTGAGACCGGCCATTGTCTGCATCGTGCCCGAACGCCGGCTGGAAGTGACCACCGAGGGCGGGCTGGACGTGGTCGCCGCCGAAAAGTCCTTGACCGAGACGCGCATGAAAATGAACGACGCGGGCATTGAAGTCAGTTTGTTCATCGCGCCGGACGAAAAACAGATCGCAGCCAGTGCGCGGGTCGGCAGCCAGTTTGTGGAATTGCACACCGGCCAGTTCGCGGAGGAATTCCACAAACGGTGGGGCGAGAGTCTCTCGAGCCCTAAATCAGAACAAATGGGCTCGACGAAGTCTCGCCCCACCAATCTTCCAGAACTCGACCGCTTGATTGCCGGCGCGGAGCAGGCGCAGGCGCTCGGCCTGAAGGTGAATGCCGGGCACGGATTGAACTACGAAAATCTGCCGGTGCTTTTCCGGGTGCCGCACCTGGTGGAACTGAACATCGGCCACAGCATCGTCAGCCGGGCGGTGATGGCGGGCCTGGAAAGCGCCGTCAAAGACATGCTGCGGCTGATGAAAAATTATCAGGGGTAGACGGCCGGAGCGCGACTTTCCTTGCGCGTCCATCGTAAATCGTAAATCGTGAATCGCAAATGATCCTGGGCACCGGCATTGACATCATCGAAGTGGGCCGCATTGCCTCGTCGTACGAAAAGTTCGGCGAGCGGTTCGTGAACCGCATTTTGTTGCCGGACGAAATCGCCTACTGTCTCTCGCACAAGAACCCGGCGCCGTTCCTCGCGGCGCGGTTTGCGGCCAAGGAGGCGATTTCCAAGGCGTTTGGCACCGGCATCGGTGCGGCCCTCGGCTGGCAGGACATGGAAATCCGGCACAAGGAATCCGGCGAGCCGTTTGTGGTGTTGCACGGCAAGGGGGAAAAATTGTTTGCGGCCCGCGGCGCCAAGCGGCTGCTTATCAGCCTGAGCCACACGGCGAATTACGCGGCGGCCACGGCCATATTGGAAGCGTAATGGGTTGATGCGTTTAAGCGGTCGCGGCCGTATAACACTTCAACGCTTCAACGTTTAGACTTTGGACTTTGGACGGTTTTGCTTAGACTGTCCGCATGGAGCCGGCGATGGTGACGGCGGTGGCGGTGATTTTGATTTCTGCCGGCGCGAGTTTCTTTTTCGCGCTGGCCGAGGCAGCGTTGCTTTCCCTCAACAAATGGCAGGCCCGGCAACTGGCCGAACACCATCCGCGCGCCGGCGCCATGGTGGCGCGGCTGCTGGAGCAACCGCAGGATTTGCTGGCAACCATGGCGCTCGGCAATACGTTTGCCAACGCCGCCATGCTCGCGGTGGCGCTGCAGATGGTGTTTGACGGCCGGTGGCCGTTCCTGTGGGCCGTAACCCTGTTGCTGGCGCTGATCCTCATCGGCTGCGAGGTCCTGCCCAAAACGCTGGCCGTGCGCCAGCCGGAACGCTGGGCGCAACGCGTCGGCGGGCTCCTGCTCCTGTTCCAAAGATTCACCACGCCGTTGCGTTACGTCGCGCAGAAAATGGACGAGGCAATTTTAAAACTGGCGGCGCCGCAATTCATCAGGCCGGCCACCGCGCTCACCGACGGGGAATATCATGAACTGCTTGAAATGGCGT
Source organism: Verrucomicrobiota bacterium (assembly GCA_021324235.1). Classification (GTDB taxonomy): domain Bacteria; phylum Verrucomicrobiota; class Verrucomicrobiia; order Limisphaerales; family UBA11358; genus UBA11358. The sequence goes on from JAJPJM010000029.1 coordinate 14,931, forward strand.
ATCAGCAGGGCACGCTGGCCGAGTCGGAAAAGGAAATCATCCTGCAAATCATCAGCCTCGACCAGCGGATGGTGCGCGACGTCATGCGCCCGCGCACGGGCATGGCATGCATTTCGGACGACGCCACGGTCAAGGAGATGATGGCTGCCGCGAAAAAATTCCGGCACCGCCGCCTGCCGATTTACGACGAAACACCGGACACCATCGTGGGCATCCTGAACACCCGCGCGTTGTTGCTGGACCCCCGGATCGACCTCGCCGACGCGATTGAATTTCCGTCGTTTGTGCCGGAGACGATGAACCTGCTGCAACTGTTTCAAAGCCTGCAAAAGCAGCAGCGCGGCCTGGCCGTGGTATTGGATGAATTCGGCAGCACGGCGGGCATCGTGACCATGGAGGACATCCTGGGCCAGATCGTCGGCAAGATCCGCGCCGAAGCGCGGCAACCGGAAGGGTTCGTGATGGAAAAGCTGACGCCCGGCCGCTGGCGCGTGAACGGCACCATGCGGCTGGACGATTTCCGCCGCGAATTTCCGGCGTTGAGCGAGGTGGCCGAGGTGGAAACGATGGGGGGATTGCTCGTACATTTGCTGGGGGTCGTGCCCAATGCCGGCGAATCCGCCACGTTTAACGGCTTGAAACTCACGGCCCAGGCCGCCGACGAACGGCGCGTCCGGGAATTGCTGGTGGAAACGATCAAATAAAATGCAAGCCCACGTGCTAACCGGATTGTTTCTGGCGGCGTGCCTGGCGCTGTCGTTTCTGTTGTCGGGCATGGAAGCGGGGGTATTTGCCTTGAACCGGTTGCGCGTGCGGCAACTGGCGCGCGCGGGCCGGCCCTCGGCCAAACTGCTCCACAGTTTTTTGGAACACCCGGAAAATTTCCTCTGGACCATCCTCGTCGGCAATACCCTCGCCAACTTCATCATCCTCGGCTGGGTCGTCGCCACCCTGCACGATCAATTTTCAGGCCGCTACGGTTTGATCACCGGCCTTTTTGCCGGGATCGTGTTCCTGTTTTACATATTGTTCGATTTGCTGCCGAAAATGCTGTTCCGCGCGCACCCGAACCAATTGTGTCTCTCGGTGGCCCGGGTGTTCTGGCCCGTCCATCTGGTTTTGCGGCCGCTGGTGGCAGTGGTCGAAACCTCGGCGGCCGGCTTGCTGCGCTGGACCGGCGGACACGCCTTCACCGGTCGTCCCTTTGGCAATCGCGAAGAGATGCGCGCGGTGATGCAGGAATCTGCCCAGGCCCTCACGACCGGCGAACGCGCCATGATCAACCGCGTGCTCGATCTGCAAACGTTCACCGTTCGACGCATCGCCATGCCCCTGGCCCAGGTGGTGACGGTGGAAACTTCAACGCCCATCGGCGACGCGCTGGCGCTGGCCCGCGAACGCAAATTTTCACGCCTGCCGGTCTGGGAAACCCGCGACGGCCAGCGGCGCATCGCGGGGTTGCTCATGCTGGGGCCGCTGTTGTTCCGCGACGACCTGGATTTGCAAAAACCCGTCGCCGCCCACATGACCCCCGCGCTGTTTCTGGATGAGGACACGCGCCTGGAAGTCGCCCTGCGGCGGATGCAACGCGCCGGCGAGCGGCTGGCCATCGTGCTGGGGCGCGACCGGCATGAGTCGGGCGTGGTCACACTGGAGGACATCCTCAAGGTCATGTTTGGCGAGGTGAAGTTGTGAACATGAACCTGATTGTCCACAACGGTGTAAACCTGCTGGCGGTGATTTTGCTCGTCCTGCTGAACGCCTTCTTCGTCGCAGCGGAGCTGGCCCTGGTGCGCATCCGGGACACGCAATTGGCCGCGCTGGCGGCCAAGGGCAATCGCCGCGCAAAAATGGCGCGGCACATCCTCGCGCGCATTGACACCTATATCAGCACGACCCAATTTGGCATTACCCTCGTCAGCATGGCGCTGGGCGTGGTGGTTGAACCGGTGTTCCGGGACCTGCTGGAGCCGCTCTTTGAACTGCTCAAGATCACCTCCGCGTCAGTCCAGAGCGGCATCGCCATCGGCGTCGGCTTCTTCGTGAACTGTTATCTGCTGATTGTGGCCGGTGAACTGGTGCCGAAGGCCATTGCCATCCGGCGCACGTTGCAAACGTCCTTGTGGGTCGCCCGACCGTTAAACTGGTTTTATCGGTTGTCCTTTCCGTTCATCTGGTTGCTGCACCGTTCGTCCCAGTTGGTGGTGCGGCGCCTGGGTTTTTCCGCGGAGGAACTGCGCAGCGCACCCTCGGAGGAGGAATTGCGCTTGGTGCTGGCCGGCACCCGGAATGTGGCGGGCGGGCGCGATCTCATCCTGAACGCGCTGGATCTGCGCCACCGCGTCGTGCGCGAAGCCATGCGGCCGCGCCACGAGATCACCGCCCTCAACACCGGCGCAACGCTGACCGAATGTCTCGCCCTGGCGGAGGAAACGCGCTATTCGCGCTTTCCTCTTTGCGAAAATGGCGACCTGGACCGGACGCGCGGCGTTGTGCATATCAAGGACCTTTACCCGGCTGCGCGGGAACCGGGCCGGACCGCGGCGGATTTGCTGCCGGTGGTACGCAAACTGGTTTACGTTCCCGAAACCGGGCGGCTGGAAAAACTGCTGCAATTGTTTCTCGAACGGAAATTGCATTTTGCCATCGTGGTGGACGAATACGGCGGCACGGTCGGCATCATCACGCTGGAAAACGTGCTGGAGGAACTCGTCGGCCAGATCCAGGACGAATTCGACCAGGAAAAGCCGGAGCTGGTGCGCGTGGGTGAAAACGTGTGGGAGGCCACCGGCACGCTGCCATTGCATGGTTTGGAAAAAATCATCGGCGAAACACCGCACGAGGAAGGCATCGCCACCGCCAGCGGCTGGATCACGCGCAAGCTCAATGGTTTTCCCAAAGCCGGCGATATTGTGAGGGTCGGTCCCTATGAATTGCGGGTGGAGGAAATGGATGGCCCGCTGGTGGCACGACTGAAAATCACCAAGCATTCGGCCGAAACGGAATTCCTGAAACGACCCGGGCTGTGACCATCATCACCAGGTCCCGCCGCGAATGGCCAGGACGGTGACCACCACAGCCAAAACCCCGTCCGCCACCGCTGCGGACAGTAGTCCCTGCTGCGCACAGGCAGCGCCGCAAATCACAATGACACCGAGCCAGACGGCAAACGGGTGAAAATCGGGGGTATTTCTTTTGCCCGGCTGTTTGTTGATCAAGGCGGGCGCGATGACCACCGCGAGCAGCACCGATACCGCCGCCCAGGCCAGAAAATTCGAGACGGGCACGCCCTGCCACGTCACCGGGAATTTCGTCGGTATCCACAGCCAATAATCTTTTATCCGCGAAGCGAACGGTTCCAGGGCAAAATCAAAGAGCAGCGTCAGCGTGGCCGTCACACCCATGAGCCAAAAGCCGTAGGCGCTGATCTTCCGCCACGGGCGTAAAATAAGCCGCGCCACACCGCGCGAGTTCAAAACGGCCAGGATCCAGATACCCGGCACGGCCCACGGCAGGGTTTTGAACATTTCCGGGCCGATGGTATCGCCGAACGTGAACGGGCCAAACGGGATGCCGGTGATAGCGCCCAGGGCGTGCACCGCGCCGCCAATCACGGCGATGATGAACACCGCCAACAGGACATTTTGCAACGGCAGCCGTTGCGCCAGCGCGGTGATGGTGCAGGCCAGCCCCGACACCAGCAACAGCAGTTCCGGCCAGTCGGGATTGCCGGGCAGCTTCAGCGGTTTAAAGAGCATCACCACCACGAGCACACCGGCGGCGACAAACAAGAGGGTCAGCAACCAATGAAGGAGCAGGATGATTTGTGCTTCGGAAGAGGGCGCACGTCGTTTTTGGGGCGGCATGAGTTTCCCGTAATCTTAACCAAAACCGGAAAGCGCGCAACCCTGTGAATCAATGGATTGCGTACGGCACCGGAGTCCAGTGGAAGTCATTTCCGCGCGATGTAAACCGTGGTACCCGCCCCCTCGTCGGTGATGCCCCCCTGGCGGTTTTTTCGAATTGTTTCTGCCACCGGCCTGTCGCTAGATTTGGCCATGAACTGGTACTACGCGCTGGGTGGTCAACAAACGGGCCCCGTCTCCGAAACACAGCTGGATGAACTGGTTCAGTCCGGAAAAATCAGCCGCGACACCCTCGTCTGGCACGAGGGAATGGCCGACTGGCAGCCTTGGCACACGGTTCGGGCCGCCGGACCGCCGCCTCTGTCCGGGATGCCCTCGGGTGTGGTTTGCGTGGAATGCGGCCGGACCTTTCCGCCGGCCGAGGTGATTAAATTGAACCAGTCCTGGGTTTGCGCACAGTGCAAACCCATTTTCCTCCAGCGTCTTAGCGAAGGGGCCGCGCCATCCGGAGTCGGCATCTGGCGGCAGGGCCAGCGACTGATCACCCGTTCGGAAACCCCGTTTCCAGACCGCTGCGTCAAATGCAACGCGCCCGCCAATGGCTTCCGGCTCAAACGCATCCTTTATTGGCAACATCCCGCCTATTACCTGCTGCTCCTGTGCAACCTGCTGATTCTGATCATCGTGGTCTTGATCGTACGCAAGAAGGCCGTCCTGCATGTCGGCCTCTGTGAGAAGCACCGCGCACAGCGGAAAATGGGACTGATCGTCGGTTGGACGGGCGCGCTCGGCGGGATTGCCCTCCTGATCGGCGCCTTAGCCTTCCAATCCGGCTGGACGGCACTGGCAGGTGTGGCGGCGCTGCTGTTCGGTTGCATCTACGGCGGCATCAGGGCGTCAACCATAGCAGCCACAAAAATCACCAAGGAAAATGTCTGGGTCAGGGGCGTTCATCGCGATTTCCTCAATCAACTGCCCGAGTGGCCCGGATTGTGACCGGAAACCGCTGGGGTATGAAACATGGATTTGGGAATTGGTTTGTGGTGACGACCTCCCTCGCCCCAGCCCTCTCCCCAAGGAGAGGGGGAATCATTCGTCGCGTTTTCGGAATGTCACGTGGCCGGATTAGCGGAAAGGTTTTCACCAACAGCGGGCAGACGACAGCAACTCCTTCTCCTGGGGGAGAAGGTCGGGTTGAGGGCGAGCGTTAGAACTGAAATGTCGCGCGAAGACCGCTACGCTGGCGAAGGATTTCCTGCCCCCCAAAAAACAGGCTTATCGTTTCATCGCCTATTTAAATCCTTCAATCGAGCGACAAATTGGACCTCCAAGGATTCTGCGTCTTTACCGTAATGAGCCTGACGATGATGCTGCGGACAAAGAGCAATGACATTATCTACAGTATCGTGTCCAGAATCGCAGAGTGCGATGATGTGATGCGTTTCTACATAAAATCTGCCGTTTGCAGTGACAAAACCTTCGACACTACAATATTCACATTTCCCCTTTGCCCGTTTGAGAACGTATGCTCTCACCTTGTTATCGCGTTTGATAATTTGGCCGACAACCTTTGCTCTATCTGGAAAATTATTTCCTTCTGGAACATCTACCAAGTCATTGAGCGCGTTTTCTTGTTCTATTCTCGAACGATTTATTTCGCGAACTCCTCGTGTTAAAGAGCATTGGCCAGTTTTCCAATTATAATTAGTGATAGTCCATGCAACTGGGTCAAGCGAACGTTTAGCTACAGTGTCATTTGTCCCTGGCGGTTTCCCAACTTGCACAATAACACGAACCTGCAGCTTATCTTTCAGAGCGGTTTTGATTGCATCATCGAACATGCGCGCGCGATGTGCCCTAGATGGTTCGTCTATGTTCTCAGCATCCTCGCGCATATTGATGTTTCGCATGATGACGCCGCCGATCTTTTCTTCCATGCAATGGTGCCATAAGTTCAGAACGACAACTTTATTGGGTTCTACAAACGCCCATTCATAACAATATTTTGGATTGCGTGATGCGTATGTGTTGCAATTCGCCCAATCACTAACATCAACTCCGGCCGATTTAACCAATTCGATGACATTTGGTTTATCTTTTGGCTCCATATCAGAAAGTATGGACATAACAAAACCTATTTTAGGCAAGCATAACCAACACCTTCTCAACCCGCTGCATCACCTTCTCCTTCCCCAGCACTTCGAGCAGGTGATACAGGCTCGGGCCGGCGGTGTGGCCGGTCACGGCCAGCCGGCAGGGATGAACCAGTACGCCGGCTTTGACGCCCAATGCCTTGGCGGTCTCCTTAAGCGCAGCTTCGAGCGTGGCCGCATCGAACTTCGGCGCGGCCGCGAATGCGTCGCGGAGCTTTTCCAGACGCGGCTTGTTCTCGGGCACGAAATCCTTTTTCGCCGCCTCGGCGTTGTATTCAACCTGGTCGATGAAATAAAATCCGGCGTAGCCGGGCAGCTCGCTGAACAGTTTGAATTTGCCTTTGCACGTGTCGAGCGCGGCCTTGACGTAAGGCAAAGGAAATTTATTGGTGTCAATGCTGGCCTTCGCGAAGGCGTGAACCGCCAGTTCGTAAAAGCGGTCGTCATTCAATTCGCGAGCGTATTCGCCTTGCAGCCAGAGGAGCTTCTCGTGGTCGAACCGTGCGTTGTGCCGCAGGATTTGCGGCAGGTCGAAACGTTCGATGGTTTCGGCGAGCGACAGCTTTTCGCGGTTTTCCTTGGGTGACCAGCCAAGCAGGCAGAGGAAATTCACCACGGCCTCCGGGAGAAATCCTTCCTCCTGGTAATTCGTGAGCGACGCGCCGGTGTCGCGCTTGCTCATCTTGGTGCCGTCGGCGTTCAGGATGAGCGGGATGTGCGCGTAATGCGGCGGGTGCACGTCGAAGGCGCGGAACAGCGCAATGTGCCGGGCGGTGTTGCTCAGATGATCCTCACCGCGGATGACGTGGGTGATGCCCATCTCCAAATCGTCCACAACATTCGTAAGGTGAAACACCGGCTGGCCGTCCGAACGCAGGATCACGAAGTCCGGGTCCGCTTCCTCGCGGTCGGTCAGTTTGCGGAC
>JAJPJM010000133.1 GCA_021324235.1 Verrucomicrobiota bacterium
AGCCGCCGGCCGTTCACCTCCAGCAGATACATGGAACCGGTGGTCGTGCGGGTCGCGCCGAGAAAGTGGATTTTCATGCGCGCGAATTTAACCACGGATGGACACGGATGGACACGGATTTTTTAGCGGTACATCCTTCCCGTCCTTGTGCGGTTTCGATTACGGGAACGAGGAGGGTCAGCTGTGACGGTAGGTGATGCGCGCCTTGTTCAGGTCGTAGGGTGACATTTCGACGTTAACCTTGTCCCCGACGCTGATGCGGATGAAATGCTTTCGCATTTTACCGGAGATATGTGCCAGAACTTCATGGCCATTGGGCAACGCGACCCGGAACATGGTGCCGGGCAGCACTTGCGTGACGTTGCCGGTCAATTCAATGGGCTCTTCTTTGGGCACAAATGAATGCGAAAAATTAGTGCCAGCCAACCGGCCTGAAATCAACCCCTTTTCGACGGCAAAAACGCAGTGGACATTTGTTGGCGATCCGCTAAATTCTCCCCCATCCGTTATGAAATGTGAAACAACGAACACGGTTTTGACCCTGGTGCTGGCCGCTCTGGTGCTGGCCGACGTGTGGCTCGCGCTGCGAACGATAATTCTTCAACGCGAGTCTCGCAACCTTCAGGCCCAGGTCATTGCGCGCCAAACCACCATGAACCGTTTGAACGTTGTGCTTAACGAATCCGTTCAATACGGCAAGACCCATCCGGACATCAATCGTGTGCTTCAACCGTTTGTAACGAAGCCGGCCGCACCCTGATGATTACTATGAACGAACCGCAAACGGACTCTCCCGCCCCCGACGATTTGGCTGATCTGGTCGCATCCCTGCGCCGTCAGGTGACACACTTGCTGCTCGCCTTGATTGTCGTCAGCGGCACGCTCGCAACCTATTTGTTTTACCAATCGCACACCATCGGCGGTGAACTCACCACGCTTGAACCGCAGGCCCGTACCATCGTGCAGAATTACGACAAAAACCTGCCGAACATACAGAAATTTGTTCAAGCGCTGGTCGCTTACGGTCAAACACATCCGGACTACCAGCCCATTCTGAAGCAAAATGGACTTCCGGTGACACTGTCCGCCCTTACCAATTCCGCGCCTACGAAGTAACCGTCGCCAGCCGTCCGCCACAGTTGGGACAGAAATTCGAATAGGGCGGAGCCTTTTTTCCGCAGCCCGCGCAAACCAATTGCGCCGCCTTGTTCCGCCGGTGGATGATGAGATTCCGGGTGTAAGGAATCCAGGTGAAAGCGTAAGCGAAGATGACCACGGAATCTTTGAGATAAAACAGGCCATAGCACAGGAGCGTTACCGAACCAACCAGGCTTAACCACCAGAATGCTTGCGGCACAACCACCTGCTTCTTTTTTTCCGTGGCATACCATTGGACAAAGAAGCGCGAGAAAAAAACGGCGTTGCCAAGCCAGCCGATGACTTTCCAGACGCTCCAATCAATGCCGAGCAGTTTGCCGTTGTGCCAAAGGAGATCCTGCCAGATGAAATGGGTCAGCCAATCCATAATGCGCGTAGCTTAAACCGCCGTCCGCTGGATTTGGAGGCGGAATTTACAAAATTATTGAGAATCCAATTTCCCAAAATTCCGGGTAGTGTCGTGGTGCGTTCTGCAACTTCGGTGGGGCGAGCAGCCTCCCCGCACCAAACGCGGCGAAAACAAAATCAGCCGCCAGCGACAATTTTGACAATTTCCAGGCGATCACCCGCCTGGAGGGTGCGCCGGGAAAATTCCGAGGGAGCCACCGCCTCGCCGTTGTGTTCCACGACGACACTGCGGGGCAACAACTGTTGCGCGACCAGAAAGGCTTCCAGCGAGCACGGCAGTGTCGCCGCGATGGGTTTTCCGTTGGCGATGACAGTCTGGTTGGTCACGATTTTGGACTTTGCACCTCGGACTTCGCGCTTCGCATTTTTACGCCATCAGCGCCGCATCCCAATCCTTCCACACCGGTTCGTAGCCCAAACGGCGGATTAAATCCGCCACTTCCTGCGGCGAGCGTTCGTCGGCGATATCAAATTGCCCGGTCGCGTTCGTGGCGCGATTTGTTTGCGGCGCCCATTCGCTGGCGCCGGACGCCAGTTCCACAATCCGTCCACGCACGGTCTGGTGCAGTTTTTCCCGGCCCGCTCCGGTATAACCGCCCGGTTCGGTATGGCTGCCCGCGCTCATCAGCGTGATGCCGAGTGGCACCAGGCCGTCGCGCAGCCGGGACGGCTCACGCGTGGACAGCACCAGGCCGGCATCGGGAAACATGATACGGAAGGCACACACCAACTGCGCCAGGTCGCGGTCGTTCATATGCGTGAGCGGCTGGAATTCACCGGCGCACGGGCGCAGCCTTGGCAGGGAGATGGTCACCTGCGCCTTCCAGCAATTCCGCAACAGGTAATCGGCATGCGCCGCCACACTGATGGCTTCAAATCGCCAGTCCGCCAAACCATACAGCGGGCTGATGCCGAGTCGCCGGAAGCCGGCCGTGTAGGCGCGTTCCGGGGTCTCGAGGCGCCAGTCAAAATTCCGTTTCGGCCCGGCGGTGTGCATTTGCGCATAAACGCCGCGGTCATAGGTTTCCTGATAAACCACCAGTCCATCCGCGCCGGCCGCGACGAGCGGGCGGTATTCTGCCGTCTCCAGCGGCCCAACTTCCAGGGACACGCTGGGAATTTCCGCGTGCAACGCGCGGATGCAATCTTCGAGATAGGCCGGCGAGACGAATTTAGGATGCTCACCGGCGACCAGCAGGACGTTGCGGAAGCCCTGTTCCTGGAGTGCCTTCGCCTCCCGCTTCACCTCCTCCGGCGACAAGGTCACGCGCAGAATCGCGTTGTCGCGGGAGAAACCACAATACTGGCAATTGTTGATGCACTCGTTGGAAAGATACAACGGTGCGAACAGGCGGATTACCTTGCCGAACCGCTGCTGGGTCAACCGGTGCGAACGTTGCGACAAGGATTCGAGGCATTCCGAGGCCGCCGGGGAAATCAGATGCGCAAAGTCCGTCAGCGCCAACCGGGGTTTGGACAAGCTCTCGCGTACCGGCGCCGCGCCCGCGGTCAGTGATTTTCGCACCAGTGATGGCAGCGGCAGCGCATTGAATTCAGCGACAAAACTCACGATGCAAACGTAACAAACCGGCGGGCAAAGTCGAGTGAACGAAGTGCGGGAGGAATTTGTCTGTTAATTGATAAATCCAGCAGCTGGCCAGTTGGTTTGAGGGGCATTTGGGAATCGGGCGTGTCTAGAAACGTTACAAGTGCCCACCACCGGCAAGTCATCCACCGGAATGCGGTTGTGGTTATACGCAAACAGGATAGATGGGAGCATTCCGGGATTGCCAGGTTGGCGCAATTTTTGGCTCAATCCCGCTGGCCCCGGAAAAAGCAGCGCTGCCCTTTAAGGTGGTTGTTGGCACCGGGACTGCTAGATTTGAATACGATACGGTTGCATCAGGCAATCAAGTGAACAAAACTGAACTCATAAATAAGTAACCCGCCTGCTGCGTCGTTCACACCGTATCGAGCAGAAAGAAAAGCAGTATGAAAATTAAAACCTCCCGTAAAGCGGGTTTCACCCTGGTGGAAATCATGATCGTGGTGG
>JAJPJM010000122.1 GCA_021324235.1 Verrucomicrobiota bacterium
ACTGGCACGTCATCGGCATCGGGATTCAGAACAACCTGACGTATCGCGTCAATTACCTGACGCGGACCCTGTTCAGCTTCATTCCGCTGTTCGCCATGCTGTCGCTCTGGCGCACAATTTACGCGGGCAAAGGGACGGCAATCGGCGGGTACACGCTGGCGCAGATGATTTCCTATTATCTGCTGGTGGCCGTGGTGGACGTGCTGACGGCGGTGAACGAGGACGACTGGCAGATTGCCGCCGATATTCGCGAAGGCAACATCAGCCAGTTCCTGCTCAAGCCGATGGATTATTTATGCTACCGGTTGAGCCTGTTCGTTTCCGGGCGGATCGCCTTTCTGGCCGTGGCGGTCGTACCGCTCATCATTTTCATCGCCTGTTTCGGGCATTATTTTGTCCTCCCGGCCAGCGGGCCGGCCCTGGCGGCGTTTCTCGTTTCCCTGATGCTGACGGCGCTGCTGCAATTCTTCATCTCCTATGCGATGGCGCTGCTGGCGTTCTGGGTGCTGGAGGTCTCCACGTTTATTTTCATCCTGTTCGCGTTTGAATATCTTGCCAGTGGCCACATGTTCCCGCTCGACATACTGCCGTCGGCGCTCAAACACGCGCTCTTTTTCACACCGTTTCCTTATCAAATGTATTTTCCCGTCAGCATTTATATGGGCAAGATCGCGGGCGCGGATTTGACGTCAGGGCTGGTGGTGCAGGCGGGCTGGGTGTTGGCGGCCTACGCCTTCGCGCGGTTTATGTGGCGTCGCGGCGTCCGGCATTACGGCGCGTTTGGAGGCTGACCATGAGTCGAGAACCGAGAATCGAGGGTCGGGAGCAAGCCGGGCAGGGGGCTGAGGCCGGGGCCCTCGTCCGTTACCTCTCCATTTACGCGGCGCTGTGGAAGACATCCGTGACGCGTGAAATGTCGTTCAAAGGCAATTTCATCCTGTGGATTGTCGTCGAATTGCTCTGGTTCGGGTTGCAACTGTGTTTCATCAGCGTGCTGTATTTACAAACGAACTCCATCGGCACCTGGACGCAATGGCAGGTGGTGCTGCTGGTCGGCGCGAGCAGTTTCATCCAACAAACGTACCAGGCGATTTTCCTGTCGAATTGCGTGAACCTTTCGGAACTCGTTCGCACCGGCAAAATGGATTTTCTGCTGATGCTGCCGGTGAACACGCGTTTTGTCGTCTCGTTGCGGCAGGTGGACCTCGGCTCGTTCGTGAATGGCGCGTTCGCGGTCGCCGTCATGGTCTATGCCGCGGGGAAACTGCATTTGCATCCGACGGCGGCCCAATTCCTCGGCTTTCTGGCATTGTGCGCCGTCGGCATTTTGATTCATTACTCGCTCATGTTCATGCTGGCCGCAATCAGTTTCTGGACCGTGCGCGCCCAGGGCATCGTGTGGGGTTATTACAATCTGTTCAACATCGCGCGGATGCCGGACGAAGCCTTTCGCGGTGTGTTCAAGGCAATTTTTACGTTTGTGTTGCCGGTGCTGCTCGTCTCCAATGTGCCGGTGCGCGTGCTGGCCAACAAATTGACGTCACCGACGCTCTGGCTGGTGCTGTTGGGGATGGGCCTGGTTTGCGCGGTGATTTCCGAATGGTTCTGGCGGGTCTCCGTGCGCCGTTACACCAGCGCCAGCACTTGATTGGACCGGTGGTGGTGGGTTTGGCGCTATTTCTTGGCCAGGGTCCTGACCAGGGCTTGTTCCAGTTCTTCGCCGCGCAGGTCCCGGCCGATAATGATTCCCTGACCGTTGAGCAGGACCGTGCTTGGAAGCCGATACACCCCGTATTGTGCGACCAGTTTGCCGGCCCAACCCTGGCCATCGCAGGTTTGCGGCCAGAGCATGTTCATGTTTTTGGTAAAAGCCAGCAGCTTTTGCTGGTTGTCATCCAGGCTCACACCAATAATTTCAAAACCCTGGCTGTGATATTTTGAATACACGCTGAGCAAATTCGGCAGTTCAGCCCGGCACGGCGGACACCACGTCGCCCAGAAATCAATCAGCACCAACTTGCCTTTGTAATCGGCCAGCGATAGCGGCTCGCCGGCGATGTTCGTTGTAGTGAAATCAGGCAATTTTGTTCCCATCGCCAGCGAGTGCCAGATTCTCCACTGTGCCACTACGGCCTCCGAACTGGCGATGGCTTCGTCGGTATTTCCGCCTATTTGAACGGCAGGAAAATCGTGTTTAATCTGTAGGTACAACTGCAACGCCTTTTCAGGTTCGTCAAACACATCTGAATCCAACTGGGCTTTTACCAGGAGGATTTGTGCCAGGTCTTCCGGCCTGGCGCCGTTGTGTTTTACCATCAACGCGTCGAGTTCCCTGAGATTGTCCGCAAAGTCGGCCTCATGGGTTTTTCCCGCATCCAGCTTGGCATTGATTTTTGCGACCAGGTTGGTGAGGTCGGCGATGGTGGTGTCATTGGTCTCCGCAGCCAAAAGATTCTGGCCGGACCACAGCAGCCCGGCGACGAACAACGCGATCCAATATTTATATTTCATATTTTAAACCGGATGGCAAACAGTTGGACAAGCTAGCAGGGGAACGTCTCCTTCGCAAATGACCGTTGAGCGTGAATGGTTCAATCCTGAAGAACCTCCGGTTTCTCTTTACTCAAAGGTCTTTGAACAGGTTGTGCCGCCCCGTGATTCACGACTTCCGTATTCCGAGCAATCGGCTTCGGAGCAATTATTGGTTCGGCGGGTTCGGCGCGCCTCCGAGAGCCGGCTGGGTGACCTCCTGATAACCTTGCGGTGTCTGGAAGATGGATGCGTCAACGGACTGTTCCTTCGCCGAAACCAGGGTGGACGTCACTTTCTGCCCGCTCATCTCCATTTGAGTCTTTACGACCATGCCCGGCAGGGTGCTCACATCCGGAGCCGCGCCTTTGGACATTTGGGCAACCGGTGAATTGTTCAGTTTGTCCATTTGGACCTTGATCTCCTTGTAGTCCGGAAAATCTTTGGCCACCCAGACGGTCTGACTGGCGCCGTCGGGGCTTGACCATGTGTAAATTTCAGCGGTGTAACTGCCCACTTGCTCGGTTTTGCCCGTGTCCAGGAACACTGGCGGCGGGGCGTTGGTGTTGGCGCTGGCCCGGGCTTTCTTCAGGTTTGCGACCATCTCCTTGATTTGTGTGCCGGGAACTTTCATGGCGGCTTTCTGGTCGTGCATCAGCGTGACCGAATCGCCCGAGTTCAAATCCATGATGGTACTCATGCTCCCCTGCGCCATGGCGGGCATGTCCACCCGAATTTTGTCGCCCTTGATTTGCGTGGTCACCAAGCCGTTAACCATCGAGCTTTCAACGTTTTGCTGCAGAACGAGGTCGGCATGCGCGGCAATCAGGCTGACGGCCAGGCCGAGGAGTATCAGGGGTCGTTTCATAATGGCTTAAGCTTGCTCCGCCATTCCGCAGAAGGAAAGCAGAAAATACGAAGAGGGAGTGTTGTCGAAGTGCAGAGGATTTCTGATGGCTTGGCGGTCACGGGACCGTTGCCTTGTCCTTTCCTGCCTGCCGGTCGGGGTGGAAAATTCCATAGCGATCGTGTTGGAAGTGATAAATCTTGGCGATTTCAATCTGCAAGCCCTTCAGCCGGCTGAACCAGCACAGACCCACGCCGGTGAACATGCCGATCAACGGCCCCACAAAATAAACCCACCAGCCGGACCAGACACCCGAGATCACCGACGGCCCCAGGCTGCGCGCGGGGTTCGTGCTGGTGCCCGAGACCGGCGCTTCGAGATAAACCATGATTGCGTAGAGCACGGGAAACAACAACGGCGTGTACGGCCGAAGTCCCCGGTGGCTAAGAAAGATGAACAGCCCGACAATCAGGCCAATCGTGGTGATGATTTCTCCACCGAGTGCGGCCCAGAGGGTATAACCGGTTCCCGGGGTGGTCCCGCCAAAATTAACGCTTCGGCCTGCCTGTCCCCAGAGCAAGAGAGGGACTGATCCGGCGATGGCGCCCGCGAATTGCGCCAGGATATAACCGATGGTATCGCGGGAGGAGAACCGGCCCTGGATGCAGAAGGCCAGCGTGACGACCGGATTGATATGCGCGCCGCTGATTTTACCCACGGGCGAATACGCGATGGCGGCGCCGGTGGTCCCGAATAAAAATCCCGTGATCAACCGGCGCAGGCCGGCGTCCGGCAGGAAGGCGGCCACCGGGCTGCCGGCGCCGAAATCGAGAATTACCACCGACAAGCCGATCCCGACCAGCAACGCGGTGCCAATCAGTTCGGACAGATAGGTTTGCCAGGGAATCCTCACGGCCGCGAAAGCATAGACAGGATTTGTCGGTTGCCAGTCAAAAAAAGCTTTAAATCGTTTATCCGCCAGAATAAAAGAATCAAAAGTGCCGGGAATTTTTCTTCCCTTTTCCCGGAGGATAATCTACAATCGACAGTTGTTATGGCGTTGCGTTTTCCTGCCAAGAAAATTCTCCTTGTTGATGACGATCCGGTGATCCTGAAAGCCCTGTCGTGGAACCTTGAACACCAGGGCTACGAGGCGCTGACCGCTTTGGACGGCCCCGAAGCCTTCAACTGCGTGCGCCGGCATAAGCCGGACCTTATTGTGCTCGATATTTTCTTTCCGCCCGACGCCTTTCAGAGCGGCAACACCTGGGACGCGTTTTTGATTATTCAATGGCTTCAACGCATGGGTGCGTCCGGGAACCGGCACGTTCCCATCATCGTCATGTCCGGGGCCGAACCGGGGGAATTCAAGGACCGTTGTCTGGCGGCCGGCGCCGTGGCCTA
>JAJPJM010000142.1 GCA_021324235.1 Verrucomicrobiota bacterium
ACGCTGGTGGACACCGGCGAAAAGGCCATGACCGGCGCACGGCTCTGGCGCGCCCGGCGTTATCTGGAACCCGACGGCGTTTTCGGCCTGACCTACGGCGATGGCGTCGGCAACATAGACATCACGTCGCTCAAAAAATTCCACGAATCCCACGGCAAAACCGCCACGCTGACCGGCGTTCATCCACCCGGAAGGTTCGGGGAATTGGTGGTCAAGGATTCCCGCGTCGTCAAATTCCAGGAGAAACCGCAAACCACACAGTACATCAATGGCGGCTATTTTGTATTCAACCCGAGTGTGTTTGATCGTTATCTGAATGATCGTGAAGACCTGGTGCTGGAGCGCGAACCGTTACAGCGCATGGCGGAGGCAGGCGAGTTGATGATGTATGCGCACGAAGGCTTCTGGCATCACATGGACACCCCGCACGAATTCGAGCTGTTGAACAATCTCTGGAAATCGGGCCAGGCGCCGTGGAAGGTTTGGAAATAAAAACTTAGTACAAATCGTCCAAGTATTAAACCAACGGCACAATATATTATGAGACAGATGCTTATTATCCTGGGAACAATCTTCTTGATTATCATAATTGTTGTCACCGCCGCCATAACTTTTGTCGCTGTCAGAGAGGCAGCTCTCGACAAAGAAAGTAAGGCGTATGTGGATAAAACGGTTCCGCTTATTGTTTCCAGATGGGATGAACAAGAGTTGTTGAAAAGAGCCAGTCCGGAATTTATGCAAGCCGCACCGACGAATGAGCTAGACAAGTTTTTTGTCATGGCCCGCCGACTTGGAAAACTGCGGGAGTATCAAGGTTCCGAGGGACAGAGCTACATATCCGTCACGACCCAAAATGGGAAAACCATTACAGCTAAATACTCAGTTAATGCTGTTTTCGATGCAGATCCGGCCGTTATTAACATCGTGCTCATTAAGCACGGAGACCAATGGCAAATTGAAGGCTTTCATGTCGATTCTGATTTGTTTCTTCAACACTAAGCTTGCAGTGACATCTTCGGTTTTGCGGCCATTTTGCTGCTCGGTGGTGACGGTGATATTGCCCAGTGATAGGCATGTCCTGTTGTGAAAAATCCGCTTTGGACCAAGGCGTTGAAATTCTCCGCCGACCCGGAGCGCTCCCGGCATTTGCTTGATTCGCTCGCCGCGGCGGGCGCGCGGTCACAACTGGAAAAGTTCACTATCGACTCCATGCGCGTGTTCGCCGCGCTGTCAGGCGGTTCGCAAGTCCTTGGCGACCTTTTGTTAACGCATTCCGACTGGTTGCCGATGCTCGACGTCGAACGCCTTAAATTTCCCCGTCGCGCACAGGGTTTTCAGCAGGAACTGGGACGGTTACTGGGCCCGGCGTTAAAGGCGCAGGATTCCGCCGCCGCCCTGTCCGAACTGCGCCGGTTCAAACAGCGCGAGCTGTTCCGCATCGCTGCGCGCGACCTGGCCCGGCTAAGCAACGTCGTTGAAATCACCCGCGAACTTTCCGATGTCGCCGATGTCTGCCTGGAGGCGGTTTTCCAGATTGTCCGGCTGCAATTCACCACGCGCTTTGGCCGGCCATTTCATCAGGATGCCGCTGGCCGCTGGCTGCCGACCGCCTTTTGCGTGCTCGGCCTCGGCAAACTCGGCGGACAGGAACTCAATTACAGTTCGGACGTGGACTTAATGTTTGTCTATGACGACGAAGGCGAGGTGTTCAAGGAAGCGCCTACGGCGAAAAAGCCGTCTCGCGCCACCATGTCGAACCACCAGTTTTTCGGCAAACTGGCCGAGGCCTTCAGTGCCGAAGTGTCCCGGACGACCGAGGACGGTTTTTTATTCCGGGTGGATTTGCGCCTGCGACCCGAAGGCGACGCCGGGCCGCTGGTTCGTTCCCTGGAAAGCTGCGAAAATTATTACGCGCAATGGGGCCAGACCTGGGAGCGCATGATGCTTATCAAGGCACGCCACGTTGCCGGTGACAAGGCCCTGGCGGCGGAGTTTGTCGAAATGATCCAGCCGTTTCGTTATCCCCATTCCATCAGCGAACGCGTTCTGCATGAGGTCACACTGGTCAAAGACCGCATCGAGCGGGAAGTGGTGGGGGCGGACGAACTGGAGCGGAACGTAAAGCTCGGTCGCGGCGGCATCCGCGAAATCGAGTTTGTCGTCCAATCGTTGCAGGTCTTGCATGCGGGCCGCCTGCCGTTTCTACAAATTCCCCAAACCCTTCCGTGCCTCGACAAGCTCGCGCAATACCACCTGCTGACCAACGATGAAACGGAGCAGCTCGGCATGGCCTACTGTTTTCTGCGCGACGTCGAGCATCGCCTGCAGATGGAAAACAATTTGCAGACGCACACCCTTCCGGCTGATCGCCAGGCGCAGTTGCGACTCGCGCGGTTGATGGACTTCAAGTCGCTGGAGAAATTTGAGTCGGCTTTGCAGACCCACACCGGCAACGTGCGGCGGATTTACGACAAGTTGCTGAAGCGCGAGTCGCCGGACGCGCCAACCCTGCTCCCGCCGGAATTTGACGGCGCAGAATCGGATTGGGAGCAATTGCTGGCGGCCCATTCCTTTCGCGAACCGGAGACGGCGTTCCGGGTGTTCAGGGAATTTGCTGAGGGACCGGGCGATGTGCATGTCTCACCGCGCACGGCCGAATTGGCGCGGGAGTTAATCCTGAAATTTCTGGCGCTATGTCCAAAGAAAGGGTTCAAGGTTCAAAATTTAAAGTCCAAGGCTTCTTCGCAATCGGTAATCCTTTCCGACCCCGACCGGGTGCTGACGCGGCTGGCCAGTTTCATCAGTGCGTATGCCGCGCGCGTGCCGTTGCTGGAACTGTGGAACGCCAACCCGCCTTTGTTTGAACTGATGCTGTGGTTGTTCGATCGCTCGGAATTTCTGGCGGAGATGGCGATTCGCACGCCGGATTTGATCGACGACGTGGTCGCGGGCGAGCGCCTGCGGCAACGCAAGACCGCGGAACAGATTTTGAAGGAGTTGCGCCGTGGCAGCGGTGATGCCGATCAATTCCTTTGGCTGCGGCGTTACCACGAGACGGAATTGATGCGGCTGGGTCTGCGCGACATCCTCGGCCTGGCTGATTTCGAGCAAAATCTGGTGGAACTGTCCGCACTCGCGGACGCGTGCCTGCAATACGCCCTGGAGACCGTGATGCGCAAACACCGAATCAAAAAATCACCACTGGTCGTCATTGGCCTCGGCAAACTCGGCGGTCGTGAAATTGATTACGGTTCCGACCTGGATATTTTATTCGTGACGGACGTGAAAGCAAAAGAACTGCCCAAATTGCAACGGCTGGCGGTGGAGGTGATGGAATTGATGTCGCGCCGGACGGAGCAGGGGATTGTCTTCCATACGGACGCGCGTTTGCGGCCGGACGGCGAGAAAGGCCTGCTCGTGAACACGCTAGACGCCTACGCGCAATACTATCGTGGTCGCGCACAACTTTGGGAAATCCAGGCGCTCACCCGCATCCGGCCCGTGGCGGGAGATTTGAAATTAGGCGGGCACTTTCAAAAACTGGCGGTGGCGTTGACGGATTTTTCTTCCGTAGGGGCCGGGGTAACGAGGCTTGCTTCTCCAAATCGAAAATCGGAAGGCGGAAGGCGGAAATCAGAGACTCCTTACGTCGTCTCCTACAATCCGGACTGGAAAAAACAAATTCATCTAATGCGGATGCGCATTGAAAGGGAACGGACGCCGCACGGACAGGATGAGCTGGCCATCAAAACCGGCCAGGGTGGTCTGATGGACGCCGAATTCATTGCCCAGGCGTTATGCCTGGAAAACGGCTGGCACGAGCCGAATACGCTTCGGGCGCTGGAACGTGGACGCGATGCCGGGATTTTGCCGGAGGCCGGCAGGCTGCTCGAAAATTACCGGGCCCTGCGCCGGGTCGAGGGAATTTTGCGCCGTTGGAGTTACGAAGGGGAGATCGTTTTGCCGGACGATCCGGCGCCGTATTACCGCGTTTCGGTGCGCTGCGGATTTGCCACACCCGAAGCATTCGGAAAGGCACTGGCCCAATGGCGGCAGGCAATCCGGGAGATTTATGGAAGAGTTTTTACCGCAGAGGCGCAGAGGCGCAGAATGAAAAAGTAATCTTTGCACCTTCGCGTCCTGGCGTAAGAGCAATTTAATTAATCTCGTAGCTGTCCCGCATTGCGAGATCAGTTCGCGCCATATCATTCTCCTTTGCTCGATTTACGCCGACTGACGTCGGCGGCTCACATTTTTGAAAACGCTCCTAAAGCTTTTTGCGCTGGCGGGCAGCTTCGTAAAGAAAAACCGCGGCGGCCGCGCCGACGTTGAGCGAGTCCACCGTCAGCGGCATGGGAATGGCCACCGCCTCGTCGCAGGCCGCCAAAACCGCCGGGGAAAGACCATCACCTTCGCTGCCGAACACCAGGCAGCAGTCACCGGCAAAATCAGCCTGCGACAAAAGCTTTTTGTCCGTGTGCGGATGCGCGGCGATGCAGCGAACACCGCGGACGCGAAGTTCCTGCAAGCATTCGGCCAAAGTCAACCGGATCGCATGTGGTTTGGTCTTGAATCGGTGCCGTAGTCCGAGCTTGGCCAGTTCGATGACGGGCAGTTGGAAAATGGTGCCCATGGAATTGCGAACGGCCCGGCGCAGAAACGGGCTGCTGCAGGTCTCGCCGACAACCAGCGCTTGAACGCCGAAGGCGACGCAGTTGCGGACGAGCGCGCCGAGATTTTCCGCGTTCGTCAAGGCATCCACAGCCACCAGCAACAAGGGCTTTGCTTCTTTGGAGAAAAAATCGTCAAGAGAAACGGGTGGGGGAATTTTACCGACTGCCAGCACGCCCTGAAACATTGAGAAGCCGGTGAGCGATTCGAGTAATTTCTTTTCCGCGAGATAAACGGTGATCGGCTCCGTCCGTGCTTCCAACAGCGGCCGGAAATCGTCCAACCATTTCTCCGGCAGTACGACCGAGACAACGGTGTAACGGCTGGCGAGCAGCCGCTGAACGACCTTGGTGCCCTCGGCCACGAAGATGCCCTGGCGTTCCTGTTCCGCCGGACGCCGCATGGTGGCGTAGGGCTGGAGCCCGGGTAAATCGAACGAGGAGATCTTCTCTATGTGGAACATTTGATAGATTTTGCCCGACAAGGTTAAATCAAGAGATTAGCAAGAAACGCCATTAAAAGCTTAGTTTGTTTGGTTTTGCGGATTATTTGTAGTGGGGAAAATCCATGTTCCGTCGCTCGTTTGCGTTCCGCCCATTTTTTGAAGTATTTCACTATCGTGCCCGTTTACTAATTGTTTCGAGTTCGCATATGGCGTTCGATGATAACCTATAATAACCAAGGCGATGAGAATGCAAATGAAGGTACTTGAAGTAATTAGCAACAAACGCCGGTTTGGTTGGCGATAAAACCAAAGGCAACCCATTATCAAAACCAGTCCAATCCATTGTCCGGCCAATCTGGCAAAATCAATCGCAATGACGTGAGAATTATCGAAAGGCTTTTCAGGGGTTAAGACAAATGAATAGCCGATTGAACTTTGTAAATCCTGCCAATATTGACTTGGGGCTGCTGCAATATAGGTGTCGGTCCACGGGGGGAATATCGCCATCAGAATGGCTATCACTATTCCGTATAAGTAAAGAGCCTGGTTGCGGGTAATTCGATTAAAAGCTTCGGGCTTTGTCGTTTTTGCGATGACGATCGCAACTTGAATCATCCATGCGAAAATGACAGAAACGATGATTGAAAGAATTGCCTGACCTAAGACAACAGCCATGATGTGGTCAAATGTAGTGTTGCCGTAGGCGGCATAATTAAAAAGCCAGCGTATCCTTTCGACTGGTGTTCCGCCGGCCTTATCAATGATAATCGGGAAGAACCAGCTGGAAAAAAACAAAGCCAGTGCCGTCCACACCCAAAGGCGATAGTCGGTCTGAAAGCGAATTTTTCTCACGTGAACAATAAGTCCAATTTGCATCTGATTTTTTCGGCGCAATCAGAATCATTTACAATTTACAGTTCCAACGTCTTACACGGCGCCTCCTGCGCGGCGGTTTGCAGGTGAACGTGGGTCGCGCCGATTTGGTGGAGTTGTTCGGCCATGACGTAGTGCGCGAGTTCGGGTTTGTTGCATTCGCGACTCAGGTGGGCGAGGTAAAGATGGCGCAGGTCAGCGGACATGATTTGGGCAGCCGCCTCGGCGGCGGCTTCGTTGGAAAGATGGCCATGACGTCCCAGGATGCGTTGCTTGAGACTCCATGGCCGGCGGGCGCAATTCTGCAACATTTTCACATCGTGATTGGACTCCAGCACCAGCACGTTCGCGGCACGGATGCGTTCAACCACCAGTTTGGTCATGTGTCCGAGGTCGGTGACGAACCCGATGTTGCCGGCGGCGGTGTGAATGAGAAACCCGACCGGATCCTGCGCGTCGTGCGGGATGGTGAACGTGTCCACCAGCAGATCGGCGATTTCAAAACTTGCGCCGGTTTCAAACCGGTTACAATTGAATTTGGCCTGAAACTGAAATTCAAACGCCTCCTGGGTGGCGCGGTTGCAATAAATCGGAATGTTCAGTTTTTGTGCGATGCCGGTCAGGCCGGAAACATGGTCGCTGTGCTCGTGAGTTACGAGAATGGCGGTGAGATTTTCCGGCGCCCGGCCGATGGCGGCAAGGCGCTGGCGGATCTGGCGCGGGCTGAATCCGGCGTCCACGAGCACGCGGGCCTCGGCGGTTTCAAGGTAGGCACAGTTGCCGGCGGAACCGCTGCCGAGGATGGTGAATTTAACGGCCACGGATGGACCTTAATGCGGTGTATGAATACGGGCAATTTTTTTCGTCGCGCAGGATTTGCCTGGTGGTCATGCCGGAAATCCGGCGTTCCGGGCTGGAATAAGATTTGCTATAGTTTGGCTTCAATGCTAAACCCGAATCAATTCCTGAACACCCTTCGCCTATGTCAAAGTCACAATATTGGTTAACGGCCGGAGTCCTGGTGGTTCTTGTGTGGGGCTGCGTTTCCCCGGAGACCTCTTCGGCCAGACAATTTTTACAAAGCCAACGGTCGTTTGCCGGGTCACCCTTGCCGGCCATCGGCCGGCTTTCGGCCACCGCGCGGATGGACCTCGCGATCGGGTTGCCGTTGCGCAATAAAGATGCACTGAACAGCCTGTTGCAACAACTCTACGATCCGAGCAGCCCGAATTACCGGCATTATTTGACGCCGGACCAGTTCACGGAACAATTCGGTCCGACGGAACAGGATTATCAAGCCCTGATTGATTTTGCGCGGACGAACGGACTGACCGTGACCGCCACTTATCCCAATCGTGCCGTCCTGGATGTGAGCGGTTCGGTGGCGGATATCGAGCGGGTTTTTCACGTGACCCTGCGGACCTATCGGCATCCGACGGAAAATCGCACGTTTTACGCGCCCGATGTGGAGCCGTCGCTGGATCTAACGGTGCCGGTGCTGCATGTCAGCGGCCTGGACAATTACATTCAGCCACGCCCAATGAGCGTCAAAGTCATTCCCATGGCCCAGCGGCCGGGGGTGACCTCCGCCCTGGGTTCCGGCCCCAGCAGCGCCTACATGGGAAATGATTTTCGGGCGGCTTATGTTCCGGGAGTGAGCCTCACGGGCGCCGGACAATCCGTTGCGCTTTTCGAGCTCGACGGCTATTACCCCAACGACATCCATTCTTATGAACTCAGCAATAGCCTGCCGGCCGTTCCGCTGACCCCCATCCTGGTGGATGAAGCCAGCGCGCCGCCCGGTGCCGGCAACGGCGAGGTGGCCCTGGACATTGAGGTGGCGATCGCCATGGCGCCGGGAATTTCCAATGTGCTGGTTTATCAGGGCCCGAATCCGGCTACCAGCGCCAATATTGTCCATCTCTTGAATCGCATCGCCACGGACAATATTGCCAAACAAATCAGTTCCTCCTGGTTGATCGGGGATGACCCGAATTTCGACGCGGTTTACGTGCGCTACGCCGCGCAGGGCCAGTCGTTTTTCCAGGCCTCGGGTGACGACGACGCGTTTTACCCTGGAATTCCGCAGTCAACGGACGACACCAACATCACGCTGGTGGGCGGGACCACCCTGTTCACGGGCGGGCCCGCCGGGCCCTGGCTGTCCGAGACGGTGTGGAATACAGGAACCGATTCGGGCAGCGGCGGTGGGATCAGCCTGACCGGCTACAGCATTCCCAGTTGGCAACAGGGCATCAACATGACCACCAACCAGGGCTCGACCACCCTGCGAAATGTTCCGGATGTGGCCATGACTGCCGACAACATTTTTATTGTTGCTGACAATGGCAATCCTGAATTTGTCGGCGGCACCAGCGCCGCGGCGCCGCTCTGGGCGGCCTTCACCGCGCTCGTAAATCAACAGGCCGTCGCGAGCGGCCGACCGACCGTGGGTTTCATCAACCCGGCTGTTTATGCCATTGGGAAGGGGCCATTTTATACCTCGGATTTCCGCGATATCATCACCGGTAACAACACCAATTCGAACGTTCCGAACAATTTTTTTGCCGTGCCCGGTTATGACCTTTGCACGGGCTGGGGCACGCCCAACGGATTGGACCTGATCATCGCGCTGGCAACGCCTGACGCCCTGGGGGTTCTGCCGGGGACCGGGTTTACCTTCAGCGGTCCAGTCGGCGGGCCTTTCAGCATCACCAACCAGAATTTTTCCGTGACCAACACCGGGGGCGTTGCGTTGACCTGGTCAGTCCCGGGCGTCCCGACGTGGCTGAATGTCGTGCCCAGTTCCGGCACCCTGGCCTCCGGAGCGTCAACCACCGTGGCGGTGAGTCTTAATGCACCCAACAGTCTTCCGGCCGGGGCTTATACGGCCACCCTCTTGTTTTCCAATCAAACCTCCCAGGTTGTCCAGCCCCGTCAGTTGGCTTTGAATGTTCAGGCGCCCAACCTCGTTCAAAACGGAGGTTTTGAAGCCGGACTCAGTTTCATTTCCTGGACGGTGAACAACAATGACGGCTATAACTTCGTGGATAATGGCACCCAAACCTCCGGTTTCATTGTGCCTCATTCCGGGGCGAATTTCGCCGCGTTTGGCCAGTTTTCCCTGGA
>JAJPJM010000080.1 GCA_021324235.1 Verrucomicrobiota bacterium
GATGCCGCCCAGATCGAGGCACATCCCCGCCTGCGGCAGGAAGATGGCGCCCTTCCGTCGCTGGACCTTCCGCCAGCCGACCAGTTCCTGCGCCGCCCGGACGGCGGCATC
This sequence comes from Verrucomicrobiota bacterium, assembly GCA_021324235.1. Taxonomy (GTDB): domain Bacteria; phylum Verrucomicrobiota; class Verrucomicrobiia; order Limisphaerales; family UBA11358; genus UBA11358. Next base: position 112 of record JAJPJM010000080.1, read on the forward strand.
GTCCGGGATGACCGGCGGCCGCGCCTTCCAGTTCCAAAGCCGGCTCAACGGCAACGAGGTCAGGTCAAAGACCCCATGCGTGAAGAAGACCATTTCGCCGCAAAGGTTGAAGAGCGCATCGGTCTCGGCGTCCACCTCCACCCATTCCTTGCCGGCCGCCGCGTTGATCCGGCTGATGAGACTGTCTGGAATAAACCGTGAGTACCGCGCTTCAAACCAGCCCACCCATTGCAAGACCTCGGCCTGGAAGTCCTGCGCCCGGGCGGCGTCCGGCGTTTGAAAGTGCACGCGGCAAATCGTGCTCATCGCGTGGAAGGACAGTTTGTGCAATCCCTGCTCAACCGTGCGGTGCGCCGAGCGGTGGACGCGGGCCTGGACGGTGTGGGTTGAATCGGGAGTGGTTAAAACCATATGCGTGCGCCGATGGTGAATACGTTGGCCGAGGGATAAGCGGTCGGCGAAGTGATGCCATCCAACCCCTTCATCACGTAGCGTTGGTACGCCAGATCCAGGGAAAGCCAGTCCTGGATTTTCCAGTTGAGGCTCACGCCGGCGGCAAACGTTTCCAGATTGGAAAGACGGTAGTCGGCGGAATAGTAGGTCGGGCGGGTGTTGAAATCCGGAAGGCGAACGACGTAATAATCGGCGGCGTTCTGATAATAATACCGGAACATGGGTGATATGACGACGTGCTTGCCGAGCTTCTGATACCAGGCGACCTGGACGGTATGGGCGTTCACCCCCGCGGTGTCATGGGAGAAACGGTAGGATAGTTCCGCGCTGGCATTGAACGGCGTCACCGCCTGCGTGAGTGACAGGTAGCCAATATAGCGGTCCTTGGATGACGGCCGGTTTTCGGGTTCCAGGGCCGGCGTGGTCGGATCCCCCTGGGGTTCATTGTCGAAGAGCACGCCCCGGTATTGGTCATTGAGATAACCGGAGGCATGGCCATAAGTGAAATTCGCGGTCAGCACCGCCCGGGGATTCAACAACTGGTTGACGCCCGCGAGGATCTCGTATGAATTTTTGGCCGCTTCCTCGAACAGAAATCCGTGCGGCAGCACCTTGTCCCAATCGTGGGACCAGCCCAGATTCAGGGTCGTGTTCTTGTCGTTGAAGTCCGCCGAGTAGTTCAGGGACGCGCCGCGGGACAGATAATCGTGTTCCCGGCTGTACGAGAACTGGGGCGTAAAGCGATTATTTTTGTAACTCAGCGTCGCGCCCAGTGAGCCGGCATACCGCTCGTCTTCCATGTGCGACAGCGGCACCGAACTGCTGGAGGCTCCCGGCGGCGGCGGAGTTTCCACAAACGTGATGGTGTTGGGCGGCGGCGACCCCGTCGGCGTGAAGCCGGAAATGGCGTCATAGACGCCTTCGCCTGAGAGCGTGAGCCAGCTTTTGGGTTGGAGGTCGAACAGGAAGGAGTCCGTTTCAATGCCCATTCGTCCGTTGTCTTCCTGGTATTGCTCAAAACGATAACCGATCTGGTTTTCTCCGTGTGCGCGCAGGCATTGGGAAAGGTAGCACGTGACCAGGGTGGAGATTGAAGTCAGCGGCCACCTTGATTTCAGGCTGGTTGTCACCCGGCCTTTACAAAAAAACAACACTTGGTTTCCCATTACAACGTTACGTCTGTGACCGCGTTATGGCCGGTCACCGGCGGGGAGTTTGCAAAGTGTGTGCCAATGAAATGGCGTGAAAACCGGATGATGGCGCGCCGTTAAAACCTAAGTTGCTGAAGTTGTCGAAGTAACGTCTGCGGGAAAAGCTTGGGACGGCCCCCGTTTCTTGCCTATAAGCCGTAATTCTTTATTAAAGTATCCGGAATTAAGACAGCATTTTTTTCTTCCTGACCCAAATCGGAGCAGGGGAAAAATGGGGAGTGGCTTTCCGGGTGCCAGACGTGGCTGAAACGTGACCAACCCTTTGCGGATCTCCCGGCTAATTGGTATTGCCACCTGAACTGCGGCGGACGAGTTCAAAGTTGCAGAGGCGCACCTCGGGTTTGCCGGCGGCATCGAGCACCAGCTTTTGTTTGGGATCGAAGGAAATCAACAGGTGGTCCGGCTTGAGATTGAGGTCCTCCAGGCCGCACTGGGCCAGTTTGCCCGCCTTCGCCCGCATCAATTCCTCCATCACCTGCGCGGAGATCAGATGCCCGGCGCACGCGTGTTTCGCGTTCATCGCCGTGTAGTGACCATCGTCCTGCGCTGCCAGCAGTTCGTCCGGTCCGTTCCAGTAACCCCAGATGGTGATATAATTGCGGCCTTTCTGCAGGGCCGGCTCGCCTTCCGGCGTCAGCAGTTGCGCCAGCTCGACAAAACGCCGATCGTCGGCCGCCGGCTGGTCGGGTTCGCGTTTGGTGCCGGTCATGTAAATCGCGCGCGGATAAATCGTCTTCACGCCGCGCCGGCTTAGTTCGAGCGCGAACGCAAATTCCTCGAAGGGACTGTTGAATCCGTGTTCGCGGACCGCGTCCGGGTTGCTTTCGGGATGGGCCAGCCACGGCGGCTCGCCCATGCGTGACACCCGCCAGACCAGATTGATGTTGTCCTTGGTGAACGTGGTGAAAACCTGGTTGTGCGAGGACAGTTTTTTCTTCGGCGTGCGGCGCCAGCGTTCGGGCAGGAAATAATTGAACAAATCCGGGTCCTTGCCCACGACCCAAAGCAGGCCGCCGGTGCTCTCGGCGCGGCCAAAGATGTAATCCACCCCCATGATATTGGTGGCGTGGAGATGGGCGGGCAGCGGCTTGGCCGCGTCCACCTCGAACCGCCGCGCCATGTGTTTGAGGTAAATCTGGCGATTGGCGCTGCGCACCGACTGTTCATGCTCCGGTGTGCGTTCGAGCAATTCATAATCCACCAGCGCGTAGGCGAGCTGGCCGTTGCGGTCGCGCAACAGCGACTGGTCCCGGCCCGATCGCAAAATGACGTGGGCCGGTTTCATGTCAATGACCCGGTAACCCTTCTGCGACAACTCGTGGGTGGCCAGGCAGGTGACCCGGGCGAGAAACTCGGCGCGCTCCTGGTCGTGCAATTTGAGATACTCCGCCGATTCCACCGCGTCCAGGCCCTTGACCCAGCCGTACAGCACGACGTATTGCCGCAGAATGTCAATCTCCACGCCCGGATGACGGACGACCTTCGCGCGGATTTTGTCCTCGGACCGGCCGGTCTGCCAGAGTTGCAACCGCTCGGACGGCATGTAAATCGCCATCGGCTTTTGCGTCCGGATGTGGATGCCGGGCGGGCCGGCCTCGCCTTTGCGCAGTTCCATGAGCAGCGAAAATTCCTCGAACGGGCTGTTGAACTCGGCGTGGATGAATTTGTTGAAGGTGAGCGTATCGAGCGGCACGCCCTCGCCGACGCGCGACCACTTGACCACCAGCGACAGCGTCACGCCATTCACCCGGCGCGTCGGGACCTTGTAAACCGTGCTGGTGCCTTCCAGCCGTTTGCGTTTGATTTCAAACCATCCCTGCGCGTACCAGTTCTCCGGCAGCAGATTCTGCCAGAACGGCGCCCCGAACTGTGTCACGTAAAGGTCACCGCCATCCCGGGTCTTCATATGCACGTAATCCACGCCCAGCAACGAAATGGCGCTGCCCGGCAAGTCGGCCGGGACCGGGGGAACGGCAGGTGAAGCTGCAGCTTCGCTGGACATGGCATCAATTTCATCTTGATGCCGGCCTCCCCGCTAACCGCGGTTTATCAAAAACGCACCGAAATTTGGCCACAGATGAACACAGATGAAACGCAGATTTTTAAATTCGCAAACGCTCGTTATCCCGGCTGCCGGAATTACTCAGCACGGGCAATCCCGCTTCGAGCAGCAGTCGTCTTCCAGACGGATTTGCATCAGCCGCAATTCCGTGCGCAGTTTCCATCCGATGTGTGCCCAGAACTTCATGCCCGCCGCATTGTTCGCGAAGATGAAGATGTTACATCGCTGAATGCCGGCCTGGCGGAGTTTTGCCAGACAGGCATCCGCCAGTTGCCGGCCAAGGCCCCGTTGCCGGTGGCGTTTCGACACCGCCAGATGATGCAGATAACCGCGCCGGCCGTCGTGACCGCATAACACGGCGCCGATGATCCGGCCGTCCCGCTCCGCAACGAAGCTCATGCGCGGATTGCGTCGCAGATACGCGGCGATGGCGCGGCGCGTGTCGGATTCATTCAACCCCACGCCTTCCGTGCATCGCCACAAGGCGACAACCCCGTCGTAATCCGTGATGTGGAAATTGCGAACGATGGTTCCACCGTCGTTCGGGCAGCAGGAAAGTTTCTTTTTGGTGGTGGCGTGTTTTGCAATTTTCGGTGGGGCGAGCGTCCTCGCGAGCCGGCTCGTCAGTAGCCTCGCCCCACCAAACTGTACTGCCAGCTTCTTTTTCATTCTAACGTCGCGCTTTTGGCCGGATTTCATGGCTTGGGTTAGGCAACGACGGTCACCCGATATTGGTTTTGGGTGCCGGCGAGTTTTAATTTCAGGATCTCGCCCTGTTTCCGGCCCAGGAGCTGTTCACCCAGCGGCGATTGCGGCGTAATCACCAGTACTTCCCGCTGGTCATGCAGCACCTCCGTGCCGCCCGCGCGGGGGCCGATGAAGTAAGCCGTCTTTTCCGCGTTCAATTCCAATTCCACGAACGCCCCGACATCAATGGGTTCGCCCGCTGCGAACCGGCGCGCATCCAGCGTTTCGAAGGCGGCGATGGACTCTTGTATTTCCACCGCCTGCCGGGATTGTCCGCGGGCCAGATAGGAGGCTTCGAGTCCGCGGGTATCGTATTTGTTCTCGGCCTTGCTCTGTTCGTGCGTGGCTTCGGCGCGCGAGGCCCGGGCCGCCCGGAAATAGACCTCCAGTTCGTCCGTCAGCCGGGCCACGATCTTCTTGATGAGTGCGCGTTTGTTCATGCCAGTACCATGCGAAAGGACAAGGCCGACGGATAATGCCGGTCACTCCACCGTCACGCTCTTGGCCAGATTGCGCGGCTTGTCCACGTCGCAGCCGCGCGCGACGGCGATATGATAGGCGAACAGTTGCAGCGGCACGGCGGCCAGAATCGGATAAATCGGTTCCAATGCCTTGGGCAGATAAATCACATCGTTGGCCACTTTCTTGATCTGTTTGTCGCCTTCCGTGGCCAGCGCGATGATGGGACCTTTGCGCGCGCGAATCATCGCCAGGTTCGCCATCGTCTTGTCGTACATCGAATCCTGCGGCACGAGAAAAACCGTCGGCGTCTTCGGATCAATCAACGCAATCGGACCGTGCTTCATTTCCGCCGCCGAATAACCCTCGGCGTGGATGTAGGAGATTTCCTTGAGCTTGAGCGCGCCTTCCAGCGCAATGGGAAACGTGTAGCCGCGGCCCAGGAAAAAGAAATCCTCGGCCCGGGCATATTTCTTTGCGAGTTTCTTGAACACGGCGTTTTGCGCCAGGATGGCCTCGAGCTGTTGGGGCACGGCTTCCAAGGCGTGCAGAATTTCCCGCGCGCGGTGGGCCGAAAGCAGCCGCGTCCGACCCAGATGCACGGCGAGCAATGACAAAATCGTCAGCGTGGAAACGAACGCCTTGGTGGAGGCGACGCCGATTTCCGGGCCGGCGTGCATGTAAATACCGCCGTCGGATTCGCGCGCGATGGTACTGCCGACGACGTTGACGATGGCGAGCGCGCGGTGGCCGCGGCGCTTGGCCTCGCGCAGCGCGGCGAGCGTGTCGGCGGTCTCGCCGGATTGCGAGATGACCAGCAGCACGGTGTCGCGTTCCAACGGCGCGTTGCGGTAACAGAATTCGTGCGCGAACTCGACCTCCACCGGGATTTGCGCGAGTTCCTCAATCAAATATTCGCCCACCAGCGCCGCGTGCCAGCTCGTACCGCTGGCGGCGATGACGATGCGTTCGACGGAACGCAATTGCGCCGCCGTCAGGTTCAAGCCGCCGAATTTGGCGGTCGCGCCTTCCTTGTCCACGCGCCCGCGCAAGGCGTTTTCCACGGTGCGCGGCTGCTCGAAAATTTCCTTGAGCATGAAATGCTCATATTTTCCGCGCGCGGCGTCTTCCTGGCTGAATTCCAGATTGCTGATCTGGACGTTGGCGGTGTCGGCGCCGAGGTTCAACACGTCGAAGCCCTCGGGGGTGATGGTGGCGACGTCGTAATCGTTGAGGTAAACGACTTTTTTCGTGTGCGCGGCGCCGACAAACGCGTTGGCGTCGCTGGCCAGAAAATTTTCGCCTTTGCCGATGCCGATGATGAGCGGCGAACCGCGCCGGGCGCCGATGATGGTGTCCGGCTGGTCGGCGGAAACCACGGCGAGGCCGTAGGTGCCAATGACTTCCCGGAGGGCGTCACAAACGGCCAGGGTCAACGGGTTGGAACCATTCTGGGTAGGGACGGCGCGCTGCGCCGTCCGGTCATCGCGGCGCAATGACCCTACCTCGGGTTTTCGTTTCTCATAATAATCGCCGATCAGATGCGCGAGCACCTCGGTGTCGGTGGCGGAGCGGAATTTGTGCCCGGCCTTGAGCAGCTTTTCCCGGAGCGCGTCATAATTCTCGATGACGCCGTTGTGGACGATGGCGATTTTGCCGGATTGGTCGAGATGCGGATGGGAATTGCCGTCGGACGGCGGCCCGTGCGTGGCCCAGCGGGTGTGGGCGATGCCGAGGGTTCCCGCGGCCGGTTCGGATTTCAACAGGCGCGCGAGGCCCTCATCAATCCGGCCCTTTTTCTTGCGCAAGAGCAGATCGCCATCGGCCACCACAGCGACGCCCGCGCTGTCGTAACCGCGATATTCCAGCCGCCGCAATCCTTCCAGCAGGATGGGCGAGACCGCCTTCCTGCCGACGTATCCAATGATGCCACACATAATTTAAGTTCGGAATTCGGAATTCGGAATTCGGAATTCGTTTTGTAAAATCCAATCCGCCGCGCCTTGCAAATCGTCCACGACAACCGCGCGCGAAATTTTGTCCGGCGATTCGCGTTCCAGTTCCGCGCCGTA
>JAJPJM010000027.1 GCA_021324235.1 Verrucomicrobiota bacterium
ATCTCCCGGCCGCGCGGTGTGTGGACAACCTCCGGATGAAATTGGAGGCCGAAAAATTTTTGCGCCCGGTTTTCAATCGCCGCAAATTCGGAATTTTCCGTGATGGCAACCGGTTTGAAATGACGGGGCAGTTTCGTCAACTTGTCCCCATGCGAATTCCAGACCTGCAATTTCCGCGGCAAATGCCGGAACAACACGCAGGAGGCATCCCTGACCGTGAGCGTGCCCTTGCCGTATTCGCGCTTCTGGCCTTTCTCAACCCGGCCGCCGAGAAATTGCGCGAACAATTGCACCCCGTAGCAGATGCCCAAAATGGGAACACCCAGTTCAAAAATCCTCCGGTCCGGCAAAGGCGCATTGTTCGCATAGACACTGGACGGACCGCCGGACAAAATGAGGCCGCGGGGTTTGAGTTTCGCCAGCTCGCGGGCGGGCGTGTCATAGCGCAGAATTTGCGAATACACATTGCACTCGCGAACGCGGCGCGCAATGACCTGCGTGTATTGCGATCCGAAATCGAGAATGATGATTTGTTCGTTCATGAAAAACCGAGACGCACTCTTTGCCTGTGAACGGGGGATTTTACGAGAAAAAAATGTTGCCGTTGCTCCGAACACGCGGTTGCGTTATAAGGCCGGCATGAAGGCGTTTGGGCAAAGCGGTTGTGTCCGCGCAAACAACCGGCGCGGCGGCGGCCCGGGAACGTCTTCCGCCAAACCGGGTTTTTCGCTGGTTGAGCTCCTCATCGTCCTGGCGTTGATGATCATCCTTACCACGATGATGTGGGGATTCGCATCGGAAAGCCACCAGCACGCGGCCCAACGGGCCTGCCAGCAAAATTTGGAGAAGATTTACGTGGCGCTGCAAATTTACGCCAATGATTTTTCCGGCCGGCTCCCGGCAAGCACCAACGCCGAAACTTCGGAAAAACCCCTCAGTCTGCTGGTGCCACGCTACACGGTGGACACCTCGATTTTCATTTGTCCGGGCAGCAAGGATTCGCCCTTGCCTTCGGGGTTGCCGTTTGCCAATCGCACAATCAGCTACGCCTATTATATGGGGCAACACCTGAACGGCGCGCAATCGCCGCTGATGTCCGACTGGCAGATCAACACACTGCCGAAGAAGGCCGGGGATCTGGTCTTTTCCGCCACGGGCAAACCGCCGGGCAACAACCACTACAAATATGGCGGAAACATTTTATTCTGTGACGGGCATGTGGAATTGACGCCGCCGCGGCTTCCGTTTTCACTCGTGATTACCCAAGGGGTCGTGTTATTGAACCCCAAACCCCAGCGCCCATGAAAATTCAATGTGCCTGCGGCGCAAAATACGAATTCGACGCTACGCCGGAGATGTTGCAAAATCCGGTGAAGTTTGTCTGCCCGGCCTGCGGGCTGGATTCGTCGGATTTCGTCAATGAATTGATCCGGCGCGAGTTTTCCGGACCCGCCCCCGCCGCGCCGCCGCCGGCCACAGAATCTCCGCGACTCAAGATCGCCCGCGACGAGCCTCAAACCGTGCCAGCGGCAGCAACGCCGGATTCTCCACCGGCTGCGGAACAGTGTGCGAGACATCCCCGTAAATCGGCGGTGCATCATTGCGTGGTTTGCGGAAAGCCGATGTGCCCGCAGTGCATGGGCTTGTTCGGCCACGTCTGTTCGCCGTTTTGCCGGGCGAAGGCCGAGGCGCAGAATATTGAGGTGCCGGTTTTCGCAGGGCAAAAGGTTTTGGCCGAGGCCAAGTATTGGCGGAAAGCCGGCCTCGTTGCCAAATTGGCTGCCGTTCTCGTGGTCGGGGGTCTCGGCTTTTGGACGTGGTATGCCTGGTTCGGCTCGGTGCCGCACACGGTTTTTTCGGCCCATTTCGATGACCCGGCGTATGCCGGGGAATCCGGGCTCTGCGGAACAAACCAGATTGTGTTCCTGCACGGCGGCACTCTCGCGCGCTACGACATCAAATCAGGCAGGGAAATCTGGTCACAGGAACTCGTCACGAAACAACAAATCGCAGACGCGGTGGCGCGCGAAAATCAGTTGCAGCCAACCGGTGGATTTGAACAAAGAATTCCGCAAAGTCAGCTCGAAGAAATGGCCGCTCGCGAACTGGAAGGACGATTGCAATTGGATGTCTCCGGCCAGAACGTCTGGGTCAGCACGCCGGACCGGCTGACCCACTACGATTGGGACACCGGCGAAGTGTTGCAGAAAATTCCCCTTGCCGACAATCCCGGTGACTTGATCGCCCGCAACGGCGAATTCCTGATCGCGGGAGAAGGTGCAAATGGACAGGCGCTCATCACGCATATCAATCCGGCCACCGGCGAGTCACGCGTCGAGGAAATCGGCCAGCCGGGGCCGGCACTGGTCGCTGGGACAGCGCCGGCCGGAGGCACCGGCAGCCGGGCAACTGCCGGTCTTCCGCTGGCGCCCGGCGTCGGCGCCGGGGGGCCGATGAATCCGGCAAAAGTGGGGGAACAGGCCCAGCATCTGGGCCTGCCGGCTCAGATTGCCCTGCCCGCGTTGCTGGCCAACAGCCGGGAAGAGGAACGCATTGAAGGGGAACTCAACGGCCAGAACCCGCCACATTCCAACGCAGCTCCGATCCAACGACCAACGCCGGTTGAAATTGAAACCGGACGTTTCACACTTATCCCCAGCCAGTACGGTTACGTCGAGTTCGCCGTGCGGCTGCTGAAATCGGACATCGTCACGCGGGAAGCGGTGCAGGCGCCATCGGGAAAATCTGCCCTGAATGGCAATTTGAACACCGCAAATGAAAGCACCGCCGCAAATGAAATGCTCAACGAGATCCAGCGCAGCCGCGGCGGCGACGCGGTGCAGGAGGACGAAAGCGTGTATCAAGTCTCCCTTCGCCGGCCAGACACAGCCGGCTCCGCTGACTGGACCGGCGAAGTCGTCGGACCGCCCGCGCTGTTTCCGTTGGAGACAGTGAATGTCCTCGCGGCCGGAAAAACGCTCATCGTCTTTGACAAGACAAACAAAAAACTCTGGCAGGCGGCGCTGACTTACAACGTCCCTGCTGACAACCGCGATGCGGGCGCAGCAACCTCGCCGTTTGGCGAAGGGCCGTGCGTCGAGCACGGCAACACACTGTATGTCTTTGATCAGGCGGTGCTGACGGCATTTGATCTGGCAACGGGCAGTGCGCGCTGGCGCCTGCCGACCGTCGGTGTCGTCGGTTTGTTTTTTGACGACAAGGGAATGCTGTATGTCAACACCACCACTGCCGATCCGGACAACATCCGGTATTCGCGCCAGATTGACATCACGCAAAAAATCCAGGCCAGCCTGCTCAAAATGGATCCGCAAACCGGCCGGACCTTGTGGCAGATCCAACCGGGCGGGTTCATCTCATACCTGTCCAAAAATTTTATTTACACGGTTCAAATCTATAATCCCAGCGACGATGAAAACAAGATGGCAAACCTTGCCGGCATCACCCCCAACCCGCCTCATATCTGGATCCGCCGGATTAATCCCGGGAACGGGCACGTCATGTGGGAGTATTATGAGGCTGACAAAGGAACGGTGCTCGATGTGCGGTTCAAGGACAATTCCTTTGAAATCGTTTTCAAGAAAGAAGTGGACGTGTTGAAATACCTTTCCCTGTGACAGGGATTTTAAATGCGGTCACGGTTGCTGGACCACCTTGACCTTTCCGCTGGCTGCGTCGTAGGCGATTTGATAGCCGGCCGGCACAGCCGGGATTTGAGCAATGTAATTGGGAATGAGTTCCTGAAGATCCTTCGGATAGCGCCCTTCCGCCGCGTTGAACTCCTGGACCGCCTGGGTCAGTTGCGCCAGATCAATCTGCTTGATTGAATAATTCTGCGCCTTGCCCACCGTGCCGAGGTAATCCGGCGCCACCGTCAGCGGGTTGCCGCTGGCGAAGTTGGTGTTCGCGTCGTTGGTCGCGGAGGAATTGGTGGTACTGGAGCTTTGACCACAACCGGTCGCCAACAGGAGTCCGGCCGCCACGGGAATTGAAAGCCATGCTCGCATAGCGGCAATTTAGTCCAAGCCGCAAAATTTCCAAGCGCCAAACACAGACCATGCCTTGGCACTCGAAATCCAGCCCCTTCTGCCGCGCTGCGCGCGACAGACCACGCGCAATTATTGCGCGGGCGCGTTGGTGGAAGGCGCGTTGGTGGAGGGCGCCGCCGGGGTCGTGGTCGACTCATCGGCTTGTTTCTGGCAACCGGCCAGCAACCCGACGGAAAGGAGACCCAACGCAACAACGAGATAAGCGATTTTTTTCATACGCGGCTGAACTAGCCGAAAATCCTTTCGCGCCGCAAGCATATTTTTCAAATATTTTTGCGGGAACCCTCCGCCGGCGGCGCCGTCAGCACCCGCGCGTGGCGAATCAAATCCAGATCGTCCACCAGATTTCCGAAGCGAAAACGCGGCAGACCGCTCTGCTGCCGGCCCAGCAATTCACCCGGCCCGCGCAATTTCAAATCCGCTTCGGCGATGCGAAAACCGTCCGTGGTCTCCTCCAACACCGCGAGCCGTTCGCGCGCCTCACCGTTTTTCGCACCGGAAATCAGAATGCAAAAGGATTCGTGCGCGCCGCGTCCGATGCGACCGCGCAATTGGTGCAATTGCGCCAAGCCGAACCGCTCCGCATTCTCAATCAGCATGACGGTCGCATTGGGCACGTCCAGGCCCACCTCGATCAGGGCCGTCGCCACGAGCGCCTGGATCTGGTTGGCCCGAAACACCGCCATGACTTTCTCCTTATCAGCGCTTTTGAGCCGGCCGTGCAGCAGACCGGCACGAAATGGCGCCAGTACCTGCCGGACGTTTTCAAACTCCCTGGTCACCGCCTTGACGTCCCCGGTCGTGTCCTGCTCCTCCACGCGGGGATAAACCACGTACGCCTGCCGGCCGGCGGCAATTTTTTCACGGATGAATTTCCAGACCTGCGGCAGCTTGTCTGCGGCGCGCACAAATGTTTTTACCCGCCCGCGTCCGGCCGGCAATTCATCCATCACGGAAACATCCAGATCGCCGTACAGCGTCAACCCGAGCGTGCGCGGAATCGGCGTCGCCGTCATCACCAGCAAATGCGGATAATCCCCCTTGCGCACCAGCTGTTCGCGCTGCGCCACGCCGAACTTGTGCTGTTCGTCAATGATGACCAGGCCGAGTCGCGGCAGTTCAAAACCCCGGGTGAACAGCGCGTGCGTGCCGACGAACAAAGTTGAGGGCAAATGGCGCGGCCCGCTCCCGGCGCCCGGCGCCCGCGTCTCGACGGTCTTGCGGCTCCCGGTTTGCAATTCCACCCGCACGCCCAATGGCTCGAGCCAGCGCGAAAAGTTCCGAAAATGTTGTTCCGCCAGAATTTCCGTCGGCGCCATCAGCGCCACATTGAAACCACTTTCCAACGCCATCAGCGCCGTGCACGCGGCCACGACCGTCTTGCCCGACCCGACATCGCCCTGCAGCAGCCGCCGCATCGGATGCGGTCCGCGCATGTCCGCACGGATTTCGCGGAGCACATGGGTTTGCGCGCGGGTGAGCTGGAACCCAAGCTGCGCCAGAAACGGCTTCATCAAACGGTTGTCCCCGCCGCACGGAAGCGCGTGCGCCCGGGCCTCGAAGTTCTTCCGGCGCAGCCGCATTTCGCATTGCAACACGACGAATTCGTCCAGCGCCAGCCGGCGTCGCGCGATTTCCCCATCGGTCAGGGCTTCGGGAAAATGAAGCATGCGAACCGCGTTGGCCCGGGTCGGAAAAAGCTTCAAGTCCGGCGCCGGTTCGGGTTCGACGATTTGCGTTTCAAATCGTTCCAGGGTCCGCCAGATCAAGCCGCGCAACCAGCGTTGCGGCAGGCCTTCGGTGAGGGGATAAACCGGCGCGATGCGGTTGATGTGGATGAAACTTTCCTCGCCGCCTTCGATGACCTCGGATTCGGGATGGTCCATCGTGCGCGGTTTGGTTTCGACCAGTTTGCCGAAAACGAACACCTCGTCGCCCACCGCGAAATACTTTTCCATGAACGGCAGGTTCCACCAGCGGCAATGCAAGCGCGCGGTGCCGTCGTCGAGAACGATTTCAAAAACCGATTTGCGGCCGCCGCGGAAACGCTTGAGCCCCTGCGCAACAATGGTGCCGCGCGCCGTGGCGGCTTCGTCGCGGCTCAAATCGGCGATGGCGCGGAAATGGCGGCGGTCCTCGTAGCGCCGCGGCCGGTGGAGGAGTAAATCTTCGACGGTGTGAATCTCGAGCCGCGTCAATTGTGCCGCGCGTTCGCCGCCGACACCCCAAAGTGAAGTGATGGGCGCAGCGAGCGGTGATGTTTTGGTTTCCGGCGGCAACATCGCCCGCACGATACAAACCGCTCACGGCAGCTTCAACGGGAAAGCAGTATTTGCTTTAGATTTCGACAAGTACAATCTCCGGTCGGCAATTGAAACGGATCGGCACAGGAAACCAACCAATGCCAGAAGTCACATAGAGCGGACCCGATTTCGTCTGGAATAATCCGAGATCGTATTCATCCACGGCGTAAGGAGTGACTACGGGTCCGTAAAACGGAATCCGCACCTGGCAACCGTGTGAATGCCCGGCCAGCATCAAGTCAAACTTCTGGCCGTCAAATTCCTTCGCCCACGCTGGATAGTGAAACAATAAGATGTTCTTCATCCCGGGCTTTGCCGGAGGCACGGGATGTTTGGGGCCAAGCTGGGCAACTCCAATGAGATTGATTTCTCTCCCAGCTATCGTCCGTTCCTCATTAAGCAGCCACGCTCCACCCGTCGCCGCATAGCATTTAATTATGCCGTCAAAAGGTACCCGGCTCCAATAATCGTGATTGCCCGGCACTCCATACATCGGAGCTTTGACACCTGCGAGAACCTCCAGCGCCTCGGGCAGGAACTTCCCTTCTTCCATGATATCGCCGGTAAAACAGACAAAATCCGGTGAAAGCGAATTGATCATCGCCACCACGGACTCGGAATGAGCGCGATCCCCTTTGTGATGCAGGTCGCTAAAGTGAACAAAACGATGAGTTGGCTGGCCCTGGCTCAGACGCAACCGGTGAATTTTGACCCATTGTGGTTCCAACCATTTCGCATCGGCGATAATTGCGAACGGGGTTGCGAGTAACGCCGTCAGGATAAATTTGCGACGGTTGATTTTCATCGCGACTTAATAACTATAAATCGTGTTTGCCGATGCCGCAAGGATTGCGGGGAGAGTTCCGGAAGGCTATTTTAGTGGCGTTTAAATGAAAACCCGTTCCGCTCCCGCACCGCTGCTCCTGTTGATGCGGGTCAACGCGCTGCAAAGCTGGCGGCGGCTGTTGTCGTTGCGGAATCAATCGCGGTTGCTCACGGGGGTCATCCTGACCTTCGTGGTTGGTTACCTGGTCCTGTCATTCTGGCTCTTCTATCACGCGCTCGGCTTCGTCGCCAAATTTCCGGGCCTGGGCGCGGTGCTGACGGAACGGTTGATGTACGCCCTGTTTGCCTTTCTGTTCGGACTGCTGTTGTTGAGCAATCTGGTCATCAGTTACACCAACCTGTTTCGCAACCGCGAAACCGCGTTTCTGCTGACGCTGCCCGTTCCCACGCAAACCATTTTCCGCTGGAAATTCATCGAGTCCATCCTGCTGGCGTCATGGGCTTTTTTATTCCTGATTGCACCCCTGCTGGTGGCGTTTGGCCTGGTGCGGGACGCCCCGTGGCATTTTTACGCAATGACGCTGGTCTTGATTGCGCTGTTCATCGTGTTGCCGGGCGTCGCCGGCGCCTCGCTGGCGATTTTGGTGGGGCGGTTTCTGGACCGGCGCAGTTTCCAGATTGCGATGGTGGCCACGGCCGTGACTTTGCTCGCCCTGGCCGCCTTCTGGTGGAAGGCGCAACCGGCCACCAACGCCCTGCTCGGCGAACGCACGCTGGAGGCGCTCGACCAATTGCTTGCGAAAACCCGTTTCACGATGTTTCCCTTCCTGCCCAGTTACTGGTTGTCGTCGGCCGTGCTGCAATGGGCCGAAGGCATCCTGCGCGGCGCGGCTTTTTTTGCGCTGGTGCTGTTAAGCCACACGTTGTTCTTTGGCAGCCTCGCCTTCACCCGTTTGGGCCATGTGTTTTACGACACGGCGTCCGCGGTGCAAAGCCGGGCCCAGCACGGGCCCCGCCGGCACCCGCTTCGCTCGCAACGCGAATTTCCCAATCCCCCCGGTCTGTTGGAACAGATTTTTGGGAAACTGGTCTGGCTCAACCGGGATGACCGTGCGGTGGCCATCAAGGACATCCGCATGTTCTGGCGCGATACAACGCAATGGGGACAATCCGTGATGCTGTTCGGCCTGCTGGGCGTGTACATCATCAACCTGCGGAATTTCACGCACCAGTTGAGCGGTGAATTCTGGGTCAATCTCATTGCCTTCCTGAATCTGGGCGTCTGCGCGCTGAATCTCGCTTCCGTGACGACGCGGTTTGTGTTCCCGCAATTCTCGCTGGAGGGCCGCCGCCTGTGGATCGTCGGCATGGCCCCCATGGGACTGGCACGGGTGGTCAAAACCAAATTCTGGCTGACGAGCGTGTTGTCGCTCATCGTGACCTCCGGGTTGATCATGCTCTCCTGTTATCTGCTGAAAATGAGCTGGGACCGCGTGATCTTTTTTGGCGCGGTGGTCACCCTGATGGCCTTTGCCCTCAATGGCCTGGCGGTGGGGCTGGGCGTGCTGTATCCGAATTTGAAAGAGACCAATCCCAACAAAATCGTCAGCGGTTTTGGCGGCACCTTGTGCTTCGTGTTGAGTTCGGTTTACATTCTCGCCTCCGTGTTGCTGCTGGGATTGGGCACGTCGGGCTGGCAAGGACGGGTGGCTTGGGCCATCGAAAGCGCCGTCGCTTTCGTCGTCCTGTCGTTTTTCGTCGGCTGGCTGCCCTTAAAACTGGGGTTGCGGCAACTGAAAAACTTTGAAGTCTGATACCCGTCCCGGCCCGCCCGCTAGACCTGCAGCAATTTCTCCAGCGCGTCAAACAGCTTCGGCGGATCCGCCAGATGCACATGCCCACCGCTCGTGACCAAACCGAAACCTTCACCGTAGGCCGGGCCGTTCACCACACAGACATCGGTGAGACATTGGGCGAGCTGGTGCTCCGCCGCGTGCACCGCCTCCGGGCGTTTGCCCTCCGCTTCAAATTTCCAACCCACCAGCCGGGCCGAGGGAAACCAGGCGCGCAGGTCAACGATGATTTTTTGCGTCGGCACCAGTTCCACCAGCAACGCGCCCTTGTCCGTGGGAATTTTTTTGGATTTGATTTCCGTCAACCGGCCGTGCGGCGATTGCAATTGAATCCGGCCGAAATGAAAATCGCTGACCGCCGCCGCGTGGAAGACCGCGTTCACTTTTTTGGGGGACAACGCCTGCAACTTCTCCCGCAAGTTGGCCGTGGTCGTAAACACCTCGACCTGTTGCGCCCGGCGCTCGCCCCCATGCGTGGCCTGGGCGCTGACCAGCAACCGCACCTGATGGCCGCGGGCCACCAGGAAATTGGCCAGTTCCGTGCCCAGCCGGCCGGTCGAAAAATTCGTGAGCCGGCGCACGTCGTCCAGCGGTTCATAGGTCGGGCCGGCGGTAACGATGCAGTTCATGTTGATTTCCAACTTCGACTGGTTTGGAGCAAACGGCAAGCCAAAGCTTGAATCCTGCTTTGAGAATTTCGTGTCCCTTCGCGTTCAATCATGGTTCAAATAAGGGCGCCAACATGAGTAAAATCATCGGCATCGATTTGGGGACCACGAATTCACTCGTCGCCACGGTGGATTCGGGCATCCCGCTGGTCATCGCCGATCGCGAGGGCCGGCGGCTGACGCCGTCCGTGGTCCATTTCCCCGCCGGGGACGCGGAGCCGCTGGTCGGCCATGAAGCCAATCGCGTTCGCGTGATCAAACCGGCGGAAACGGTCTATTCCGTCAAACGTTTCATCGGCCGGCGCGGCGCGGAAATTTCGGAGGATGAAAAATCCGTGACTTATCCGCTGGCCGGCGCCGGGACCGGTGCGGTGACGATCCCCATTCATGGGAAAAATTTTACACCCGAGGAAATTTCCGCCGTGGTCTTGAAAAAACTGAAGCATGACGCGGAAAACTATTTCGGGGAAGCCATCACGCGTGCGGTCATTACCGTGCCTGCCTATTTCAACGACGCGCAACGCCACGCGACCAAACGCGCGGGTGAACTGGCCGGGTTCACGGTCGAACGCATTATCAACGAGCCGACCGCCGCCGCCCTGGCCTACGGCCTGGACCGGCTCAAGGAAAAATCGAGAATTGCGGTGTACGACCTCGGCGGCGGCACGTTCGATCTTTCGATTTTGGAACTGAACGAGGGTGTTTTCCAGGTGCTCGCCACCCATGGCAACACGCGGCTGGGTGGTGATGATTTGGACCAGCGGCTGGTGGATTTTCTGCTGCAAAAAATCGCCGCGGCCAATCCGCCCGCCGCCATCCGCACTCCGCAATTGCTTTCCCGCCTCCTTGAAGCCGCCGAACAGGCCAAAATCAAATTGTCCACGGAAACCGAGGTGACCATCGCCCTGCCGTTTCTCACACCGGATTTCAGCTTCAGCCATCCGTTCACACGCGCCGGACTTGAGGAACTCACCCGGGAAATCATCGCCCGCACGCGGCCGCATTGCCTGCGCGCGCTGGCCGATGCGAAGGTCGAACCGAAGGATTTGGACCAGGTGATTCTCGTCGGCGGCCAGACGCGAATGCCGCTCGTCCGTAAATTCGTCAGCGACCTGTTCGGCTGCTCGGAATTTGAGGAGACCCGCGGTGGCGTCCGGCTCGGCCATGCTTTCCACAAGCCGGACGGCCCGCAACTCAATACGTCCCAGAACCCCGATGAAGCCGTCGCCCTGGGCGCGGCGATTCAGGCGGAGATCTTGTCGGGCGGCTTCAAAAATGTTTTGTTGCTGGACGTGACGCCGCTGTCGCTCGGCGTCGAAACCTTCGGCGGTTTGATGAATGTGCTGATTCCGCGCAACTCGACGATTCCGGTGAAGGCCGGCGAGCTGTTCACGACCGCCGTGGACCATCAACGTTCGATGCTCATCCACGTGTTGCAGGGCGAACGCGAGCGCGCCCGGGACAACTGGAGCCTCGGCCGGTTCACCATCGAATTCGAGTCCGCACCCCGCGGCGTCCCGCGCGTGGGCGTGCAGTTTGAAATTGACGCCAACGGCATCCTGCACGTCCTCGCCCGCGACACCCAAACCGGCCGGGAAAAAATCATGGAGCTGAAATCCGCCGTGGACGTGGATGACGCGGCGGTTCAGCAAATGGTCGAAGAATCCGTCGCGCACGCCTTTGAAGACCTGGCGGCGCGGCGCTGGATTGAAGCGAAGCTGCGCGCGCAGGCAACGCTCGCCGCCACCCGCAAGGCCCTCGCCGATGGCACGGGCGAAATCGAGGCGGATTACCGCGCCCGGATCGAAACGGCGGCGCGCGACGTGGCCTCGGCCCTGGCCACGGAAAAACCGGAGGCCGGCGCGGGTGATTTAAAATCGTTGCAGGCCGCGCTGGCCGCGCTGGATGAAACCACCCGGCCGCTGGCGGAGGTGCTGATGGACCGGGCGATGACCGCGATGTTGCGCAAGCGCGGCTTGATTCAGTGATTGAACAGCCACGCCAGGAAGGGCGCGACGGCCAGGGCCGGCAAATAATTCGCCAATTCCACCCGGCGAACCTCGAAAATCACCAAGGCCACCGCGCACGCGAGCAGGCCGGCAACGTCATTGACGGAATTAACCAGGCCATGCGCCGCCAGCAATGGCTTCGCAAAAAACTGGCAGGCGAGGGTGATGGCGCCAAGAAAAAAGAGGACGGGGAAAGCCGACAGGGCCGTCGGCCAGCCAAAATTTTTAACAAACCCCAGCGTGGCCAGCCCATCCATGATGGCCTTGACCGCCAGCAGATAATAATAACCGGACAAGCCATCGGCCACCGCGCCGACCAGACCCAGCGGCGCGGCGCAAAACAACACGGCGCACGCGTTGAAGCCGTCCCCCACCTTGCGCGGGGCGCCCGACTGTCCGGCGGCAATGATATTGCCCGCGTAACGGCCCAGGCGGTTGGAAATCTTTTGCAGCCCGAACAGCCGGCCGAGCAGACCGCCGACGGTCATCGCCAGCACCGCGATGCAAACCTGTTTCAGCGCGAATAAAAAAGACCCGCTGACGCCCAGCCAGACGAGGCAAAGGCCGGAAAAAACCGTGAAGGCGCCCAACGCCGAGCGAAGAAAAAGCTGCAGACGGAGGGACAGCGGCTGACGCAGCGCCAGCCCGAACAAACCGCCGAACAACACGCCCAAGGCATTGAGAAACGCGCCGGTCACCCCCTGACTCAACCATCGTTCCCGCAAAGTGCAAGCTGGAAAATTTTTGCGTGCGCGGCCCCGGCCTGTTACTCAAAGGCCGATGACCGGCGTCAAACCCAACTCCCGCAGCCCGTGGCTTTGGATTCCAAGCCTCTACTTCGCCGAGGGCCTGCCTTACGCACTGGCCATGTCGGTCTCCCTGGTGCTCTATAAAAACCTCGGCGTCTCCAATGCCGCCGCGGCGTTTTACACCAGTTGGTTTTATCTGCCGTGGGTCATCAAACCGCTGTGGAGCCCGGTCGTGGACATCCTCAAAACCCGGCGGCTGTGGATTTGGGCAATGCAATTGCTCATCGGCGCAGTACTGGCCGGCGTGGCATTAACGATCCCGACGACTCATTTTTTCCAATGGACCCTGGCACTCTTCTGGTTGCTCGCGTTTAATTCCGCCACTCACGACATTGCGGCGGACGGGTTTTACATGCTGGCAACCACGGAGCGCGAGCAGGCGTTTTTTTCCGGCATTCGCAACACGTTTTACCGCGTGGCAATGATCATAGCTCAAGGCGGCCTGGTCATCCTTGCCGGGAAAATCCAGGAATGCACCGGCAGTTTTTCAACCGCCTGGTCAATCGCTTTCGCGGTGGTTGCGGGAATTTTCTTATGTCTGGGCATTTACCATCGATTCGTCCTGCCCCGGCCGGCGGTTGACCGGCCCCAAAGCCTAGGTTCGCTGAAAAAATTCATGCTGGAATTTTTCAAAACGTTCGGAACCTTTTTTCAGAAGCCCAAAATCGCCACGGTGCTTTTGTTCCTGCTGCTCTATCGCTTCGGCGAGGCGCAGTTGCTGACTGTAGCGAAATTTTTTCTCCTCGACTCGCGCAACCAGGGTGGCTTGGCTTTGTCGGATGACCTGTTCGGTAAGATTAACGGGTATGTCGGTGTCGGCGCATTGCTGGCCGGCGGATTGTTGGGGGGATTCGTCGTGGCTCGACACGGCTTGAAATGCTGGCTGTGGCCCATGCTGCTGGCGATTCATCTGCCGGACGCGGTGTTCATCTGGCTCGCCTGCGTGCAGCCACAGAATCTGTTCGCGATTGGCGCGGGCGTCGCAGTGGAACAATTCGGCTACGGTTTCGGCTTCACCGCCTTCATGCTTTACATGATTTATATCGCGCGGGGCGAACATGCGACGGCGCATTACGCCATCTGTACCGGGTTCATGGCGCTCGGAATGATGATACCGGGCATGTGGAGCGGCTGGTTGCAGGAACACATCGGCTACCCGCACTTTTTTATGTGGGTGATCCTGGCGACGATTCCCAGTTTCATTGTGGCGGCGCGGATCCCGCTCGATGCGGAATTTGGGAAGCGACATGTGAAATCACCCTGACCCAGGGTGGGCTGAAAAGGATTGCATTGAACGCGTCAAGTTTTCCAGAATCCAAGTTTGCAATGAAACGAACATGCCTCCAACGATTCTCTTCCGTTTTGCTGGCCGCCACGGCCCTTGGCTTTCTGCCGGCCGCGCCGGCGCAATCCGTTTCCATTGCCAATGCTCCTCCGCCCCAACCGCGCCGGCCGAGCATCATTTTCATCCAATGTGACGGCCTGGGCTGGGGCGACTTGAGTTGCTACGGCCAGACGAAATTCCAGACGCCCAACCTCGACCGGCTCGCCGCGGGCGGCATCCGGTTCACGAGCTATTACGCCGGCGATGCGGCGAGTTCCCCGGCGGGTGCCGCCCTCCTGCTCGGCCGGGAAACGACGCACCTGAAACAACGCGCCGACGGGGACGTGCCGTTGGCGGCGGACGAAATCACCGTGGCGCAGCGATTGCAACAAACCGGTTATCATACCGTCCTGATCGGCGAATGGTTTTTGGGGGGTGACGGCACCAGCGGCGCGCCGTGGCGGAAAGGTTTCGATGAATTTGCCGGTTATCTGGATCCAGGTGATACGGTGGACTATTACGCCGATTACATTTGGCACTACGCGCCGGCGCGCATTCCGAGCCCGGACCACCCGGTGGCCTTCCAGGGCCGGGAAACGCTTTTTGACAATGCCGACGGGAAGAAGGGGGAATATATTCCCGACCTGCTTGCCAAAGCCACCGGCAATTTTATCAAGACCTATCAACCTGACCAATTCAACGGTTATCGGCCGTTCTTCCTGCTGCTAAATTACACCATTGCGCGCCCGGGCACCGGCAACACGCTGCCCGTGCCCACCGACGCGCCCTATTCCGATGAATCGTGGCCGCAACCGGAAAAAAACCGGGCCGCCATGATTGCCCGCTTTGATGGTTATGTCGGCCAACTGCTGGAGGAATTGAAAAATTGGGGCATTGAAAGCAACACGGTGATCTTCTTTTCCAGCGACACCGGACCGCAAACGGGCGGCGGAGTGAACCCGAAATTCTTCCAGAGCGCCGGGCCGTTTCGCGGCGAACGCGGCGGACTTTACGAAGGCGGCCTGCGCGTGCCGATGATTGTTTCCTGGCCGGGAACCATCCGGCCGGGACAGGTCAGTGATTTCCCGTGGGCCGCCTGGGATTTTCTGCCGACGGCCCTGCAGATTGCGCTCCGGGAACCGCCTCCCAATCTGGATGGTTTTTCCGTGCTGCCAACGCTGTTGGGTGAACCCCAGACCAATCGCCACGAATTACTCTCCTGGGAACTCCGCGGCCGTGAAACCGCCCAGGCCGCGCGCATGGCCGACTGGAAAATCGTGCGCTCCCGGGCCGGTGAAAAATGGGAGTTGTACAACCTCAAAACCGATCCGGGCGAAACCCGGGATGTCGCGGACAAAAATCCCGCCGTGATCGCAAAATTTGAGGAGCTTCTGAAAAAGTAGAACCGTGCCTTGCGCGTGAAACGATCCCCCGGACGGGATTCGACTTCCGCTAAGGCGCCGCGCGGGCGGGCAGGGTCGCGTTCGGGTTCCGTTCCTGTTCGACCGTCCGGATTTCGAAAATCATCCACAAAATTGCCAGCGCCACCCCCAGCAAAAAGGCCGCCAGCACAAACCACGGCCATCGATAACGGCGTGGCCTTTCATTCGTTTCATCCATCTTAATCGCAATCTTAATCCATTCCCCTGGCGACGGCGATCTGGAACCGGCACAAGCTTCCGGGGAATTCCATCGAGCGAAAACTCGACCTGCGGCCATTTTCCGCTATGTTTCACCGCCATTCTGCACATGCACGATCAGGAATCACCAGAAAATTTGCCCGACGAGCCGGCGGCCAGGCCGGCCGGTGAAAGCGCCTATACCGTTCTACGGAACGCGGACTTCTTCCGCTACCTCATCGGGCGTTTCGTCGCATCGCTCGGACAACAAATGCTGGTCGTGGCTATTGACTGGGAGCTTTACCAGCGAACGCACTCGGCGCTGTCGCTGGCGTTCGTCGGCCTGTCATTGATGATCCCGATGATCCTTTGCACGATCCCCGCCGGGCACGTCGCCGACGTCTTCAACCGCAAAAAAATCATTCTGGCGGCGACGCTCGTTTTGGCGGTGGTGAGCGTTGGCCTCACCCTGATTTCCTATTACGCCGCGCCGGTGTTCTGGATTTACATCTGCCTGTTTGTCCTGGGCGCGGCGCGGACGTTTTTGTGGCCGGCCAGCGCGGCGTTTGTGACCAGCCTCGTTCCCCTGAACCAATTCGCCCGCGCGGTCACCTTCAACAGCGGCGCCTTTCAATTCTCGTCCGTCATCGGTCCCACGGCCTTTGGCGCGGCCATCGCACTGACGCCAAACGCGGAGGTCCAGGGCACGGCCTGGTCGGTGTACGCGTTGAACGCCCTGGCTTCAATCGCCTGTTTCGCGCTCGTGGCGCCGATCCGGCATGTGCACAAGGCCAAACCGGCCGAACCGGTTTCGGTCAAGAGCCTCGTGGAAGGGTTTCGGTTCGTTTATCAGAGCAAAATCATCCTCGGCATCATCACGCTCGATTTGTTCGCGGTGCTGCTGGGCGGCACGGTGACGATCCTGCCAATCTATGCGCAAAACATTTTCCACGTCGGCGCGGGCGGTTTCGGCTGGCTGCGCAACGCGATGCCCATGGGCGCCGTGATTTGCATGTTGATCGTCGCGCACCGGCCGCCGCTGAAAAAAGCCGGCCGCGCCATGCTCTGGTCCGTCGCCATTTTCGGCGGGGCGACGATTTTGTTCGGCGTCACCAACCGGAATTGTTTCGGCAACTGGCTTGCGCTGCCGAATGCATTTTGGTTCTGGTTTTCGTTCGCGCTGCTGGCGCTGGCCGGCGCGGTGGACAACGTGAGTGTCATCGTGCGGCAGACACTCGTGCAAATCCTGACGCCGGACGAGAAACGCGGGCGCGTCTCGGCGGTCAACAGCCTGTTCATCGGCACCTCCAACGAACTCGGCGGCTTCCGGTCGGGCATCGTGGCCTACTGGTTCACCGTGCCGACGGTTCTGGGCAACGCGGCGGCGACCGGCGCGATTGTGTCCACTGTGACCGGCGGTATCGGCACCATTATCGTCGTCATCGCGGTGGCGTGGATCTGGCCGGAAATCCGGCGTTTCGGAAGGCTGGCGTGAGAGCTTATCCCGGAGCGAAACTGGACAAAATGGTTCTCCGGAATTCAGTTCGACCATGAATTAGGATCGGCCGTCTCGCAGCGCAGGAAACCGTCCATTATCTGTTGGGCCTCATCCACACGAATTGACGCCTCCGCATCGGGCCCGAAGCAGCGTCCGGCATTCATCATGAATTGGCATGAAAGCTGCCGCTGAAATACCAAATTCTTATGACGTTCTGGCTTTCGATTCCTGTTCTTGAACTTCGGCGGTTATGTTCTGGTCGCGGCGCGATTGTGACGCAGACGGACTGGCCGGTTTGGGCATGATCGATTTTCGGCAGGCCGCTGGCGCACGGCAACAGCATGGATACTTTCATCAGCAAACTATATGGTTCACCGCGTTCCATCGCGTGCATCGGGTTTTCAGTTTTTTCGTTATTCGTCTGGTGCACTTACATGCTGATGGCAGGCGCTCTGAGCCACTATCTGAATCCGAGCGCGATTCCTGAATGGGTTCGCCAGTCGCTCTCTCACGATATTAACTTTCCGTTGGGCGTGCTCGCCACCGCCTATCGCAGCCTGGCCGTCACGGCATTGATATGGTGCACCTGGTGTTGGCGCAAGGAATCGGGTCTGGTGGTAGGCATCGCGGTGGGAATGACCGGGCTGGCTGTAATCGTAAGTGTGTTGATGTTTTTTTGAGGTCAATGCGCTTCTTAAGAAACAAAACACGCAAGTCGCTGCTCTTTCAGAGCGGTGAAGGCTGGATAAAATGGCTCCCCGGAAATAAGGTTTAAATCACGAAATAGGCTGGTCGGCAAGGCGAGCCATCGATTATCTGTTAGGCGTTGTTAGACCATGCAAGCATCCAAACCACTAAATCGCAAGTTTGCCATCGCTCTTGCTTTGGCGGGTATGTGGCTGTTGGCTTGCATCGGCAGCTTTGTTGTCATTCGTTCATACGATTGGTCGTTCTTTGGCCTTCGCGGTTACGACGCGACAACGATTGAGCAGATCGGAGCGTTCTTCGTTGCTTGGACTGCTGCACAGCTTCCGGCAGCGTGTTTTGCCGGCATGGTGATTGGCTCATCCGGTTTTAGCCATCCTCTGCGCACTACGTTTTGGGCGGTGGTTGTTTATTATGTGGTGCTTTCCGCGATTAGAGCCTTCCACTGGCCTTGGCGGTCACTCCACGATTTGAACCAGTCCATTCCAATTTTAGCTTATTTGATTTCGGTTCTTCTGTTGATTGGATTCAGCGTATTCGTTACTTGGTTTATGCCGAGGTTTCACACAGTCTTTCAGAAGTATTTCGCGCATTGAGCCGTGCAAAGACGCCGTCTAACACAAGGACGGGCAGCAAACTCCCATCGCATTCTTCGCACGAGGTTGCACTTCCGCTTGACGCGGGCGGGCCACCGATTATTGTCCGGCGTATGAAAAGGATTTTAGTCTGGTTTTTGATTTTGAGTTTCGCGGCGGTGACGGCGGCGCGGGCGCAGGATGACGCCACCCAACAGCAGATTGACAAGCTCACCGGCCAGATTCAGGACCTGCTGGACGCGCAGGCGGCCCAGGGCAAACGCATCGAGGCGCTGGAAAAGGAAATCGGCGACCTGCAAAACCAGTCCACCCAGCCGGGCAGCAGTTCGGCGAGTCCGGATGATTTGAAGAAGCTCGCCGAGCAGGTGCAGGAAATTGACAAGAAACGGCAGGAAGACAACGACCGGGTTTTAAAGGAGCTGGAACATCTTGAAAAGGCGATGGGCGCGTCGCCAGGTCACCGAGCCCCGCCAGACATATCACCGGACATAACACCGACGCCGTTGAAGGACCATACCAATGCCGGTGCCAGTGGTCCGCAGAATGGTTACGATTACACCGTTCACAGCGGCGACACGCTCTCGGCCATCGCCAAGGCGTACCGCGCGCAGGGCGTCAAGGTGACCACGGACCAGATTTTAAAGGCAAATCCGGGATTGGACACAAAGAACATGAAGGTGGGGCAGAAAATTTTCATCCCGGCGCCGGGGCAATGAGGAAAAGGCGGAAGTAAAAATGACGAATTAAAAATGCGCGGAAAGCGCAGGGCCGATTTCTTCAAGCCGATTTTTGGAAACGGAGTGAGGCGGAAATTTAATGCAGCGTGAAATGAACTGCGAGCACGCCCGCCGCCGCCACGAGGCAATAATAGCCAAACCACTGCCAGCGTCCGCTCTCCAGCCAGCGTGAAAGCCATTTCAAGGCCAGCAACCCGGCGATGAAGCTGAAGACCATGCCCACGATCCCCGGCAGGAAAAGGTGCAGCGCGGAACCGGGGCTGCTCAACGCGTGGTCCTTGAGCAGGCGGTACGCTTCCTTGGCAACCACCGGCGGCGTCAACACCACCGCCAGCGCGAAACTGAATTCCTCCAGTTTTTGTTTGGGCAGGCCGAGCAACAGCCCGGTGGAAATGGTCGAACCGGAGCGCGAAAAGCCCCGAAAGGGCAGGCAGATGCCCTGTACGATGCCGATCCAGATTGCGTGCGCCGGTTGGACTTCCGGGGGGCGCGGCGATTTGTCCGCGCGCCCGCCGGCATAAATAATCAATCCGCCCACGACCACGAGCGCCCCGGCAATCAGGGGCAGGTTCGAGAACAAATCCTCGATCTCGGCGTGTGGCACACCGCGCATGAAAATCTTCTCGATGAGCACCTTCAGGCCATAACCGATCACCCCCGTGCAAGCCGTGGCGATGACAACCTGGATGGCAAACCATTGGAGCTGGCCGGATGAGGCAAAGTAATCGCGCTTCCAGCCGCGCCAGAAATAAACAATCACCGCAAACATGGTCCCGGTGTGCAACATGACCAGCAGCATGGTCATTTCCGGACTCGATGGATCCAGGCCCATGAGTTTTTCCGCCACGATGACATGCGCCGAACTCGACACCGGCAACAATTCGCACGCGCCTTGAATCAACGCCAGGATGAGGATTTGAAAATAATTCAGCATAGCCATGAGCCCCCGGCAACGAAATTTGAAACGACCACGGCAATCCAGTCAGGCATGGCGCGTGGTTAGACACGAAACGGGGGCGCCGGGCAAGGAAGAAATGAAACCGCGGCTACTTTTTCCAGAGAAAGAACGCCTTGGCCTCCTCGGCGCGCTGTTTGACCTTGAGCTGGCCCAGAATGGAATGCCAGCCGATGTAGATTTTGTGCCACTGGCTTTCGATGCCGCGCAGGGAACCTTCGCTCATTTCGCTCAGGTAACGGAGCGACGGCGCGTTGCCGATAAGGGCATGAATTTCCTCCTTGCTGGGCGAGGTGATTTCGATGGCCGCGTAAATCATTTCCAGCTCCTGCACGATGACGCTCTTGAGTTCGAGAAAATGATTTTCTTCCGGCGGCCCGTATTTTTTGGTGCGGGCCGTATTGACGAAATGATTGAACTGCTTCCAGCATTCGATATGGGTCTCGATCTGGGCGACCAACTGGCTGAGTTCTTTCGAGGTCATAGGCTTTCGGGTTGGCTGGGAACAGTCGGCACAGTCTGGGGCGAAAGAAAGATCACGGCGCCGCCGCGCATCTCCCGGGCGGTGATGCGCAGGCTGGCGAAATGGATGCTGAATTCAGCCAGTGGCATCTGCGCCTCGCGCGCCTGGTGGAACAGAAGCAGCACGTCGCGCACGATGTCGCGCAACAACCCTTGCGGATATCCGGAGGCGATGGTCGACGTGACCACCTTGCCGTCGCGGTTGACGGTCAAGCTGCCGGCGGGCAGTTGTTGAACTGCCGCCCGGCTCTTGAAAATTCGTTTTAGGAATCCCATGATGCTGCTAGTTTCTTGGTTTTCTCAAACAATTGGTCGGGAGGCGCATCCGGCGGCCAGGCGACCAGATAGGACTTTTCGTCGCGGGGCAACAATAGCACTTGCCGTTCCAAGCTGCTGCCCGCCACGTACAACAACGGGCCGGCTTCGAGCCGGTCACTCAGCCGTTTGGCCACCTCGGTGACCCGCCGCGTCCAGCCGCTCAATTGACCGGCGCATTGCGTTCCCCATGCGTCCACCTCGTTCTGGCGGTCGGGAGAAGTGACGACGACAAATTCGGCGCCTTCCCGCGCCACCAGGGCCAGTTTCCAGATGGTCTTGCGATGGTCGGCCTGCTCGGTGGATTCGGGTCCCACAGGGTTGGCGGCTTCGTCAATGTTCTGCGCGGATTCCAGCAGCAGGGCGTTGACCGACTTCAAAATGGTGCGTTCGCGTTTCGGTTCGGCGGGCAGATTTTCGAACGTGCCGGATTTCCAGGCCAGAATTCTTCGGAAGGCCACCTCGCCGCGGGCGCCTTCGGCTTCGGCATCAATCAGTTCGCCCTCCTGAATCCACAGTTTGGCCACCAGCGGGCCACGGGTGATGCGCAACACCGTGGAGGTGCGGGACAGGCATTCCATCTGGATGATGTCCATGAGGCTCTTGCTTTGAATGCCGCGGAAGCCCGTTTCCATGTCGCGCCCCAGCAACGATTCGACACAATCCAGAAACATTTGCGGGTTTTGCTGCATGTCACCCTTCAGCCAGAACAAATCCACGCCCAAGGCATAAGTCCGCGAACGGAATTCCTCGTCTTCGAGCCCCGTCAAGACCACCGTGCGTAATTCCGGAAAGCGGCGGCGGACGATGGTGAGCACCTGCAACCCGTCCATCTTTGGCATTTTCAAATCGCAGACCAGCAGCCGGAACGGCTCGGCGTCCAGGAGGGCGACGGCGCGTGTCCCGCTATTGACCGTGCGGATCTCGGGTTTACTGGGAAGCTGCGCCAATGTCTCGCGACTTACCTCCAACCAGGCGGCTTCGTCGTCCAAAATCAGGATTTTGTGGCTTGGTTCCATTCCTCTCAGCAACATGACGCCTAACGCCATCCGCTTGTCAATTCAAGCTCCAAAGCGTTGCCGTCGTAAACGTCCATAAGCAAGCAGTTGTCGTTCCGCATCACACGATACCGATGAATAATTTCACCGCTGCTTTGTGGACAGCAAGTCCAACGCTGAGACAACCGCCGGCCGGGTCCGGTCAAACAACCGCCTGGCACCCAGCGGGTCCCGCCCGCCCGCCGTGGCGCGCTTCCTGCTGGGAATTGGTCAACCTGCGGATTAACCGTCGGCGGGAAACGTTGTGTGCGATGTCAAATGGAGTAAAAACAAGATTTGCCGGGTTGCTGCGAGAACTGCTGCGACGCTTTGACGAGAACGAGACGGAAGCGGGCACTCCCCACCCGTCGCGACCAGTAACGCAAGCGGCGCCGCCGCCGCCCGCCCCCCTTTCACCCGTGACCACTGCCCGGTTGCCATCGAAACCGGTGGTGACTCCCCCGCCGCCCGCGGAAAGCATCACCGACCTGGAATTGCCGCTCCAATCGGTCCTGGAAAACCTGCCGCCCCAACTGCGTTCCCGCATGCGGCTGGCCACTGTTGATTTGACTCGCGCCACCATCTCCATCGCCATTGGAAAGATCATGCCGCAACTGGCTCTCGGCGTTGTAAAAATTACTTTTGGGGAATTGCGTCATGCCGCGCCCGGTTTATTCGATGTTGACCAGGAATACGATTCGCTACCCATCGTACTGCCGCTGAACGAGGTGCTCACCCGATTGAGTTCCAATTCCCTGATCCGCAATCCGGCGCAAAAGCACATTGAAGTGCCGCCGGACATCACCGGACCTTTCAGCGAACGCGGCGAAGGCGTCTCCATTTCTGCGGCTGCGGCCAAACCGCAGCCTTCGACGGTGCCACCGATGCGCATGACCACACCCGTGCCCACGCCGGTCAAGGCCTCGCCGCCGCCCGTGGCCCCGCCGCCGCCGGCGTTTGTATCACGGTCCATCAAGCCCGAACTGCCGCCACAGATTTCGTCCCTGCCTCACAACGGCAATGGGAATGGCAACGGCAATGGAATACCGGTGCAACCCATCATTCCGACCATTCCCTTTCAACCCACCACGCCCATCGCGCCCACGGCGCCTGCTGCAGCCAGGCCAGCGCCACCCGCGCCCAAGCCGATGCCGGTCGCTCCGGAACCTGCCACGATTCTGGCACCGCTGGCCGCCCTGTCGGAAAACTGGCCGGAGGTCTTGCGGGCGGAAATCGCACAACTGATTTCGACCAACGCACAGGTGGCGTTGCCGGTGAATATGGTTGAGTCCGCGCTTAAACGTGGACGCGTGATCTTCGCCTGGCGGAATTTGCGTTCGTGGATCAAACCCATGCCGCCGGTGATGTCCATCCACGACGGGCTGGAATTGGAATTGCCGTTGAAGGTGGTGGCCCCGCTGTATCTGGCCGGACAAGGGGGGCTGGCCAAAGCGGCCAAGGCGCACCAACAAACGCCGCTCCCGGCGGAGATTCCGAATCTGTTTTTTGGGTTCCCCCAGCCGCAACCGCCCTACGAAATCCCGGAACCACCCGTCCAGGCGCCGCCGCCCGACGACACCCGTTTTGCCGCCAAACCGGTGGCAGAAGCCCCGCGGCCGGACACGAATTATTACATGTGGGTCGAATCCGACACCACACGAATGACGGCCCGCCCGCCCGAGACGGAATTTAAACGCGAGGCCGTGCCCGCGACCGATTTCACCAGCCGCCAAACCACCCCCAAGGAAGTGGTCTCGCGGGCAATGGCGCTAAATGGGGTGGCCGGCGCACTCGTGGCGCTGCCGGATGGCTTGATGGTGGCCAGCGAGATCCCGTCTGACCTCAATGCGGACACGCTCGCGGCCTTTCTGCCCCAAATCTACGGACGGGTAAGCCAGTGCACCCGGGAACTGCGGATGGGAGATTTGAACAATCTGAATTTCACTGTTGGCAATGTGCCGTGGAAGGTGTTCCGCATCCATGGCGTCTATTTCGCCGCGTTCGGTCGCGCCGGCGAGCCATTGCCGACCGCACAACTGGCCCTATTGGCCGGCGAACTCGACCGCAAAAAACAATAATCCTATGGCCATTATCAACCAAGCCACTCGCGAACTGCAGGTTAAAATCGTCTATTACGGCCCGGCAATGGGCGGCAAGACCACGAACCTGGTTCAAGTCCACGACCACGTCCAGACCGCCGCCGGCAACAAGGGCAAGCTCGTCTCGCTGGCGACCAGTTCGGACCGCACCTTGTTCTTCGACTTCCTGCCGATTGAAGCGATGACCATCCGCGGGTTCAAGACCAAGTTCCAGCTCTACACCGTGCCCGGCCAGGTCATTTACAACACGACCCGCCAGCTCGTGCTGCGCGGCGTGGATGGCATCGTATTCGTGGCCGATTCGCAATTTGAAAAAATGCCGGAGAACGTGGAGAGTTTCCAGAACCTCATTGATAATTTGCATTCGCTCAAGCTCAACCTCCACGAAATTCCTTACGTGCTGCAATACAACAAACGTGATTTGCCCAACGTGGCCCCCACCGAGTACATGGAATTTTTGCTCAACAACCGTGAAGTACAGGTCCCGTCGTTCACCGCGACGGCCCACCGGTGCGAAGGTGTGTTCGAAACCCTGAACATGATCACGCGCCTGTTGCTGCACAAGTTCATCAACCAAAGCGTTCCCCAGTACGCATGACATGGCTACCATGGCTACTCTCCCTCAGCTCACCGAGGAGGACATCCATAAACTGGATGAGACCCTCCGCGAGTTCAACGCCAGCGCCGACGCCACCGTCTCGCTGGTGATTGACAAGGGCGGCTTTCTCATCACCCACCACGGTGAGGCGGAAGAATTCGACCTGACGACCATCGCGGCGCTGGCTTCCGGCGCGTTCATGGCCAACCAGACCATCGCCGGCCTGGTCAGCGAACCGACATTCAACAGCACCTACCAGCAAGGGGAACATTTCAGCCTGTTCGTGACCAACGTGGACGAACACTGCCTGCTCGTCGTGATTTTCAAATCCGAGACCGGGGTGGGCGTCGTCAAATACTACGCCGCCACCGCCGGCAAACGCATCGCCCGCCAGCTTAAAATCGCGCGGAAACGCGCCCCCGGCGAAGGCCTCGACCTTTCGGTGCTCAACGTCGCCGACACCCAGTACTTTTTCCGCAAGAAGGAAAAGGAACCGGGCGGAAAAAAGCGCCCCTGATTCGTTCAACCCAGCCGGCTGTGGCTGCCGTCGCAGAACGGCGCGTTCTTCGAATGCTTGCACCCGCACCACGCGACGGTTTTAGCTTCGGCAATGTCCGTCTGTTTCGGCGTAAAACCCGTGCCTTTGTGCGAACCGTCGCAAAACGGCTGGCTCTTTGACCGGCCGCATGCACACCACCAATGCGTGCCCGGTTCCATCTTTTGAACATACGGGGATTTTTGGGCAATGACTGGTTCAGGCATAATTATTTCCTTTCGGGGCTAATGCAGTAATCCAAGGACCGGTCGGAAGCAACCTCTAAAACCGGCGACCCATCATCACTCTCCGGCAGCTTCGCGTCGCCGATATTCATCCAGGATCGCCGCCGTGGCCGACGCCCCGCAACGGCTGGCGCCGAGTTCCCGCACGCGCATCAAACCGTCCAGGTCACGCACCCCGCCGGCCGCTTTCACCTGGACCTTCGGCGAACATGCCGTCCGCATCAGTTTCAGATCGTGCGCGGTGGCGCCCTGGTAATTGTAACCGCCGCCCGGTTGCTTTACGAAACCGAACCCCGTGGATGTTTTTACCCAGTCGGCCCCCGCCCGTTCACAAATCTGGCAGAGCCGGCGTTTGAAACTGTCGCCGTCCAGGCCGGCCCCGCCCTGGCCGAGATAATCGTTCTCGAAGATGACCTTCACTTTTGCCCCGTGGCGGTGCGCCTCGTCGCACACAACCTTTACATCCTGTTCGACATAATCCCAGTCCCCGCTCAGGGCCTTGCCGAGATTGATGACCATGTCGATTTCCACCGCGCCGTCCCGGCAGGCCAGCCCGGTCTCATAGCGCTTGGACTCGGTGCCCGAGTTGCCGTGGGGAAATCCGATGACACAGCCGGCGCGCACGCCGCTCCCGGCCAGCAGTTCGGCAGCCCGCCGCACCGCGTAAGGTTTGATGCAAACGGACGCCACGCCGTATTTCACCGCGAGCTTGCAGCCGTCCTCCAATTCCCGGTCCGTCAGGGTCGGATGCAACAACGAATGATCAATCATCCCGGCCAGTTGTTCGTAGGTGTATTTCACGATGCGCCAACCTTATTCCTATCCACCAGAAACGCAAATCGCATCGCTCGGGCGCGCCTCCCCTACATCAACATGTTTCGCACGGCGTCAATGAAGGCATGCACCGTGGCCGGCACGGCGAGGTTGCCGCTGCGCCGCCAGCTGAATGAAAGAAAAACCCCCACGGCGATGTGGATACCGGGCAGCAGAACAATGAGTGTGGCCAGCCGCAACATCCCGTCCGCGCCCGCAATCGGCAGGTGCCACCAGCCCCACAGGGTCGAAACCAGGACCGCCGTCCACCACTGGCCTTTGTCGCCGGGCTGAAACACATGCGAATCAATCGCGCCGCGGAACACCACTTCTTCCAAAACGAAACAGACCGGCACGTAAAGCAGGAAACTCCCGACACCCGTCATGGCCATGGCCCCATTCAGCACGATCGGCTTGTGCAGGACCGCCCAGCGGGTGAAGGCTCCCAACAACATGGTCGCACTGCCGATGACCCCGGCGGTCAGCATGCAAAATCCCAGGTCTTTCCAGGTCTGTTTTGTGAAATGGCAAAAACCAAAGGCCGCGCCAAAGGCACCGACCAGGCAACACGCATACCAAAGGATTTCCGGCAGGTGGACCGACCAGGATGCCGGCCGAAAAGTCTGAATCAATTTCACTGCCGGCAAAATCGCCAGGCCAATCCCCAGAATAATTCCCAACGGGTTCAGCCGAAACCGCACTGCGTCCCGAATCCAAAGTGTCACCAGCGGCTTTTTACGCACCAGGAGTTGAAACCCCACCACCAGCGGAACCCCCGCCACCAGATAACTGTCTCCGCTCAGATGAAACAACCAGCCAATCGCCATCCAGACTCCGACGAACACCACCGCCTGGAGGCAACGGACAAGCTGGCTTGGCGGCGAAACTGTTTGAAGGATTGGAGGCTCTTCCGGCATGGCTTCAGTCAGGGCCGGCTGACCTGTCATGGGTTTTGCCGTCGGGTTTTGTGTCCGGCAAGATTTCCAGGGCGAGGGAATAATCCCGGTAACCCACCGACCGCCAGAAGGCGACCGCCGCTTCATTCCGAACCAGAACTTCGACGGTCAGTCGCTTGTGCATGGGCCAGATTTGAGTACGGAGAATTTCCATGGCCCGGCGGCCCTTGCCCTGCCGGCGCCGGTTCCGCACGACAAACAGTTGCCGCAAATAAACCTCATCCGGCTGCTCGCGATACAGCGCGTAGGCGACGACCTCCCCGGTTTCTTCAAAAATTACTCCCGCGTATTCGGAAGCCAGCCACCTTTTCATTCGCTGTTCCAATTCGGGAACCGTCATCGGATTCCGATGGCCCTCGTCGCGGATCAACTGGTAATTGAGTTCCGCGAGCAGGGCGCCATCGCGCAATGTGGCGCGCCGTAAGGTCATTGGCATTGAGGAATTAATTTTTGGCCTCGTCCAGCCCGGCACCCTGGACATTGGTTTGCGTCAGGAAGGGGCCGGCATAGCCGGTGACGTGAATGTCGCGCAATTCCACGTGCGTCATATTGGCGAGCGCAATGGCTTTCCGGCACATGCCGTTGATGTTGACCAGCGAAAACCCGTCCACCGGTTTCACCGGGGAAATTGCAGCGGCATCCACCAGCGTGCCACAATCCACCTTCACGTCGGTGAAGCTATAATTTTTCGCAGCCGGTATTCCCTCGTCACCGGGGACCGGCTCGGGGTCCTGAATGCCACTGTTCAAAAGGTTCACGCGCAGAAAACCGCCCGGGGCGGTGGCGACATCCAGATTGGTCGCGGAAATATTTTCGATGAACGCGCCGCGCCCGGGCCGGCTTTTGATGTAAATGGCATAGGTCCGGGCACGCGTGAATTTGCAATCCTCAATCCGCACGTCGCGGATGCCGCCGGAGGTCTCACTGCCAATGCCAATGCACGCGAAAATGCTGTCGGCCAGGGTGCAACGGGAAATCAGCACGTCCTCGGTCGGTTTGGCGATGCGATAACCTTCCAGGCCACGGCCCGATTTGAGGGCGATGCAATCGTCGCCGGTCGCGATGTCGCAATGCTCAATGCGAACATGCCGGCACGAATCCACGTCAATGCCGTCACCGTTGCCGCCGGTGCTGCGGATGGTCAAATTTTCGGCGATGACGTTCTCACAGTACGTGGGATGAATGGACCACATGCTGTGATGTTCGGTGGTAAAACCCTTAAACTGAACGTTCGTGCAATTAATCGGCTCGATAATGACCGGGCGCCGCGGCATTTGCCGTCCGCCCAGCGCGGGATTGCCGGAGATTTTCCCAGGCCCGACGACGGCGATGCGGTCTGCATCGTGGGCAAAGATCAACGCGCGATGGCCATCAATCCATTTCCCCTCCCAGCGGACCTGGATAATCGGATAATCCGCCAGGTCGGGACTGCCGAGCAAATCCGCGTCCGGTTGCAGCAGCAGGATTGTGCGCGATTTCAGTTCGATGCTCCCAATGAGATAATTCCCGGCGGGCACGATGACCATGCCCCCGCCGGCGGCGGCGCAGGCATCCAGCGCTGCTTGAAAGGCGGCGGTATCCTTGGTCGTGCCGTTGCCGGTCGCACCGAAGGCGCGGACATTGAACGGCATGCGTGGCACCGTGACGTACCCCGTGCACCAGATCAGCATGAGTGAAATGGCGGCGAGCCGGACTTGTTTCATGGTTCAACCATTGTGTTCGTTTTGACTGTGTTGGGCGCTGGCGGGACGGGCTCCGTTGGAAATTGGTCAAAACGCCGGTGATGATCAATTCCACGCAGTTGCTCGTCGGCAAAATCCAGCGCCGCCGTCCAATCGTCCGCCGTCAGCATGTGCCGGTGCGGTTCGTAATTCACGCCCACCCGGTCCGCGCTCACGCCCAGAAATGCATACACCGGCCGGGCTGCCAGGACGGATTGTTTGACCGCATTGGGCACACAGTTCTGGTCGTACGTACCCTCCACCGAAATCCACGGGCGCGGCGCGGTCAGGGCAATGTACCAATATGCCTCGAACGGCAGTTTCTCCATCTGCCCGGTGAACTCCTTCAGGCGCGGCACGAAGTAATACGGAAATTTCCGGGTCATGTCCTCGATGCCTTCCTTGCCGCCGCGACCGGGTCCGCAAAAACGGTACGCGCCCGTGCCGGCGCCACTCGACCCGGCGGGCGCACCGAGCGAGATGCGTTCGTCCAAGGCCGTCGCCACCATCACCAGCTTGCCAAGCCGCGAATGCCCCAGCGCAATGAGCCTCGTTTTGTCCGCAAACGGTTGCGTTTCCAGATAATCCACCACGCGCGACAGGCCCCACGCCCAGCCAAGCAACACACCCCAGTCGTAACCCGGATAGACTGGATAAAACGATGAATTGCGGAAATTGGCGTTGTCCTCGCCGCATTGCGTGTAGCGATACGTCACCACCGCATAACCGCGATCCAGCTGGTTGGTGAAACCTTCCGCCGCCCGTTCCGGCGTCACGGGTGCGTTGAAATTGAATCGCGGCCGCCCCGGCGAGTTGGTCGTCACCACCGGTAAAGCCAATGGCTGGTTCGTCACCGCCACGCCGGGCGTGTTGAAGAACGACGGGTTGATGATGGTCGGAAACGGGCCGGCGCTCTTCGCCGGCATGAAAATCGCAATGTCAAACCCCGGGTTTCCCCCCGGTCCGAATTTCAAATGCACCAGCCGGTATTTTACCGTTCCGTTCAGCAGGAGGCCGGACTTGAGGTCCTGTCCGCTGACATCGCCCGGCGGCGGTGGCGCGTGGCCGAGCTCGTAATGCTCCAGGATCGCCTTCATCTCCCCGCGCCGCGCGCGCCATTGCGCGAGCGTCGTCACCTTCGTACCGTCGGCCATCGTCATCGCGTCCGGCATTTCCGGACGCACGGGCAGGTCCTTCACCTCCGGGAAGGCCTCCGGCGCAGCGTTGGCCGCGGGAACGACCGCCATCAGCGCGACGGTGAAAAAAGCCATTGGATACCAACATTTCATACGAACCAATCCTGTGATTGAGGTGCAGAGTTGCGACGTGAAAAATCAAAGTAAAGAAAATTTGGGGAAAGTGCGAAGCAGGTCATCCATCTTCCGCCAGAATGGCCCAGCGTTCATGGTCTTGCCAGCGACCACAAACCTTCACCAAACGGCGGGATAAACCTTCCCGGACGAATCCGCACTTTTTTACGAGGGCAATCGAGGCGTGGTTGTGAGGCTGGATGTCGGCCTCGACGCGGTGGAGTTTGAGTTTTTGAAAGGCGTGCTTCAGGACCAATCGCAGGCCCTCGCACATCAGCCCCTGGCCGGCGTAGGGCAAAAAGGCGTAATACCCGACCGTGGCGTTCTGGAAATTTCCGCGAATCACATCGTTCAAGTTGATGACGCCCACAAAGTCGCCGGTTTCACGATGGATGACGAGAAACCGGTGATGTTGGCCGGGCGCAAAGCCATTGATGTACCTGTTGAAGACCTTGCGGGTGGTCGGTTTGCGATTAATCCAGGAACGATGCAGCGAACGGCTCCGGCGTATGGCCGCCACGAATGCTTCATAATCACCGGCAGTCGGCGGGCGGATGGTCACGCGCATGGCTTGAACCCGACGTTAGCAATCAGGAAATCCGGTGGCGATAAAGATTCCGCGTTCCATGCGGAATGGGTGACGAAACAGGGAGCGATTGGCATGTCCGGTTTTGCCTGTGGCAATTTGCCGACAAAAGCGCTTGCGCCCGCCGGCACATCCTTCAAAAATACTTGCATGAAATCCATCCTGCGTTACCGCTTGTCTTCCGGGTTTGGCGCCATGCTCCTGGCCGGCCTTGCGCTTTGCGCCATTACCCGTGCCGCCGATTCCACCAATCCCGCCAGTGCTGCCCCGGACCTTTCGGAAACGCGCACCAATACCGCCATCATTCCCCGGTTAAGCCCGGGCTTCATGGGCCGACACAAAGCCTTCGTCAAGATTGCAAAGGCCGGCAACATTGATCTCCTATTCATGGGCGATTCGATCACCGATTGGTGGCGCAATCCCGGCGGCACCAACGGTTTTCCGCGCGGACCTCATGGCGCCTATGCCGGCAAACCCGTCTTTGACAAATACTTTGGCTCCCTGAAAGTGGCCAATTTCGGCATCGCCGGCGACACCACGCAAGGCGTTCTTTGGCGGCTGCAAAATGGCGAAGGACAGGGCTACCAGCCCAAGGCCATCATGCTCATGATCGGCACCAACAATACCGGCCGCAACCGTGCTCCCGAAATTGCCGAGGGCGTCGCGGCCGTCGTGCAGGAACTGCGCAAGGATTTTCCGGACGCGAAAATTCTTTTGCTCGGCATTTTTCCCCGCAGCACCCCCACCAGTTCTGTCCGTGCCGAAATCACGCAGATCAACCCGATGATCTCCCGGCTCGATGACGGCAAACACGTGTTCTATCGGGACATCGGTTCCAAATTTCTCGCCCCCGACGGGACGATTCCGAAGGACATCATGAGCGACGGGTTACACCCCACCACCCAAGGGTACGAAATCTGGGCCCAGGCCGTCAAAGACCCGCTGGCCCGGATGCTGAATGGTGACGCGCCCACGGCCAATTAATTTTCGGACGAAGCCCTGAAACCGGCCTCATCGCCGGTGCGAGTCTGCTCACCGGTGGCGGTTACGCCGCACAACCATGCCATCAAAGCGCAGTCTGCTGGAAACGCCGCATCGTCCGCTGCTGTAAGACATAAGCTGCGCCGGCAATTAGAAGCGGAAGCGCTCCCCGGCTCCAAGGCATATGCAGGTGGCCGTTCATGCTGAAACCAAGGGTAAAAGAATGCGGCTCGATCCTGCCCCACGTGATAACGGCAATCGCCGAACAGACGGCGCAGGCGGTCACCATCCACTTGAGGCTCACCGCCGCGCGTCGCGCCAGCCAGCAAAAGAGCAGCGCCACCAGGGCGATCGCATCGTAATCCATGAACTGGAACACCGTGGTGAGATGCTGAAAGGCAACCGGGTTGTTGACGACTACACGGAGTTTCTCCCAGTTCCAACCGTAGCCCAGCGCAAACCCCAACGCCATCTGGAACAACAGGAACAGCGCCCACAAAATCGGATAGACCAGCAGCGGTAGCAGGCCGAAAGTGACGACATGGTGCCGGCCCCACCAGGTCGATTGTCGCAGTGCCGTCATCAATTGCTCGGCCAGGGCCAGCGGGTCGCCGAGCGAGGCGTTCGCCCGGGCCTCTGCATCGGCCCCGGACAATCCCGCCGACGCGGCAGCTTGTTTCAGGTCCTCGCGATGGTCAGCCACTTC
Source organism: Verrucomicrobiota bacterium (assembly GCA_021324235.1). Classification (GTDB taxonomy): domain Bacteria; phylum Verrucomicrobiota; class Verrucomicrobiia; order Limisphaerales; family UBA11358; genus UBA11358. The sequence continues at coordinate 32,354 of JAJPJM010000027.1, forward strand.
CCGGACCAGCCGCCGCATCTGTGCGATGGGACAGCCGAGTTCCATCAGCCGGCGGCGCAACGGCTCAATGAAATCAGGCATGTTGTTCCTCCATCAACCGGGAGACGCCGGCGGTCACGCGATTCCACTCGGTGGTCAGGGCTTCCAGCCGTTTCCGTCCGCGCGTGGTAAGCTTGTAATAATTGCGGTTCCGTCCCTCCACCTCCATCCGCCGGCTGCTCACCTGCTTTTCCGCCTCCAGATAATGCAGGTAGGGATAGATGCAACCTTCGCCGAACGTCAGGGCCTCCCCGGTCCGGGTCCGGATTTCCTCCACAAGCTGGTAGCCGTACATCTCCCGGCGGGCCAGCAGGCGCAACACCAGCAGTTCCGGGACCCCGTTCAAAAAACTCGGATTGGTTTTCTTCATCGCGGCCATAATACCTATAACCATGATGCTTGTCAACCTCAAACTGTAAGGCTATGGCCCGCCGGCGGGAAAGCCGGGCATTCACCACTTGACAGTTTTTGTTAAACGCGGAAAGGTCTGCCCATACACACTGGAACGCCATGACAAACAACCATTTCCAAAAACTGAAAGCCGGTTTGATTTTGGCGCTCGCCGCGGGTTTGTTGGCCCCGGGCACCGGGCTGGCAGACGGATGTTTTGTGGTGTCAAAGTTTGTCTGGGACAAACACAAGGACATCAACGAACCGACGCAAAAGGCCATTATTGTGTATGATGCCGGGCGTGAAGACCTGATCCTGCAGGTCAAATATGGCGGCCCGGTCGAAGAATTTGGCTGGCTCGTTCCCGTCCCCAGCCCGCCGACCGTCCAAAAAGGCTCGATGCAGTGCTTTTATGAATTAAGCCGTTACACCCAGTTGCATTTGGAACCAAGGTACGGCGTTCCTGGAACGGCAACGGCCAACTCCATGGATCTGGGTAACGAAAAAACCGAGCCGGTCAAAGTCATCGAAACCAAAACGGTGGGGGCTTACGAAGTGGCCGTGCTTTCCACACGGGACACCGGCGCCTTGAAAAACTGGCTGGCGGCAAATGGTTTTTCGTATCCCCGGGACGAGGCCGGAGTGCTCGATGCCTACGTCAAACAACACTGGTACTTCGTCGCCACCCGCATCCGCCTGGGAAAAGGAAATGGATTTCAAATTATGACCGGCACGCCCCGGCAGGTCCCGGAGATTCAATCCGAACTGAAGCAAAAGCTGGCGTCCGGCGAGTTGCATCCGCTGCAAATCAGTTTTGCGAGCGACCAATGTGTGTTCCCGCTCCGCATCTCTTCGCTCAATGGCCGGCCATCCGAAGTCCAGGTCCTGGTGCTGGCGGGCGAACCGCTGATGGAAAAGGGCATGTTTGAAAAGGAATTGCCGGAAGCGTATCGGCTGGGTCGGGAACAGGCGGCCATCAACGCGGAAAACTTCAGAAAGGGGCTGCTTTCCCAACTGAAAGCGCAATATGGTGATTCCCCGCCGCCGTTGACCGCCGCCGACGAACGCCGGATTCAAAGAATGCGGGAAACTCCCGCGCCGGCTCCGAATGACTTCCCACCCTTTATCCAGGTCACCACGCAAGACCTCCCTGATTGCGGCCGGCAGATTCCACGGCTGGCCGGCAAATCGTGGTGGCTGACCAGGCAGACCTGGGCATTCCAACCGGAGGAAATGCGCGACCTTGAGTTTCAACCGGCCCTCCCTGTCTTTGCCGGAGAATTGGGCACCGAATACGGTTATCTGGCCGCTCAGGGTCTTGCTTCATTGGGGACGGAAGCTGTTCCCGTCCTGATCTCCGCCCTCCAAAGCGGGAACCCAGCGATGCGCGTCCAGGCCGCTTCAGTCATCAACCCGCTGCGCGACCCGCGGCTGGCGAAATGTCTGCCCGAACTCTTCAAGGATTCGGAACCCGAGGTGCGAAGGAACGCGGCCCTGGCCGCGCAAGACAATTGGAATCCTGGTTTCGTTGAGCCGCTGATCGGTCTGTTCCGGGACAACGACGACGAGGTTCGTCAGGCGGCCACGGCCTGTCTCGCACAACATCCCGAAGACACGGCCGGGTATGCTCCCCGCTTTCGTAAAATGCTCAAGGAACAGAGTCCCGAAATCAAAGCTTCCGCCCTCCGGATGCTGGTCAACCTGCGGGAGAAGTTTTCACGGGCGGAACTGTTGCAGTTGGCCGCGGTTCCCCAGAATGAAGTGGTCGGCATGGCGGTTTATGAACTGGGTGATACGCCCATTTCCTGCACCGAAGCCGTTCCGTTGCTTCATAATCCGGAACCGCTGGCGCGGATATTTGGCCTCATCGCCTTGTTGGACAATGCCAATACGCAGTCGGTTGACCTGGCACTGCCGCTGTTGAACGATCCGAATGCGTTTGTAAAAAAACGGGCTGCCGCAACCTTGCGGGTGCTCACCGGTCAACATTTTCCGCCGGACCAGCCCACGCAATGGGAGAAATGGTGGGCCGCCAACCGGGCCACCTTCACCGTGGCCATCCATCCCGAAGAACTTCACCCAAAACGGGTGCAGACCAACCCTGAGCCGATGACAACATCCAATTGAACACTCCCGCGCGGAGCGGGGGAATTCGTGGTTTTCGCTATGGCGAGCGCAGTTGGTAAAAGCGTTGCGGGTAGTTGGTCGCGCCGGGGTCGGTAAACTGATACAGCCCGGGCGAGATGAGCGCGGCCGCGCCAAGGTTCACCCAACCCGTCAGATTGGTCGAGGCATACACGCTGTAGCTCTGCCCGCTGCTGTCCGTGTACTCAAACTGGAACATCCCGTTGGCAAGCATTGTTATCCCGGTCAGGTTGACGGGCAGCGCGGATGCGGGCAGCGGGGCGTATTGGCGGGTCTCGGCGGGCACATAGGTGAGGCCGATGGAAAGGCAGGGGTTCTGCGTCGAGACCAGAAAGCTGTTGCTGTTTGCAACATAATTGGTCGGAAAGCCCGGGATGTTGGGAATATTATTGCTGGTAAAGAAGAACATGGGACTCAAAAAGCCGCTCACCCCCGGGGGCGCCTGGCTCAATTTCTGCCCGTGCAGGAAAACGCCCGAGATGGCTGAATTCATCGTGATGGTGTTCGTGAAGAAGGGGGAAGCGATGTTGGTGACCGTGTGGAATATTCGATTGGTCACCAGCATGTAATTGGTCCCATAGAAATCATTGGTAACCGCAAACGCCGGCGACAGCACGAACGTGAGCCAATCGTTAAACAGCACCTGGTTGCTCGCACCGACGACGGTCACAACCACCTGGTTGGTCCCCACCGAGGCGATCCAGCGGGCCGGAACACCGTTTGTCGTCTGCCAGTGGTTCGTTTCGAAAAGTCCGGTTCCGTTGATGTAAACCTTTGCCAGTTGGAAATAAGGATCCGAGACACTGAAGGTGGCCTGGACCTGCGCAAATGTTCCGCCACTGGTCGGGGTGGCGCCGGCGGTGGTTGCGTAAACCGGGCGGGCCGGCGTGATAATGGGGTTCCCGGACGCCCCGGTTCCAACAGCCTGCACCGACATCACATAGGGGGTGCCGGACTGGAGGTTGGTAAGCGTACAGCCGGTGGCGTTCGAGGACATCACACTGACGGGAGAAATGCCGAGCGGCCGGAGGACATTGACCTGGTAGCCGGTGGCGCCGGCAACCTGCCCCCAGTTCAACGTGATGGAATCCGCCGTGATCGCGTTCGTGGCCGGGGTGGACACAATGGGCGAATCCAGCCGGTCATCCGGCAGCAGCGTGATCCGGACCCGGTCACCATTGCCGGGCGACATTAGAACATCGGGCGTGATGCGTTCCGAGAACGCAAAGCTGTAGGGGTCCGCATTGTTATAGATCAAGGCTGCATAGGGATTGTAAAAACCGTCGGCGGTGGCCCGGGCCGATCCGAACGGGAAAGCGGTCCATTGCACCGGTGAAAACCAGTTCACTGAATTGGTCCCGTAGCGCCCGCCCCAGAAACCGAAATTGAGGGAGGACAGGACATCGCCAATCATCCAGGTCTCCACGTTGTACGTGGCGCCGGCGGTATTCGTCACCAGAACGCCGTTGGTCGAGTAGAAGTTCGGGCCGACCGGCGCGCCGTAAACAAACTGGCTCGCGTTGGCGTAACTGATCGGAAAGGAAATGGTATTCGTATAAGCGACGCCGGTAATGATGCCCGGGTCAAACGGAGGAGGATTCGGAGCCTGGGCCAGGGTAACCACCCAGCCGTTGGTATTGGTGCTGACGCTGACGTTGTATCCCACATAATGGTAACCGCCCTGGGGACTGGCGCCATTCAGCCAGAACGAATTGGCACCCCCCACCAGGGAATTCAGATAGTTGGCGATGTCCGGATATGGCGCGACCGAGGTGTTGGTGCCGCTCACCTTTTGCGGCGAGAGAATGCGTGCGAAATTGGTGTAGGCATTGGGACCTGAATATTGCCAGCCCGGCGTGATGTTTGAGGCATTGAGGGCAAAAACCGCCTGGCCCAGCCCGGCGGCGGCAAAACGGCTGGCCAGCGTCCGGGTCGAGGCGTAAACGTACGAGCCGGACACCAGATTGGCATTGGTTCCCTGGAACCATTCCAATTGCAGGGGAATGCCGAATTTATCAACGTAGGTGACATCCACCGCATTGTTGGCCGCGTTCGTGTTGTTGATCGTGAACTCGGCATAATCATAGCGGTAGGCGTTGCCGGAGCTGTCCGGCGGCGGACTGGGCGTCACCTTGTTGGTGAAGTCAAAGGGCTGGCCGTAGGTGAAGTAAATCCCGCCGGAATTGATGAAATCAATCTGGATCGAGTAAACGGTGTCGGTGTTGCCCGAGATGGGCGATACCATCTGATACGGCGCGGCGGAACCTTCCGTCGCCAGGGTCGAGAGCGGCAGCGACAGCGGGTTGGCCGGGGCCGCATTGCTTAAATTCACAAACAGGTTGGTCGGAACCATCGTCGGTTGTGCGCCGATCAGGTATCCGGGCACCTTGACGAAGACATTGGTGTCCGGCAATCCGCTGTCGTTGACGATTTCAATGGTCACCTGCGCGGAAACCGGCGGGAGCAAAGCCATGAGCCCGGCAACGAGCAGGGCGGGGAAATTCGCGACTGACCGGCGCGAACGCCATCCCGGCCATAGTTTAAGTTTAGAGTTCATTTATTTCCTTCCGACTTCCTTCCGACAGACGGTTTAATGTTGTCTCCCTCATGGTTTGTTGAAACCGGATGATGGCCCTTATAGGAATATCAGGGGTGCTTGGGGAGCACGATAAATGCCAATCCGCCAGTGTGGAAGCCGTGAAAATCCCTTGATAAAGGCCACGGTCATTCCGGGCGGTTCAGCCGGTACCATTCGCATCCGACCTGTAATTGCCTTGAACCGCGCGCCTTGCAGAAGCACATTCCCATCCGGATGAGGAGAGCCACCCATGATTGAGCCGCTGCTGCTGACCACCGCCCGGGTCTCGACCTTCAACAGCAAGAATCTGCTCACCGGTGCGAGCGGCTTCTTCTTCGAGCGCGAGGACCGGCTGTTCCTCGTGACCAGCCGGCACGTGGTGATGGATGAACCGAGCAAACATTTCCCCGACCGCATTGAAATCGAACTCCACACCGACGCCAAGAACCTCACCCAATCGATCGGGCTGTCGATGCTGTTGTATCGCGAAGGCAAGAGTGTCTGGCGCCAGGGCAAGGATAGCGGTGGCGAGATTGACGTGGCGGTGATTGAACTCGACCGCGCGGCGCTGCCGAAGTCGGTGGCGATGCGGTGCTTCACGCCGGCGCATCTGGAACATTCACTCCAGGAGGCTGAAGTCGGCACCCCGCTGTTGATCGTCGGTTTCCCGCTCGGCTTCCATGATGCGCTGCATCACCTGCCCGTGGTGCGGCAGGCGGTGATTGCCTCGTCCTTCGGCGTGCGCTTCCAAGGCCTGGGCTACTTTCTGACCGACGCCCGGACGCACCGCGGCACCAGCGGCGCGCCGGTGGTGATGCGCAGCTCGTCCACCGATGCGCAACTGCCATGGAAACTGCTCGGGGTGCACTCCGCGAGCATGGATATGGGCGACCGCGACTTGAAACTCGATGAATCGCTGGGTCTGAACTGCGCCTGGTATGCCGACATCCTTCTTACCCTGACAAAATGAGTTGGCGCAGCCGGTGTCTGTTCACTAAAGATGGAAATACGCGCCGGCTGTGACCAGTGCGGTGATGAGCGTCCACACGTGGAGAATGGTGTGTTCGAGATTGGGAACCGGGCGGTCATCGCGCGCCGGTAGAACGGTGATCGTCCCGGAATGCAGGCGACGGTAAATTCCTTTCCAATGCTCCAGGGTGTCGCCCTTTTCAAAGCTGGAAGTTGCGCCGGCGAGCAGCCGGTTGTAGATACCGCGCCAGCGGCCGGAGGGCACGGTGAAATACGGTACCCACCAGATGATGATTTCCACGGCGAACAGGACGAAATAATAGACGACGCCAAAAATCATCAGCCCCTTGATGTGAAAACCGAAACCGATGGGCGCGAGCGACATCAGAATGCCATTGCTGCCCGCCTCGGCCAGCTTCTCCTTCCAGGTGTAATGGCGCGAGCCGTTGAACGGATAAAACTCGAAAAGTGTCGTGACCTGATGATACACGAGCAACGCCAGCTGGCAGCAAATCGGTATGAGCACGAGTTGTGTTTTGATTTTAACGACGAGGGAACCGGGTGGCGATAAAGATTCCACGCCTCACATGGCAGGGCGGCAGGCGGCGGTGAAAAAATATCCCGAAGGGATTACGACATTCAGCCCAGCGTTGACCGATGCATCGGGCTACGCTGGGTGGTAAATCACAAATTGAAATTTACCCTGAAGGGGTTGAACCGAATTGTACGGGACGTGATGCAACCCCGTTGGGGTTGATTTTTTTGGGATGATAACCCAGGGTAGTCGCTTCGCTCCAACCCTGGGCTGAAGGCTGGAATCCCTTGGGGATTCAAAATGTCGGCGCTGCGATGCCGAGGCGATGGACGAGGTCGGCGAGCATATTACGAATCAATTGCTAGATAGCTGCTTCAAAACAATTCGTAGGGTATGAAATAAAGATTCCAGCGGCTTTTCGTCCCAAGTGGATTCAAGTCGGACTTGTTCCCGACGCCATTCCACCAATTTCGCCTCGTCCCATTTCGAACTCGGCTTTTTGCCAAGGCAACTCAGCGAGATATTCACATGGCCTCCCGGTACGGCCAGAATATAAATGATGCGCCGCTGCGAAACGATTGGCCTTTCCGGCAGCGCGAATTCCTTTTGGGTGATTCCAACGTATTTGAGGCCGGCTACGTCGCCAAATTGCACCGGCGTGCAGGTCACCGCTTCCTTGGGATCCCAAAACTCTCTCGGCTTTTCCTTCTTTGCCACCCATTCCTCGCTGATAATGCTGACCGAGAACAAAAGTTCGTTCCACCTGACCAACATGCCACCGTCTCCGTCCTTCTCAAAGCGGCGGGGCTTGGCTTTCGCCGGCAAATCCATTTCCACCCACGGCAGAGGCTGGCTCTGTTTCGCCGCCTCTTCCTTTAACTGCTTTAACAAATCGGCGGGCGAAGCGATGAGGAAAACGCCTTCGGCAAAGTGCAGGCAATCATTAACCTGTTCCGGCAACTCCAGCCATTTCTGAAGTTCAGCAATGTCCTCTTCCAATAATTTGGCCGCTGCTTCGTCAGAGCAGCCGGCTATCCGCTTTTGCAATAGTTCAAGCAGCGGCGCGTAACCGGTGTCTTCGTTGAGGTCATCGGGCCGGGCCGCAAATTTTTTCCGAAACGGTTGTAAATATTGCAGCCGCTCTGGCAGAGGATTCAATCCGGCCATAATTCTTCTCTTTTCATGCCGGCACAATGCCGATGCGATGGATGAGGCCGATGGGCATGATTATTCTTTCAATTCTGGTTCTGCAACGATTTCGCACCTAAGGTGCTACAATGCGAAACCAATCGCGCATAATCGCGCTGTTTTCCGTGAAGGCGTAAGGCAGAAAGCGGACATTCCGTTTGTATGTGGTCACAAATTGTGACCGCATGGTGTCAGGTGTTTCGGATGCGGTCATAAATCGTGACCGCATCAGATTATCGAGTTCCGAAATCGTGAGCTGGAACAGGAAATCATCTGGAAATCGGGCCAAATTACGCTTAACCGCTTGATTGAGCACCTTGGTTGGCACGTTGTAAATGCGAGCCAAGTCAGCATCAAGAATGACTTTCTGGCCGCGAATGCTGCGAATCAGCGAGCCAATTTGGTCCACCTGCAACGGCATTTCGTTGCTCATATCGTTCCCTTCTGAAGCGGTCACAATTTGTGACCGCATACCCATTTCGTTCAAGGTCGCAATTTGCGACCTTAAAGATTCTCGCTACTCAACTTGAAGCACCAATTTGGCACTTCAAGTTGGTAATCACTTCTTCCTGTGGACTTTGGCGGCAACTTTCAACCGCAGCGCGTTCAGCCGGATGAAGCCGGTCGCATCATCCTGGTTGTAGGCCTTCGTGGGATCGGCTTCCATCGTCGCAATGTGCGGGTTGTACAGGCTCACCGCGCTCTTGCGGCCGGCGACCATGATGTTGCCCTTGTACAGCTTCACCCGCACGGTGCCGGTCACGTTTTTCTGGCTTTCGGTCACCAGCGCCTGCAATGCCAGGCGTTCCGGCGCGAACCAGTAGCCGTAATACACCAGCTCCGCGTACCGCGGAATCAGCGAGTCCCGCAAATGCATGACTTCCCGGTCCATGGTCAGGCTTTCCATCTGCCGGTGCGCAAAATGCAAAATCGCGCCGCCGGGCGTTTCGTACACGCCCCGCGATTTCATGCCCACGTACCGGTTCTCCACCATGTCCACCCGCCCAACCCCGTGTTTGCCGCCGATTTTGTTCAGCACCTGCATCACGCCCAGCGGGGAAAGGGCCTTTCCATTCACGGCCACGGCGTTGCCCTTCCTGAACTGGATCGTCACAAACTCGGGTTTGTTCGGCGCGTCTTCAGGAAACACGGACAGCGTGGTGAACGAGCCGCGATATTTTTTGTCGCTCGCGTCCATCCACGGGTCTTCGAGAATGCCCGCTTCATAGGAAATGTGCAGGAGGTTCCGGTCGCTGGAGAACGGTTTCTTCGCGCTGGCCTGCACGGGAATCCGGTGCCGGGCGCAGTAATCAATCATCTCCTGCCGGCCGGGAAATTCGTCGCGATACCGCGCGTCCCGCCACGGCGCAATCACCTGCAAATCCGGCGCGAGCGTGGCGGCGGTCAGTTCAAACCGCACCTGGTCGTTGCCCTTGCCGGTGGCGCCGTGCGCGATGGCATCGGCCTTTTCCTTTTTGGCCACCGCAATCATGCCCTTGGCGATGAGCGGCCGGGCGATGCTGGTGCCCAGGAAATACTGGCCTTCGTAAATCGCGCCGGCCTGGATCATCGGGAAGATGAAGTCGCGCGCGAATTCCGCCTGCAAATCCGCGATGTAGATCTTGGACGCGCCGGTCTTCTTTGCCTTCGCCTCGAGGCCGCGCAATTCCTCCGCCTGCCCGATGTTCGCGCAAAAGGCGATCATCTCGGCGTCATAGGTTTCCTTGAGCCACGACAGCAGCACCGAGGTGTCGAGGCCGCCCGAATATGCCAGAACGATTTTCATGAGCGGACATTAAACCGCCAAGACGCGAAGAACGCAAAGGGGAAATGGCAGAACGGGTCACCTGATTGGCAGGGACGGCGCGACGCGGCGTCCGGACGGCCCGGCGGGCCATCCCTACCTTCAAAAAATGCCCACTTCCGGAAAATGACATCCGGTGGCCATCAATTTGAGACCGGCGCCGTCTTTTGCATCCGCACGACGTCCGCGAGGGCCAACGGATCGGTAAGCGCGCTGCCGGACGTAAAGTAGGTGGTCGTGGGACGCGCACCCTGCCATCGCCAGTATTCCCCGTGGCCGTCGGCGAACACGAGGGTCGTGCCGTTCCGATGCGCCCACGACGGAATGTTGTACCAGTTGCTGACCGTGGCCGAGTAAAGGAAATGTCCGTCGTCAATCGTGACATCATCCTCCTCCACAAACGTGAGGGCCTTGGTTGGATTCCGGATTTGACTTATTTGGAGCAACGGCTGGAGCCCGTAATCAGTCGTGTCCGCCGGCGGCCCGCCCATGTAGCAACTCAGGGAATAAGTGCGCAAGATCGAGGTGCTCGTGCCCAGCACCAGGCTGCGATTGGCCGGACACCGGTAAACCTGAATGCTCCGGACATACGGATAAATCGTGCCGCCGGTGATGGTCGCCGGGTCCGCGTCCAAACCGGCATCACCGAGGACCCAGGAGTTGGTCGGACTTACAGGGACATTCGGCGAGCGGAAAACCCAGTCGTTCAGCGCCAGCTTGCCGTGATTGCTGTCGGCGTACATTTGCCAGGCCAGGTCCAGCTGCTTTTGATTGTTCAGGCAGACGGTGCGTTGCGCTTTTTCCTTTGCCAGCGACAACGCCGGCAACAACAACGCCGCCAGGATGGCAATGATGGCGATGACCACCAGCAATTCGATCAACGTAAATCCCCGCCCGAAATCCAGTCCCGCCCCAGGGCTGCCACGACCGATAGCTTTCATAATTATTGGCGGAAAGTCGCCCGGTTTGGAATCTCACTCCGCTTCCACCAGCGCCAGCCGGACGCTCTGGTTGAATTGCGACGTCAGGGTCTGTGCCCGGGTGGTGATCTTCAACGCCAGATCCTGGTCGTTGTTCACTTCCACAATCATGCCGAGAACCGGGTCGTACCAGAAGTCGCCCGTAATTGTCCCTTTTTTTATCTCCACCACCATGCCGGTCGCCGTGGACGTGGTTTTGGTCGTAAGCTCGCCCTCGGCGACAACGTGCGCGCAGTTGCGGTTGTGATGCTGTTCCCAATTCCTGAACGTATAGGTCAGGTCCACCGTCACCACGCCGATGGACGTGGTCACGTCTTCCTTGAGCGGCCAGCGGTCACCGACCTTGACCACATGGCCCGGCATCGCATCGGCAAAGGAACCGTACCGCTTGAGTGTCTCCTCACTGAACATTTGCTGGAGCACCGCCTGGGCCTGCGGACTTCCCGACGCGGCGAAGCGCTTCGTCAATGCGTCCGTGCCTTCCACTCTTTCCACCTTGCCATTCGCGTCGGTAAAATATTGAACCCGCGCGCCAATCATCGCCCGCAAAACCGGTGTGACCGGATCGTTGGTGTCCTGGGCCGAATCCTGCAGGGAATTAAAACTCAACACACTGTGGTCGCCCTGGGAGACATCCATCGTCTGGCTCTGAAACTGGAGTTCCAGTTGCCGGCCGCCATTGTCCAGCGGCTTGAGCACGGACATCTCGAAACCCTGGGAAATCTTCACTTCCTGCACCACGGGCTGCGGCTGATTGGGCACATCCGTTTTGGTGGTTTGGTCCAATTCCATGCGCATGGGATATTTCCGGCCGACCGTCCAGTTGATCCGCATGTCCACCGGTTGATCCGATGCGACCGAGGCCGTGGTGGCATCGGACCCGTTCCCGCCATTTCCAGATGAGGTCGCCCCGGTTTTGGATTTTGAGCAGCCGGACAAACCGAGGGCAACGGCCACGACACAGAGGGGAAGGATGGCAACAAGTTTTTTCATAGGATTTTTTGGTTTCAAGGATTCAGTGATTCAGCCGTCAAATGCCCGCGCTCCCGCATGCTCATCGGTTGTCGCGTGCCACCGTCCGCCTTATGGTGGACTTTCATTCTCATTCGTCTTCGCTTCTTCAATTAGATACTTAGGAGTTTTTGCCCATTGGTTGCATAAAAACTGAATCATTTATGACAGATGCCCCGCATCGCTTGGAAGTACATAATCAGGCCATTTTTGTAGTGACGCGGGCCATAATGACAGGAATCGCCCTATAATTGTGCACACCCGCACCGGGTCATGCCGGTTTTGATGGCGATGACGACGGTTTGTTTCATGGTTTCTTTATCGGACCTGGCCGGTTTCCGCCGAATGCCGCCGCTTCCCGCGTCAGTCCACACATAAGTACCCGCCCAGGCCTGAAACGTGACACACTTTTTTAATGTGTTGTTAATACCGGGCCGAGGTCCGCAGTTGCATCCACTCCCAATCCTGTTTGTCCAGGGGATCGGTGATCACCGGTCCGCCGGCATGTTTTTCCGTGCGGCTAAGCCACTGGTGCGTTTCGGAATGCCCGTCGGCAAAGGCAAAGCCGCATCCGCCGTTGTGGTAGGTGCCGGGCGCGTCGAACCATTGCGGCGTCTCCATGCCGAAAGCAAAAGCCGCGTCGTTCAGGCCCCGGGCATCTTCGTCCAACAAAACCCACAACCCGGAGGGGCCCGGGCGGTGGATGTCGGTGACTTTGCCGTATGTTGACCACGGCGAATTTCGGCGATGATTGAATTGATTGTTCAGCCACGGGCCGTTCACCGGCAGGTTGGGAACGCCGTAGTGGACGTAGCCGGAGCCGGAGAACTCGGTGGCTTCATAACCGGGGTCGATGGTGCCCACCGCCTGATTCATCGAAAAGGTCCGGGCGGCAGGAACAATCTGGCCGGTGAGGGACGCATTGGTTCCCTGATACAGGCCCCGCCGACGGTCGGCCGGGCAGCGGAAAATATTCACATTGCCCGCCAGATAGCGGATGAGCAGCGAACGGGTCGGGTCCTGGAGGACGTCCGGGTCGAATTCCTGCGGACCCCCGATTCCCGCCTGTCCGGCGCACCAATTGTAGCCGGGCAGGGTGTTGCCATCGTCCGGGTTGGGAGGAAAAAACTCGTTGTGCTCGCTCGTGTACAGGAGCGTGGCCGTCATCATCTGCCGGCCCTGGTTCAGGCAGGCAACGCCCTGGGCCCGTCCCTTGGCCTGGCTCAGCACCGGCAACAGCATCGCCGCGAGAATCGCAATGATGGCGATGACCACCAGCAATTCGATGAGTGTGAACGCCCGCCGGTGAATTTTCATGCCGGGAAAATCCATAGTGTCGCTCCCATGACGCGTCGAAGGGCATGATTTGTCCAGCCTAATTTGCCTTTGGGACCACGAGCATCTCGACGGGCTCACGGCGGGGCACGGGTTCGAGGCCGGGTTGATCGAGCAACGCCTGTTTCACTGCTTTCAGCGCGGCGGGAAAAGGGTACAAAAAAAACGAGGCCGGGACGCCGCCGGGCCTATTTTTCCTTCCACCGCGCTGCAAGGCCGAGCGGTTCGATGTGCACGAGCACGTCGGTGACGGCGGGAACAACGGCGCGGATTTTGTCCTTCACGGCGTGGGCGATTTCATGCGAGCGGAGCACGGTCATTTGCGGGTCCACCTCCACGTGCATGTCCACGAAATACTGGTAGCCCACCTTGCGCACGAAGCATTTTTCCACGCGGCCCACCCCGGACGTGGCGGTCGCGATCTGGCGGATCTGGTCGATCACCTCATGGCCGGGGGCGGTGTCCATGAGTTCATTGAGCGCCGGACGCAGCAAATGCCAGCCATTCCACGCGATGACCCCCGCCGCCGCAATCGCCGCCACATCATCGGCGGCTTCAAAACCCCTGCCACCGATGAGCGCCACGCTGATGCCGACGCCGGCAGCCACGGACGTGATGGCGTCGCTGCGATGGTGCCAGGCGTCGGTCTTGACCGCCGTGCTGTCCACGGCCCGGCCTTCGCGCGAAACAAACCGGAACAGGCCTTCCTTCACGACCACCACCACGACCAGCACGATGAGGGTGAACGGTGCCGGCGACCGGTGCGGTTCCAGGATTTCGCTGCACGCCTTGAGGGCGATCCACAGCGCCGCCCCCAGCAACATGGCGGCGACGATGGCGGAGGCGATGGGTTCGGCCTTGCCGTGACCATAGGGATGGTCTTCGTCCGCCGGGGCCGCCGCCACGACCAGTCCGCGCCATACAATGAGCGAGCTGAAAATGTCGGCAAAGGATTCGACGGCATCGGCGACGAGGGCATGCGAATGGCCGGCGATGCCGGCGGCGAGTTTCGTGCCCGACAACACGACGTTGACGGCCATGCCCGTGAAGGTGGCGCGCAAGCCGCGTTGGAGGCGGTTCAAGGACACGCGGGCATTGTAGCGACGCTCCCAGAGCGCCGCCACCCATCAAATCAGGTGACAAAACATCCCGTCACGCAGCTTCGGTTCGAACCACGTGCTTTTGGGCGGCATGACGCCGCCCGCGTCGCTGATGGTCATCAACGTTTCGGTGCTTACAGGGTACATCGAAAACGCGCAGGCGTATTCACCGCGGTTGACCAGCTTTTCCAGTTCCTCGGTGCCGCGGATGCCGCCAACGAATTGAATGCGCTGGTTCGTGCGCGGATCATCAATGCCAAAGACCGGTCCCAGCACGTGCTTTTGCAGGAGGGTCACGTCGAGCAGTTCCCGGGGGTCGCGCACTTCCAGCACGTTGTGGCGAAACGCCAGGGTATGCCATTTGCCGGCCATATAAAAACCGAGTTCGTGCTCGCGCGAGGGCGCGGCCGTGCCGTAGGTATTGACGGCGAAGACCGTGCCGAGAATTTCCAGCAACTGCTCCGGCGCCCAGCCGTTCAAATCCTTCAACACGCGGTTGTACGGCAAAATCTGCATCTGATTGTGCGGGAAGATCACGGCCAGAAACCGCCCGCTCTCCCCGGCGCCCGAGCGGGATTCATAGACCCGCGCCGCCGCCGCACTCCGATGATGCCCGTCGGCAATGTACAGGTTCGGAATCCGCGCAAACTGGGTTTCGATGAATTTCACCTGGTGCGGTTCCTGAATCGTCCAGGACAGGTGCCGGATGCCGTCCCCGGCCGTGAAATCGATCTCCGGCTTGCCGCCGGCCTTCTCCGCAATGAACGCGTCCAAAGTGCGGGCGGCCGGGTAGGTCAAAAAAACCGGGCTGGTCTGCGCATTCAAGGTTTCGATGTGCCGCACCCGGTCGTTCTCCTTGTCCACCCGCGTCTGCTCATGTCGCCGGATGATGCCGCGCTGATATTCCACGCAGCTCGCGGTCGCGACCAGGCCGGTCTGGGTGTGGGTGCCCATGATTTGCCGGTACACGTAAAAGCCCGGCGGCGCGTCCAGCCGGAGCGCGCCGTCGCGGATGAGTTTTTGAAAATTTTCCCCGCCCTGGGCATAGACTTCCGGCGCGTGCACGTCCGTTCCCGGCGGCAGATCGATTTCCGGTTTGCTGACGTGGAGAAAGCTGAGCGGGTTGCCGGCGGCGACGGCGCGCGCCTCGTCCGACGACATGACGTCATAGGGCAGCTCGCAGATGCGCGCAGCCAGTTCCGGTTTCGGTCGCAGCGCGGCAAAGGGTTTTACCATGGCCATAAAAGCGCCGCGAAGATACGGGCGATTTGACCCGGTGGCACGCTGAAATTGCCGAAAAAGTGCTTGCCACGGCGGTTTTGGCTGCTAAGCTCCATGACTCTTTACTTAAATTTTATGGCACGCATTTGTGAATTGACCGGCAAACGCCCGATGAAGGGCAGCATCATCTGGCGCAGTGGCAAGCCCAAGAAACAGGGCGG
>JAJPJM010000078.1 GCA_021324235.1 Verrucomicrobiota bacterium
CTCCGGCGATGTCATCGTCGTTCCTCTCAATTAACTGTTAAAAGGCCGGCGCGCCGGAAAAGAATTGCGCGCCGCTTAATTTCCTTCAGCGATCGGCACCTTGGTCATTTTGGAATGCGGTTGCGCCATGGGCACGTCAATCCGCAGAAAACCGTTCACATAAATGGCCTTGGCCTGGCTGAGATCGTAACCCGGCGGCAGTTCGAGCACACTCTCGAACGGCCCGTAACTGATCTCCATCACCAAAAAATTGCACTTATTGGCCCGACAGCCGTCCGGTCGGGTGCCGGCAATACGGAGGCGATTGCCCTCCACCGTGATCTCCAGACTATCACTTTTCATGCCAGCCAATTCCACCTTGATGACCAGGTTGGTGTCCGTGGCATAAACGTCCGTGTTGGGGACCCAATGGCCGCTGGCCGTTTCGCCGCGCCCACCCACCGTTGCGCCGCGTGAAATGAAATGAACCGTGGAACTAACCTTCGTTAAAGCCATAATCGAAACAGTATCTCAAAACGTTGAATTAGCAAGTGCCCGGCAACCAGCGCCAGGCAGAATCATCCGCCAACATACCCCCAAAGGCCGTTCGCGCAACGGTGATTTTATTGGCATTTTTGAGCCAAAAAACGGGGGTATCCGGGCCGCCGATATCACGTACCATTTACTGTTGCACGCCGACGCGGTAGAAGAACGGGCCGTTGCCCACCGCATTGGTGTCCGTGTAACTCGTCTTGCCCGCCTGGCCAACGATGTTGCTCTGGATGGAGGAAAACGCCGGTTGCGTTCCCAGATTGGTGCTGCCTTGCAGGAAATAGGTTCGGTTGCCCACGCTTTCCCAGCTGACGACGAGGCCCACCGGATTGTTGGTGGACACGGGCGTCAGCATTGCCAAAACGGACAGCGCGTTGGTGGGATTCAAGCCTGCGATCCAATCCTGATAGACATTGAATCCGGTGCCGTCTAAATCCGCGTAATCCACCGAACCATCGGTGGGCAAGCCGTATTGCTGGAGCCATCCGACGAACTCACCAATGCCAGGACCTTGGAATTCATAAGCTCCAATATCGATCCGGCCACCTACCACTCGGGGACGCCCATCCAAATCAATAGACCCCGGCGAACCGCTTCCAGCGTTAATGCATGGAGAATTGGTTTGTAGCCGAAAATTACCGGCGGCAAAGTTCACAAAAACCGGACCGTTCGTGATGTTGGAATTTCCAATTGTAGGCATAGGAGTTGTGCAACAGTAGTTATAGGGTTCAAAGTTCTCAAAATTTGAACCGGCAGGAGCGGAATTGTCATAGACAATACTGCTCGTTGCCCCCGACACAAAATATGTTCCGCCGCCGTTACTTGTTGCTGTGTTGCTCACAATTGTCGAGTTATTGATGAAACCTCCATAAGCTCCTCCTCCATAAGCGGCCGAATTACCGGTCAGCAAACAATTTGTTATTGAGGAACTGTAGGTTCCGCCTCCATTTGCCCCTGCTGAATTGTTCTGGATAATGCACCGGGACAATGTCCCCGCCTGTACACCACCACCGCTGATGGTCGCGAAATTGGCTAAGAAAACGCTATTGCTGAAGACGCCGCCGCTAGCACCACTGCCAACGTAGGCACCACCACCATTTGCCGCGAAATTACTGGTAAAAGCACAATTAACAAAGGGGGACGGGATGTATCCGATGAAAAATAAATAAAGCCCTCCACCATTGGTAGTCGCGATGTTTCCTTTGACCGTGCAGTTACTGGTTGTTCCATAAACGCCGCCGCCATTTCCGGCTCGGTTGTCGACGACGGAACAGTTGTTCAACGCGCCGTAAGCCCCACCACCATTGCCAGCCTGATTGCCGACGACGGAACAGTTGTTCAGCGCTGCACCATAAGCCCCACCACCATTTCCTACAGCGGTGTTGCCACTAAAGGTACAGTTTGAAGCAGCTATCAGAGAGGGGTATGTGCCGCAGACTCCGCCACCATTGCCACCCGAGGAATTTCCTGAAAAGGTACAGTTATTCAAAGTTGACTGAGATGAAGATAGGTATGCCCCACCTCCGTCGCTGGCGGCTGAATTGCTGATGAACATCCAGTTGGTGAGGTTCCCCGCGAAGTAAATGCCGCCTCCGGTACGATTGGCAATGTTGCCTACCACGACGTTGTTCTGACCGGGGCCGTTTGTTTCAGAGCTATCGTTATAAACCCCGCCGCCGTTTTGGCCTGCCCAGTTATTTGAAATCGTGCAGTTATTTAAAACACAATCATATGCCCCACCACCATACCAAAGGCCTGTCCAATTATTACATACTATACTGTGGCACAAAATGGAGAACACCGCGCCACCCCCGCTGTAAGTATTGGTGTTATTCTCAACGGTGCAATTATTGAGGGTACAGTCGCCGACTCCGCCCATTGAATTTTCGGCAACAACACAATTGCTGAGAATGCACATGAAAGCCCCGCCGCTCCCTTTTCCTTCGACGCTAAATACATAATTGCTATTGATTGTGCTGCCAAGCAGTACACTGTATGCAGCACCGCCACCCCCGCCACTGCTCCCCGTGTTTTGATTTGTGTTGTTATTGATTTGGCAGTCATCCAAGGTGCCAGCATAGACGCCAGCACCGTAGAATGAACACGCATTGGATACAATGAGGCAGTCGGACACGGTAACATTCGTGGACTGGCACCATATCCCGCCTCCACTGCCATCAAAATCCGACTCAGAGCTGAACTGTGTGAGTGTAGCGCCGTTTGCCACCGTAAATCCGATCAATTCCGCGCCATCGGTTAGATACACACAGCGCACAGCGCTGTCGTCATTGAAGCTGCCTGGAATCTGATAACCTTCAATAATTGTTACCCTTGAACCATTCACGCTTTGCACCGTGACGGCTTTATCAACAACCACACGGTTTGTGAGTGCAGATCCATTTACCGTGCGGCCGCCGGTTTGATAAACGCCGTTCGTCACCAAAATCAAGTCACCGTCCGAGGAAACATCAATAGCGTCCTGAATGTTAGTTGCGGCGGTGCTCCAATCGGCGAAGGGCGGCACAGGATTGGCGCTGTTCAAGTCCACGTAAAGCGTCGCCGCGGGGGCCATGGATGTGTTGAACGCCACCAATAGCGCTGCTCCCCATTGTACACGGCGAATCTTCATAGCTGCCTTCTACGGAAGAATTCATATATATCATTAGTTTTGCTGGTGGGTCAAGAGTAAAAGTGGGTGTTTGGCCGGAACCTTGTCTTTGGAGACCAATTGCGGGAAAGTTTTGGTGGGGATGTCTTTGGCAGCGGTATTGCGTCGCGATGTCCCTGACGTTAAACCCGTCGGAATCTTTTATCCGCTTGGGGTGCGGATGGCGCAGCGCGCCGTCCCTGCCAGGAATATTTCGAGATGCGCACCCGGATCAGTTTCGATTTCATTCCGCCTTGCGCACCGGGTTTGTGTCTGCGACAATTCAGCGGCGGGCGCGAGTAAACGATGCAACAAAATTACCCCAAACATTATTGCGGTGTGTTCGGCATTTTCGGTCACCCGAATGCCGCGGAACTGACCTACTACGGTCTCTATGCGCTCCAGCATCGCGGTCAGGAAAGCGCCGGCATCGTCACCTGCCACGAGGGAAAATTTTTCAAACACCACGGCATGGGACTCGTGTCCCAGGTGTTCAATCCCAAATTGCTGCACGATCTGGTCGGCAACATGGCCGTCGGTCACACGCGCTACTCGACCACGGGCACTTCCAATCTCCGCAACGCGCAGCCGCTGACCGTGGATTGCGCCCGCGGCCAGATCGCCGTCGCTCACAACGGCAATCTGACCAATGCGGCGAAGCTGCGCGACGAATTGGAAAGTCACGGGCTGGTTTTTCAAACGACCGTGGACAGCGAAATCATCATCATGATGCTGGCGCAGCCGCTGCTGGGTGGCGTTGAAAATACCATCGTGCAAACGCTCCGCCGCATCGAAGGCGCCTATTCGCTGGTGATCATGACCGAAAAGGAATTGATCGGCGCGCGTGATCCGTTCGGATTTCGGCCGCTGGCGCTGGGCCGCGTGAACGGCGCCTGGGCGCTTTCGAGCGAATCGGTGGCGTTCGACCAGATTCAGGCGGAATTCGTCCGCGACGTGGAACCGGGCGAAATCGTCATCATCAACGAAAAGGGAGTGATCAGCCTGCAGGCGTTTCCCGAACACCGGCGCCGGGCATTTTGCATTTTCGAATACGTCTATTTTGCGCGGCCGGACAGCACGATTGGCGGGCGCAGTGTTTACAACGTGCGCAAGGAAATGGGCCGCCAACTCGCGCGCGAACATCCCGTCCAGGCCGATCTGGTGATTCCCGTGCCGGACAGTGGTGTGTGCGCCGGGCTCGGTTATTCCGAGGAATCCGGCATCCCGTTCGAGATGGCGTTCATTCGCAATCACTACGTCGGGCGCAGTTTCCTGCAACCGACGCAACTCATCCGCGATTTCGACGTGCGCGTGAAATTGAATCTCATCGCCTCGCTCGTGAAGGACAAGCGGGTTGTGATTGTGGATGATTCCATCGTGCGCGGCACGACCTGCAAGACGCGCGTGAAGACGCTCAAGGAAGCCGGCGCCCGGGAGGTGCACGTGCTGGTGAGCTGCCCGCCGCACATGAACCCGTGCGTATATGGCATCGATTTTCCCGACCGGAGCAAGCTGATGGCGGCCAATCACAGCCTGGACGAAATCCGCCGCTATCTCAATGCCGATTCACTCCATTACCTTTCGCAGGCGGGCATGGTCAAGGCAACCGGTCTGCCCGCGGAATCCTTTTGCATGGCCTGTTATGACGGCCGCTATCCCGTGCCGTACGATCCGGTGCTGGACAAGCACATCATCGAACGCCGCCGCCGCCAGGCGCAAACGCTCGGCGAAGCCGTGGAAAAGGAGAACGAGCAGATCAAACTGCTTCAGGTCTGACCGGACAACCAAAGCCCGTCTTCAGAGTCTTCAGATGATGGAAAATGGTACTAACCCGGGCCGTTCCTCCCTGCCGCCGAACCGTGAAAAGTTCTATTTTCTTGTAATCGGGCGACCAATGTGAGACTCTGATCCGCGAAACCACCCCTAGTGACGTATTTAAGCCTTATGCACCAGTCATTTCGGCGGATTCGTTCCGGCGCCGGGTTTTTGACAATCCTGATTCCTGCCATTTTTTCAATTTGTATTCCGTCCTTGATTCATGCCCAGGGCACGTATGCCAAAATCGAGGCTTCGTTCACGGTAAATACGCCGATTGCGGACCCGTTTGATTACAGCAATGACGTGCGCGTCCTGATTGTCCAGCCGGATGCGAGCACGGTTTCCCTGCCCGCATTTTTCGACGGCGGCGCCACCTGGCGGGTGCGGCACACGCCGACGATGGCGGGAGTTTACAGCATCAGCAACATCACGCTGAACGGTTCGCCGCTGTCCTTCGGCAATTTGTCACCGGCTTCCTGGACGGTGACCGGCTTTCCGACCAGCTCCGGTTTCGTGGAGGTGGACCCCGCCAATCCGCGCCGTTTCATTACCAGCAATGGCCGGCGGTATTTTCCAGTGGGACAGGATGTCGCCTGGGGTTACACCAATACTTCGGGAGGAGATTACCGGGTGACGACCATCTTCCCCAAAATGGGCGCGGCACATGAAAACTGGTCGCGGGTATGGATGACCCATTTTTATGACTGGCAAGGTTTGGGGCTGAACCTGGACTGGCCGAAAGTCAATAATACCCTGGGCCAACTGAATCTGGCCAATGCCCGAAACTGGGATGCCATCGTTGCCGCCGCCGACCAGGCCGGCATCCATTTTCAAATGGTGTTGCAGCATCACGGGCAGTATTCGAGCACCAACGGCAGCGACGTCAATCCGAACTGGGAACAGAACCCTTACAACGTTGCCAACGGTGGTTTTCTGACCAACGCGACCAATTTCTTCACCGACGCAACGGCCCGGGCGTTGACCAAGCGCAAACTGCGATACATTGTGGCGCGCTGGGGTTATTCGCCTGCCATCATGGCCTTTGAGATGTTCAACGAGGTTCAATTCACGGACGCCGCCTACGCGAACCAGTGGGGCAATATCGAGTCGTGGCACAATGAAATGGCCCAGTTCATCCGCACGAACGACGTTTATCATCACTTGATTACCAGCAGCTCCGTGCTCAACGAACCGATTTGGGACCGGACGGATTACTATCAACACCATGATTATCCGTCGGATCTGATAACCGGTATTCGTGACGCCCAGGACATTACCGCGTCGCAACCGGTCGCGCCTGATTTCAGCGGCGAGTGCGGTATTGACTCCACTGCCCATGTCGGCATCAGCCCGCCGGTCTGGGCCGGCCTGATGGCGGCGCAATCCGGCGGTGCGCAACCGTGGTACTGGGACACGATTGATCCGAACAACGATTACTATTTGATCCAGGCCGCCGCTGATTTTGTCACCGTGTCCGGCCTGGCTGACCAGAACGCCCTGACCAAATCCATTCCGTCAGTCACTGGCGGCGCACCCGGCCCGCTGGCATTTTCGCCCGGCGGCGGCTGGGCGACGGCGGCGCAAAGTACGTTCACGGTCGGGGCTGCCGCACCGGATGGCATTGGTTCCGCGCCCAGCTACCTGCAGGGTCAGTATCATAATGCCATGACGCCGGACGGTTATACGTTCCTGGTCAATTATCCCCAGAACGGGACGTTTTCGGTTCAAATTCTGCAGATTGCCGGCTCCGGCGCCGGCCTGGAAATTTTTCTCGATGGCAGCTTACGAACCAATATTTCATTCCCCTCCGCCGGCAGCGACACGTCCACGAATTTCACCGCGTCCATTCCGGTTTCCGCCGGGTCGCACAGCATTACTATTACCAACAACGGTCTGGACTGGATTCTGCTCGGTAACATTACGCTCAATCCTTATGTGTCCGCGCTCGGTGCCTATGCGGTCGGCACCAACAATTGGCAGGCCCTCTGGCTATGGAATCGCACCAACGTCTTCGCGGCCACGCCGGGACCGGGCGTCACCGGCACCGTGGTGGTCGCCGGCCTGGATCCGGGCACCTACGCCGGCACCTGGTGGGATACGTTCGGGGCCGGAGCCGTCAGCAATTTCACCTTTATCGTCAGCAACAGCAGTGCGCCGGTAACATTGGCTACGCCGCCCGTCTTGCGTTCCATGGCGCTTTACGTTGGGATTCCGGCGCAGGCGGGAATCGTCGCCCCCAACCTGAACCAGGCCGCAGCCTCCAATTCACCGCCGTTCACCGTGCCACTGATGATAACCAACAGCGGCGGATTGCCCTTGTCTTACTCGCTTTCTTTCACCAGCGCGGTTCCGACATGGTTGAGCCTTTCGTCCACCAACGGATATGTGTCGAAGTCGGGTGCCGTGACGGTGTATCTGGCTTTCAACCCGGCAGGACTTGCCCCAGGCACTTACACCTTCACGCTCTTTATCAATACCGGCGATCCGCTTCTCCCGGTCACCACGCTGCCCATTTCCTTTACGATTTCGCCAGGCACTCCGGCGGCGCCGCAATTGCAGTTCCTGTCCGGCTCCGCCAGTCAGTTGGTGTTCCAGCTCCAGGGCGACACCAACGTTGCTTACGTGGTTCAGACTTCCACAAATCTGATGACCTGGGTGCCCGTCTCGACCAACACGCTCCCCGGCGGCGTTTTGAACTTCACCAATTCGATCCCGCCGGGTGCCGCCCGGCAATTCTGGCGTGCCCTCTGGCAGCCCTGATGTTAAAACGCGCTGTCCGGTCCGGCCCGTGCGGTTTTTTGTTCGCAATTTCAGCCGGCCTGGTTAAAACTTCGCCGCGCTTGGGTGGAACGAACCCGGTGCCTGCCGGTGAGCCAGGACATTAAACCTGAAAGGAATTTATGCAAAAAGGAATCGGCGTTGTCTGCCTGGTCGTCGCCTTGTGGTTGTTGTGGCAGGGACACGACGTGGCCAATTCGATCGGTTCGCAATTTACCCGTACCTTTACCGGCGCGCCCATGAGCAAGGCCACCCATTTTTATCTGGCCGGCACGGTGGTGGGACTGTTTGGCGGGGTCCTGATTTTTTGGAAGCGGAAATAAATCTAATTTCTAATTTCCCGCCACTTCCGACGGCCCTTTGCCGCCGTTGACCAGGAACAAGACGGCCATTCGCACCGCCAGACCGTTGGTCACCTGTTCCAGAATCAAGGACCGGCCGGAATCAGCGATGTCGCTGTCAATCTCCACGCCGCGGTTGATCGGACCGGGATGCATGACGAGCGCGTCGGACTTCGCCTTCGCGAGGCGCGCCTTGTTGAGACCGAAAAGCTGGATGTATTCGTTGATGCTGGGAAACATCGTCTTGCGCTGGCGCTCGTGCTGGATGCGCAGCAGGTTGATAATATCCGCGTCCCGGATCGCCTCGTCCACGTCGTGAGTCACGCGACAGCCCATCTGCTCAAACGTCTTTGGCACCAGCGTGGCCGGACCGCACAAGGTCACGGTGGCTCCGAGTTTCCGCAGTGCCCAGATGTTTGAGCGCGCCACGCGGCTGTAAAGGATATCGCCCAGAATCGTGATGTTCAGTCCCGCGATTTTTCCCTTGTGCTCGCGAATGGTGAACACATCCAGCAACGCCTGCGTGGGATGTTCGTGGGCGCCGTCGCCGGCGTTGATGACGCTGGCGTTGAGCACGCGTGCCAGAAAATGCGGCGCGCCGGAGGCGCTGTGGCGGATGACGATAAAATCGGCGTTAAGCGCCTCAAGATTGCGCGCGGTGTCCTTCAGCGTCTCGCCCTTTTTGAAGGACGACGCCTCGGCGGAAAAATTGATGACGTCAGCCGACAGGCGTTGTTCCGCCAGCTCAAAACTGATGCGGGTGCGCGTGGACGGCTCCACGAACAGGTTGACCACGGTCTTGCCGCGCAGCGCCGGGACCTTTTTGATGGCGCGTTCGCCGACCGCCTTGAACGCCCGGGCCGTGTCCAGCACCATGACGATTTCGTCCGGCGTGAGCGATTCGATGTCGAGCAGATGTTTGCGGGTCCAGGTCATCTTGGCCTTTCCAGCACGACCTCGTCCACGCCGTCGTTTTCGACCAGCCGCACGCGGATTTTTTCGCCTTCGGCCGTAGGCACATTTTTGCCGACAAAATCCGCCTTGATCGGCAGTTCGCGGTGACCGCGGTCAATCACCACGGCCAATTGGATTTTTTTTGGCCGGCCGAAATCATTCAGCGCGTCCATGGCCGCGCGGGTGGTGCGGCCGCTGAACAGGACGTCGTCCACCAGCACGACCGTTTTGCCGGTCACATCAAATGGAATGACGGTGGGATGAACCGTCGGTGCGGCCCGCTGGTCCAGATCGTCGCGGTGCATGGACACGTCCAGGATGCCGACGGGGACGGGTTGCCGCCAGAGTTCGGAGAGGATTTTGCCCAGTCGTTTGGCCAGATGATCGCCGCCCACCGGAATACCCGTCAGAACCACCTCCGCGCCGTTTTCATTGCGCTCGGCAATTTCGTGCGCAATCCGGGTGAGCGCGCGTTGCATCGCGGCGGCATCGAGGATGACGGTGGTTTCAGTCATTTGGCAAAATCCTCGTCGTCGCTCCCGTTCCCGTCATCGAATTTTTTTGGAATCAAGTTCGAGGCCGATGGAACGAATAAAAATCGCGAACCTCTCCGCTGGGCGGAGCTGATTCGCGTCGCGCAATATGCGTTCATATTTTTCCTTGGCGACCTCGCGGGGCCGCCTTAAAGGAACATTCAATCTTCGGTCAGTGGCTGGCGGTTTGGCGCGCCCGGCGCCAGTTCGCCCGGTGCTTGATGATCCAATCCGTCAATGCCCGTTCGAATCCGATGTCGTGTCCGGCCTTTTCCGACTCAATCCACTTGTGCCTGAGAATTTCCTCGCGCTCGGCCTGAAATTCCCGATAAAGCGAGGAATTCTTCAGCAAATCGTCCGCTGGAGATGCAGCTTTCATAGCGATCGACATAGAAAATGTGACGTAAAAGTTAGATTTTTTCAACCCGATTGCAATAGAAATCTCGTCCCGGCATCGCAACCAGCGCATGGCGAACAGGTTGTGCAACCCTGCTCACTCCAGTTGTTTGCGCAAAGAAGCGGCGATTTGAACAAATACCCGGGCGGCCGGGCCATCCGGCGCCGAGACCACCACCGGCACACCCTGGTCACCCCCTTCACGAATTTCCGTAAAAATCGGTACCTCGCCAAGGAACGTAACCTGTTGCCGGACGGCCTCGGCCCGGCCACCGCCATGGCCGAAAATTTCCACCCGCTCGCCGTTTGGAGCGGTAAAATAACTCATGTTCTCGACAATGCCGAGGATCGGCACGTTCACCTTGTGGAACATCGCAATGCCTTTGCGCACAACGCCCAGCGACGCCTCCTGCGGCGTGGTTACGATGACACCACCGTCGAGCGGCACGGTTTGGCAGAGCGATAATTGCGCGTCGCCGGTGCCCGGCGGCAAATCCACCAGCAAATAATCCAGCTCACCCCATTCCACCGCCATCAGAAATTGCTGGATGGTCTTGGTAATCATCGGCCCCCGCCAGATGACCGGCTGTTCATCCGTGAGCAGCAAACCGATGCTCATCACCTTCACCCCATGACCCAGCGGCGGCACCAGCCGTTCCTGCGCGCTGATGGTCGGACGTTCATGGACCCCCATCATCAGGGGAATGCTCGGCCCGTAAATATCGCAGTCCAGCAATCCAATCCTGGCGCCGGTATGTTTGAGCGCACCGGCGAGGTTCACGGACACGGTGGATTTGCCGACGCCGCCCTTGCCGCTGGCGATGGCGATGACGCGCTTCACGCCGGGCACGCGATTTTGATTCGCAAAGGGATTGGCCGGCGCGGCCGGGCCGGCGGCGGGCTGCTGTACTTCCACCTGAACGTGCTTCACGCCCGGCAGGGCCTTCAACACGCGTTCAGATTCCTCCTTGATCTGCTGGGCGGCCGCGGGATTGGCGGAGGTCAGTTGCAGCAAAACGCTCACCGCGCCATCGGCGGCAGAAATCTCTTTTACCAGTCCGAAGGAAACGATGTCGCGCGAAAAACCCGGATATTTGACGGTCTTCAGCGCGTTTTGGATGTCTGCTTGTGAAAGCATGTCCCCTCAGGTTGCCAGCTTTGCATCCGAAAACAAGCGCGCTCCAGACTTGCGCGGTGGCAAAGAGCGTGGGAGATTGACGGTCCAATTTTTGGCTTGGGACAATTGAATTATGACGCAAACGACACCGCAGGCATCCGCAAAGGCCGCCGAACCGTTTTTGGAGAAATTCCGGCGTTTTGAGTCGGAACCGCAATCGCCGGCGTGGCTGTTGCCGCTCCGCAAGGCCGGCATGGCGCGCTTTGCCGAACTCGGCTTTCCCACGGTTCATGACGAAGACTGGCGGTTCACGAACGTGGCGCCACTTGCCAAACTGCCCTTCGAGCCCATGGCGGAACCGACGGACGATGCCGCCGCCAAAGTCGCGCTGGGAAAATACATCTTTGCGGATCTGCCCGGTTCGCGCCTGGTCTTTGTGAACGGGCATTTTCAGGCCGCGCTTTCAGCCGTGGGCCGATTGCCGGACGGTGTAAAAGTCACCAGCCTTGCCGCCGCGCTGGCCACGGATTCCGCGTTCCTTGAGCAGCAGTTCGGCCGGTTCGCGTTGACCGATGGCAATTCCTTCGCGGCCTTGAACCAGGCATTTTTTATCGATGGCGGCTTCGTCCATATTCCGGCGGGCAAAATGGTCGAAGAACCGATTCAACTTATTTTTGTTTCCACGGCCAGACACAGTGGCGACACGATCCAGCCGCGCAACCTCATTGTCGCCGGGGCCGGCAGCCAGGCGACCGTCATTGAGAGCTATCTTTCAGCCGACCGTGCCGCGTATTTCACCAATGCGGTCACGGAAATTGTCGCCGGCGACAACGCCGTGCTGGAACACGTGAAGTTCCAGGACGAGGCGCCGGACGCATTTCACCTGGCAACCATCGCCGGGAACCTCGGTCGCACCAGCCAGGTAAATGTCCATTCCTTTGCGCTGGGCGCCAGGTTGTCACGCAACAACATCCGCGCCAAACTCGCCGGCGAAGGCCTGGAATGCATTTTAAACGGCCTTTACCTTACCCGCGGCGAACAGCTCGCTGATCACCACATGATTGTCGAACACGCCCAGCCGCATTGCGCCAGCCATGAGTATTTCAACGGCATCCTCGATGACAAATCCAAGGGTGTCTTCCACGGGCGGATTTACGTTCATCCCGCCGCGCAGAAGACCGACGCGAAGCAGACGAACAAAAACCTGTTGCTCTCCGACGACGCGACCGCCGATACCAAGCCGCAACTGGAAATTTACGCCGACGATGTGAAATGCACGCACGGCGCGACGATCGGCCAGTTGAACGACGAATCCATTTTTTACCTGCGCTCGCGTGGCCTCAGCCAGGACACCGCGCGGCGGATGCTGATTCACGCCTTTGCCGGCGAAATCATCGCGCGTGTGAAGCACCCCGCCGTGCGCGAGCAACTGGACAAGGTGGTGTGGGACCGGCTGGAGGCCAATCCGCATTTGCTTGGAAAATAGATAGGTAGGGCGCGACCGCCGGGCGCGCCACGGAGCCTCGGCGAGGGCGTCCCTACCCGAAATGTTTATGTTCGACGAACTGAACGACCTTTACCAGCAGGTCATTCTGGACCACTGCCGGAAGCCGCGGAATTTCCACGAGCTGCCCGCCGCGTCCCGCTCGGCCCAGGGACACAATCCGCTGTGCGGAGACCAGTTGAAGCTGTTTCTGGCACTGGACGGCGATACCATCGAGGACATCAGTTTCGTTGGTTCCGGTTGCTGCATTTCCAAGGCGTCGGCGTCGCTGCTCACGGAATTCGCCAAAGGCAAAACGAAGGCGGACGTGGAAAAAATGTTCGGTCGGGTGCATGAAATGGTCACGACCGGCAAGATTGAGGGCGACGTGGGCAAACTGGCCGTGTTCGCCGGGGTCCACAAATATCCGGCCCGGGTGAAATGTGCGATTCTTTCGTGGCATGCGGTCATGGCGGCGTTGCACGGCGAGGTCCAACCGGTGACCACGGAAAACGAACAGACCTGATTGATTTCAACGGTGTTTGCGGCGATGATGGTGGAAGTAAACAAAACTTAAGTGTGCTATGAATTCTGAACCGAAAACTTTGATCCGCGACGTCGAAGCCGCCGTCGTGCCCGTCGGCACCAAGGTCACGTTGCAAAAGGGCGAGCAGGCTTACATCACCCAATCGCTCGGCGGCAGCTACACGGTCATCGTCAACGGCAACATGTT
The DNA here is from genome assembly GCA_021324235.1 of Verrucomicrobiota bacterium. Classification (GTDB taxonomy): domain Bacteria; phylum Verrucomicrobiota; class Verrucomicrobiia; order Limisphaerales; family UBA11358; genus UBA11358. Next base: position 13,332 of record JAJPJM010000078.1, read on the forward strand.
TCGCATTGAGGCCAAGGACGCCGATGCGCTGGGGGTGCAGGCGGAAACCAAATCGGTGGCGGCCGCGGTGCCGGCCGGTCCCGTCACCCAGGAACAACTGGAAAAACAGGTCTGGGAAGCGCTCAAGACGTGTTATGACCCCGAGATTCCCGTCAACATTGTGGACCTTGGTCTGATTTACGATTGCCACCTGGCGCCGGCCGGCGAAAACAGTTTCAAGGCCGACGTCAAGATGACGCTGACGGCGCCCGGCTGCGGCATGGGGCCGACGCTCGCGCAGGACGTGCAAAACAAATTGCTGAACCTCGAACCGATTGACGAGGCGAACGTCGAGCTCGTCTGGGACCCGCCGTGGAACCAGGGCATGATGACCGAGGCGGCCAAGCTGCAACTCGGTTTGATGTGATTCACCGCAGAGGCGCAGAGACGCGGAGAAAAGCGAAGGCAGAATTTACAGAATTGAATTTGGGCAAAGCGATTCTGCAAGTTTCCGCTAAGTCGGTCTTAAAAATTCTGCGCCTCGGCGTCTCTGCGGTAAAATTTTTCGATGAGCGTTTCAAAAAATGTTGATTGGCTGGCACTGCGGAAGGATTTTCCCATCCTCGACCAGCAGGTCCACGGCCAGCCGCTGATTTATTTCGATAACGCGGCCACGAGCCAGAAACCGAGGGTGGTAATTGAAGCGTTGCAGCATTACTACGAATGTGACAACGCCAACGTCCACCGCGGCATCCATGAATTGAGCAACCGCGCCACGTCGGCTTACGAAGCGGGCCGGGCGCGCGCGGCCAGGTTCATCAATGCCCGGACCGCCGAGGAAATCGTGTTCACCCGCGGCACGACCGAGGGCATCAACCTCGTCGCCAGTTCCTGGGGCGCGAAAAACTTGAAATCCGGCGACGTAATCCTGCTCACGGAGATGGAGCACCACAGCAATCTCGTGCCCTGGCAATTGCTCGCGCAGCGCACCGGCGCCAAAATTACTTATGTGCCCATCACGGGCGACGAAGGTATTCTCGATTTGTCCAAACTTGATTCGCTGCTGACGAGGCAGGTGAAAATCTTTTCGATGGTTCACATTTCCAACTCGCTCGGTACCGTAAATCCGGTCGCCGACCTTTGCGCCCGCGCGCGGAAGCTCGGCATCACCACGCTGGTGGATGGCGCGCAAAGCGCCGGGCATATGCCCGTGGACGTGCAGGCCATCGGTTGCGATTTCTTCGTGTTCTCCGGTCACAAGATTTGCGGGCCGACCGGCATCGGCGTGTTGTGGGGCCGGCAGGAACTGCTCGACGCCATGCCGCCGTATCAGGGCGGCGGCGAGATGATTTTGTCGGTGGAATACCAGAAGACCGAATTCAAGAAGGCGCCGCACCGGTTTGAGGCCGGCACGCCGGACATCTCCGGCCCGATCGGCCTGCACGCCGCGATGGATTACCTCGATGCCATCGGCCGTGATCGGATCTGGAAACACGACCAGGAACTGGCGAATTACGCTTATGAAAAGCTGGCCGCGTTAAAAAACATCCGGCTCTTCGGCCCGAAAACCGGCCGGGCCGGGCTGGTGAGTTTTTTGCTGAACGACGTTCATGCGCACGACGTGGTGACACTGGCGGACCAGGCGGGCGTGGCGTTGCGCGGCGGGCATCACTGCACGCAACCGCTCATGCACCGGCTCGGCGTCGAATCCACCGCCCGCGCCAGCTTTTATTTCTACAATACCAAGGCCGAAGTGGACCGGTTTGCGGAAGTGGTGAAGGAAATCCAGAAATTTTTCGGGCAATGACAGCGACAGGAAAAATTGATCCAAATTCTGCAATGCGCGAGGTGCTGGAGGTTTTTCCCGGCGCACAGCGGGCGTTGTTTCGGCGGTATCACATCGGCGGGTGCAGCAGTTGCGGGTTTCAACCGGACGAAACACTGGCCCAGGTTTGCGCGCGCAACGGCAATCTGGACGTGGCCGAGGTGCTGGCGCACATCCAATCCAGCCACGAGCAGGACGCTAAAATTCTGATTTCACCGAAGGAACTCGCCGGACGGTTGCAGCAGGATAAATCGCTGAAACTGGTGGACGTGCGTTCGCGCGAGGAATTTGAGGCCGTGCATATCGAAGGTTCGGTTTTGCTGTCGCAGCCGGTAATGCAGGAGCTCATGGCCAGCGGTTCGAACACAAACCCAATTGTGGTCATTGATCACGCGGGCAAGAACGGCCTGGACGCGGCGGCGTATTTTATGGGGCATGGCTTGCAGCACGTGCGCTGCCTGACTGGCGGCATCGATGCCTGGGCGCAGGAAGTGGATCCGAAGATGCGGCGGTACAAGTTGGGTTAAATCTTTTACCGCAGAGGCGCCTGGAAAAATTTAACTTTGCGTCTCCGCGTCTCTGCGGTTTAACAAGCTAAACATTGAACTTGAACAGCATCACGTCGCCGTCTTGCACGACGTATTCCTTGCCTTCCATCCGGTAAAGTCCCTTTTCCCGCGCCGAGGCGATGGAACCGCATTTTACCAAATCATCGTAGGCTACGGTCTCGGCCTTGATGAAGCCGCGTTCGAAGTCGGAGTGGATGACGCCCGCCGCCTTGGGGGCGGTGTCACCCACGTGAATGGTCCAGGCACGAACCTCCTTTTCGCCAGCGGTCAGGAAGGTGCGCAGGCCGAGCAGATGATACGTGGCACGGATGAGCGCGCCGACGCCGGACTCCTCCACACCGAGTTCCTTGAGAAACTGTTTTGCCTCATCGGCCGACAAATCAATCAAATCGCTCTCGATTTGCGCGCTGATGACGACCGCTTCGCAGGCGAGGTGTGTTTTCACATAGTCACGCACCTTTTGGACAAATGCGTTCGTGTCGGCGGTGGCAAGGTCGGATTCCTTGACATTGCAGGCGAAGATGGTGGGCTTATCCGTAAGCAGGAAGAACGACCGGGCGGTCACCTTTTCCTCGGGCGTGAGTGGCACGGTCAGCGCGAGTTTTCCGGCGTCCAATACGGGCTCAAATTTGGCCAGCACGGCGTCCTCGGTCACGGCCGCCTTTTCGCCGCGCTTCACGTCCTTGGCCAGTTTGTCCCGGCGCTTTTTCACGTTGTCCAGGTCGGCGATGGCGAGTTCGGTGTTGATGATTTCGATGTCGCGCACGGGATCAATTGAGCCGGTGACGTGATGAATGTCCGCGTCCTCGAAGCAGCGCACGACCTGGACGACGGCGTCCACCTCGCGGATGTGGCTGAGGAACTTGTTGCCGAGGCCTTCACCGGCGCTGGCGCCCTTGACGAGGCCGGCAATGTCCACGAATTCGATGGCCGCCGGGATGATGACGGTGGTTTTGGCGATTTGGGCGAGCGGTGCGAGCCGCGCGTCGGGCACGGTGACGACGCCGACGTTCGGGTCAATGGTGCAAAAGGGATAATTGGCTGCCTCGGCCTTGCGGGTGCGCGTGACGGCGTTGAACAGGGTGGACTTGCCGACGTTGGGCAGTCCGACGATTCCGGCTTTAAGCATAAATTAACCGCGGAGACGCGGAAGCGCAGAGGATTACCATGAAACGGCAGTTGCCGAAAGATTTTGTCATTAAATTCTGTGCCGGGCCAGTTGCCACACGATGTGGCCGCCGTCAAAAAGTCCCACCGCAATCAGGCAAATGCCGGAAATGTGCTGCAGGCGCACCAGGGTGCCTTCGCTGAACCGGCCGTGCTTGCGCGACACGCCATAACTCAATGTGCAAAACCACAGGTTGGTGCCCAGCGCCACGCCCACGACGCAAGCGGTTTTGGCGACCAGGGTGTCCGTGACCCAGTCGTGGGACATGAAATTGGCCGCGAGCACGATCCAGAACAACAGGACGCCGACGTTGCCCAATACCCGCACAAAGCCGGTCATAAAGGCCGAATGCGGATTAAACTTTTCTTCGACCCGCGCCTCGATTCTGCCGGCGGCGGCGCCGAGCCGGGTGGCAGCGGCGACCGTCTTGGCCAAAAGAAATTTCATGCCCAGAACCAGGAGAAAGGCGAAGCTGAAAACCTCCATGGAAGCCTTGACGACGCGATGGTCGAAAAAGGACGAAAATCCCGTGAATGCGATGGCACAGTAAATCAGCTCCATCGCCGACGCGCCGAGTCCGACCAGCATGCCCTGGGTGAACCCGCGCCGGGCGCTTTCGTTGATGATGGTGAGGTTGACCGGGCCAATGTTGGGCATGGAAAGCAGCAGTCCGCTGATCAAACCCGTGAGGCCCGCAAGGAGTATGGTTGAGAGATCCGGCATCGTTCAGTGCGCCTCCGTTTCGTCCTCGTCTTCCTCTTCGATTTCCCGGCGCCAGGCGCGGGAGAGGCTTGGCCGGACAAAACCATAGACGAGATACAAGGTAAAAAACGCCGGCAACACGTAATACAGGACCCGTTCCCGCAGGACCAACAGGCAGCCCAGGAACAGCGCCGCGCCGATGGCCTTGGTGAAGGTGCTTTTCGATCGCAGTCCCAATGATTTGAAGCTGGGATAGCGCACCGTACTGACCATCATCGCCGACAAAAACACCAGTACCACGGCCAATAGATAGTTCCATTTGCCAAGGGTTTTTTCGTTTTCGTTGAAATGAATGATGAGCAGGGTGAGCGACGCCACCAGGCCCGCCGCCGAGGGAATGGGAAAGCCGAGAAAATCCTTGCCCCCGCCCCCGGCGTGGGCGGACAGCACATTAAAGCGCGCCAGCCGGAACGCGCCGCAGAGCAGGTATATGGACGCGATAAACCAGCTGATTTGCCGGTATTCGCCGAACACGTCCGCCAGCACGACGCGCTGCACCAGAAAAGCCGGCGCCACGCCGAACGAGATCAAATCCGCCAGCGAATCGAATTCGCGACCGAACGGGCTGTCCGCGCCGCCCAGCCGTGCCACGCGCCCATCCAGCAGGTCAAAAATGCACGCCAGCAGGATGTACGCGAGCGCGAGTTTGATCTGGCCAAAATATTCCGGATTCGTCGGGTCGGCCTCGACAATCTTGGTCAACGCCACGAAGCCGCAAAACAGGTTGCCCGCCGTCAACAGATTCGGCAGAAAATAAATTTTCAACTGGCCATCGTCGTGGTGATCCGTCGGCGGAGTCGGGGAAAGGGGCGCGCTCATATATGAAATTCAATCAAAGGCGGCAATCACGGTCTGGCCGCCGACGACCCGGTCGCCGAGCTTTACCTTGATTTTGGCGCGCGACGGCAGATAGACCTCCACGCGCGAACCGAATTGAATCAGGCTGATGCGTTCGCCGCGTTGGATGACATCGTTTTCCTTGAGCCACGGCACGATCCGGCGGGCGATGAGGCCGGCGATGAGGCGCACCCCGATTTTTTCACCGTGCGGCTCGGCGGCGTCCAGGCCGATGAGCAGATTTTCGTTGAACTGCGCCGATTCGGTCTTCAGCGCACTAATAAATTGTCCGGGCGTGTATTTGCACAGGGCGACGCGGCCGGCCACCGGCGCACACTGCACGTGGACATCAATCACGGAAAGAAAAATGGAAATGCGCTGGCATTCGCCGCCGAGATAGTCCGGCTCGGTCGTCGTGTCGATCACATCCACCTTACCATGCCCCGGGGAAATGACGAGGTTGGGACCGGCGGGCACGAGCGGGTCGGGGTCGCGGAAAAAATAGAACGTAAACACCGCAAACAGCCCCCACAACGCGACCAGGGCCCACGTCAAATAGCGCAAGATGAAGATGGCGGCCCATTTGGCCAGAAAGGCAACGGCCAGCAACACGATGACCGCTGCGCCTCCCCAGGCAATCAGCCGCAGCGCGGCGAGCGAGGCTTTGCCAGAGTGTTTCACGCAATCAGAATAAAATTTCTGCGCCCCGCTTGCAATTCGGCATTTTGGCTCCAACTTAAGCTCACGTTGCAAAATCCGGCACGGAGCCGGAGGCGCAACGGGAGAGAAAATCAAAATTCAAAACGATTATGTCACTGAACACACCTGATTTGACAAAGTTTCCTCCGCGCAGCCCGCGCGTGCGGCTGGGCGGTTACGTGATTCTGCCCCGGATGCTCGACAAAGGCCGCGCCACCGTCGCCGGCAAAAACGGCGAATATCACTACGCCTGCCCTCTGGACCAGCGGTTTCTGGAATTTGCCGGCATTGATCCCGAAAAATTGAAAAAGGAACTCAACAAGAGCGACAGTGAAGTTCTGGCCTGGGTTGGGAAAAACGCAAAACATAAACGCAGCGATGCCGAAATCGCTGCCTGGTCAAAGGTCGCTGAACAGCGCACTCCCACCGACGTGGAATCCCGGGAATATTTCAACGGCCTTCACAAGCAGGTGGCGCCCAAACGCGAGGATATTGCCACATGGTTTGACGTGCTGGATGTGGACGATTACGTGAGCTTTGGCGGCAAGCCGTAACCGGATTTACGATGTTGCCGGTCAGGATCGGCAACACATAAATCGCAAATCGAAAATTCAAACCTGTGGTTGATGTGCCGGCGCGGGCACCGCCGGTTCGCCGGCCACAGGCGCCTTCCACGACTCGATTCTTTCGATGCGGTGCCGGTGGGTGGCGCCTTGGAATTCAAATTCAACCTCGTCGCCGACCTTGCGGTTCAACAACGATTGCGCCACGGGTGAAAGGTAGCTGATCACGCCCTTCTCCGGGTCGGAATCCCAGGCGCCCAGGATGGTGAAGGACTCCGACTGATTGGCTCCCAGGTCGACGGCCTGGACGATGGTGCCGATGCCGACGGCGTCGATCTTGGCATTGGAAAAATCCGTGCCGCGCGCGCGCGAAAGCTGCGTTTCCAGTTCCTCTTTGCGGCGCATGAGGATTTTCTGCATCTCCTTGGCCGCCTTGTATTCGTGGTTTTCGCTGAGGTCGCCATAACTGCGGGCGATGGCGATTTCCTTTGAGTTGGCGGGAATCTTCTTTTGCACGAGTTCCTGATATTCACCACGGCGGCGCTCGAGGCTTTCCCAGGAAACCAGGAGTGCGCTGTCCTGCCGGGTCTGTTCGCCGCTGACGAGCGATTGCACGGCGGGATGTGCCTTGACCAGCCGCGCCAGCAGCGAGCGTTTGTCCATGTCATCGAACACGGGCGAAAATTGCAATGCCCGCGTCAGGTCCTTGACGACCTCAATGTCGGCGGATGCGGTCAGTTCGGCGATCAATTCGTGGTCGTCGAGAATGAACTCGCGCAGGCGGTTCGAGCGTTTTTCGTTGAACTGGTCGCGTTCCATCGCCGTCAGCATGGCGCGAAACACCTCCGGCCCCAGAATGTCGGCGTAAGCGTCGCTGCGGTCACGGGCCAGCCAGAGCAGCAGTTCCGTGCTGGCCGTGTGTTGATTGATGAGGCGGGCGAGCGTTTCCTTGAGCAAATCCATTTTGCCCTCCTGAATCAGCAGGGTGGCAAACTCGCGGCACAGCTTGGCGGAGACAATGTTGAGCGAGCCGCGTAAAATTTCGTGCCAGCGCTCGGGGTTCGCCGTTTTGTACGATTCCAGCGCGCGATGATGTTTGGCCGCGGGAATCAATTCCAGCACCGGACCGAATTTGACGTTGTCCTGGACCCAGATTTGCGTGTCGGTGATTTCATCGGTGGCGGGTGGCAGTCCGGCCACGGCGCGCAGTTCGTCGCGCGCAAAAATGGCTTCGAGGGCGACCGCGGGTTGCGTCCGTTGATGGGAGGCAATGTCCGCGTTCAGCGCCGGAATAATCTCGTTGGCGGCCGCCTGTTTGTCCGCCAGGTCCGCCGCGCTCTTGAGGAATTCCCCGACCACCACCACGCGCGCCCGCAAACCCTTGGCCGCGCGAAAATCCGCCAGCAACCGGTTTTGCAACGTCGTTTCCTGTTCCTGGAAAATGACCGGCTCGGTTTTTTTCAGCGGCACGACAAAGTGCCCGTCCTTTTTCATTTCGCGCCGGGCGGTTTCCCACCATTTCCGCCAATCGTCACGAATGACATCGGGCACGAGCGCCTGCTGGATTTGGTCCGCCGTCGCCCGGCCGCCGTAACTGTTCAGCACCAGCTTGATCAAATCCAGATGCCGGGCGGCCATCTGGCGCAAACCCTCCAGGTCCATGGCTTTGCGCGCGAGGATATGGTCCTTGGAAATCGGCTTCAGCGACTCCGCCGCAAACGCCAGGTCCATCGTATGTCCCGGTTTGCCCGGAAAATCGATGGTGAACCGCGCAAAAACCGTGTCGACGGTCTTGATCCGCCCGAAGCCCCAACTGCGGTGCATGCAAAAACCGCCGGTGGCCAGAAGCGTCAGCGGTTCGACGTGGCGGCCTTCGATCTTGCCGGCCGCGGCTAATTTTTCAAATTCCTCTCTCATAAAAGCATCGTTTTTGTCGGGTCATGAAAGCACAATGACTCCATTAAATGACGTGAGCGGCCAAAATCCAAGACAAATTGCGGCGGAAGTTTTGCTCCAACGGCGCCCGGGAGGCGACTTTACGGAGGGCTTGTTGGAACGCGCGCTGGCCCAGGCCGGGCTTTCCACCGTTGACCGCGCCCTGTGCCAGGAATTGGTCTACGGCGTTGTTCGCTGGCAGGCCGCGCTCGACTGGCTCATCGGCCGGAAGACGGATGGCCGGGAACAAAAGCCCGGGCTCCAAAACCTGCTGCGGCTCGGGCTCTACCGGATTTTCTGGCTCGACCGGATTCCCGACCACGCGGCCGTGCATGAAACCGTTGAACTCGCCCGGCAAAGTGGATTTGACTCGCAAACCGGTTTCGTCAACGCGGTTTTGCGCGGTTATTTGCGCGCCACCGGCGAAACTCAAAAACTGTTGGCCGGGTTGAAGCGCTCCCAACCGCCGGTTGGCTGGTCGCATCCCGAATGGCTGGTCGTCCGCTGGCAGAAACGCTGGGGCGTCGAGCGGGCCGCGCAGTTGATGGAATGGAACAACACGCCGCCGAAAACCTTTGCGCGGGTCAACCGGCTCAAGTTGGCAGGGTCGGCTCGCCGGGCCGACCGGACGCCCGAGCCGGGCGTCCCTACCCTGTTGGAAAAATGGCGCGGGGAAAACGTCGAGTGCGATTCCGCCCGGCGCGAGCCGCTTGAGGAAAATCTGGTTTTCGAGTTGAAGTCGCACCCGTCCCTGGCGTCGCTCGACAGTTTCCGGCAGGGCTGGTTTTACGTCCAGGACCCCAGCACGTTGTTCGCGCCGCTCATCCTCGGGGCACAGCCCGGCGAAACGATTCTGGATTTTTGCGCCGCACCCGGCGGCAAGACAACGTTCCTGGCCCAATTGATGAACGACCAGGGCCGCATCGTGGCGCAGGACATTTCCGGGGAACGATTGAAATTGATCCGGGAAAATTGCCTGCGACTTGGCGTCACCTGCGTCGAACCCGTTTTATTTTCAGCCTTCAGCCTCCGGCCTTCAGCTTTCGACCGCATTCTGGTGGATGCGCCGTGTTCCAACACCGGTGTGATGCGGCGACGGGTGGATTCACGCTGGCGGATCCAGCCGGAGGAAATTTTACGGCTGCAACAAACGCAACTCGCTTTGCTCGAACGGGCTGCGGCCAGGCTGAAACCTGGCGGTGTTCTGGTTTACAGCACGTGCAGCCTGGAACCGGAGGAAAATCAGGAGGTCGTAAACCGATTTTTGTACCAGCACACAGAGTTCAAACTGGAATCCGAGCGTGAATTGTTACCGTTCGTGGACAACATGGATGGCGCATATATTGCCGCGCTTGTCAAAGCGCGGTAATCCGCATTCTCATCCCGCCGTGCGGGACGCTACACCCGGAGTTGGCTTCAATCCCATTGCCACAATACAAACCTGTGGCATTTTAGCCCCCATGGAACTCGACCTCGAAAAGGAATTTGCCGACCGCGCCTATCCGTTGCTGGTCAGTTTGGTGACACCGCGGCCGATTGCACTGGTCACGACCATCAGCCCGGACGGCAAGGTCAACGCCGCACCGTTCAGCTTCTTCAATGTGCTCGGCGCGAATCCGCCCATCTGCGCGTTTGCGCCCGGCGACCGTGACGACGGCACGCCCAAGGACACCGCCTTGAACATCCACGCCACGCACGAGTTTGTCGTCAATCTCGTGGATGAAACCATCGCGGAGGCGATGAATCAATGCGCCGCATCGCTGCCCTATGGAGAGAATGAACTGGCCCGCGCCGGGTTGACCGCCGCGCCGTCGTCGTTGGTGAAACCGCCGCGCATTGCGGAGTCACCGGCGAGCCTGGAATGTGCTGAATGGGGCACGTTGCAAATCGGCAAAAATCGCGTGGTGATTGGCCTGATCAAGCGCCTCCATCTGCGCGCTGAATTGTTCGATCCGGAGAAAAAACGGATCCACACGGACAAACTTTTCCTCATCGGCCGCATGGCCGCGCCGCACTGGTATTGCCGGACGCGCGACCGGTTTGAAATGATTAGGCCGGCGTAAGGGATGGTCACATCCCCATGATTTGATAGCCGCAATCCACGTAAAGCACCTGGCCGGTGATGGCGGCGGCGCCGTCGCTGGCGAGGAACGCGCCGGTGGCGCCGAGTTCATCGGGCAACACGTTTCGTTTCAACGGCGCCCGGACTTCGTAGTGTTTGAGAATTTCGCCGAAGCCGGCGATGCCGCGGGCGGCGAGCGTGTTGACCGGGCCGGCGCTGATGCAGTTGACGCGGATTTTTTTCGGGCCGAGGTCGTAGGCCAGATAGCGCGTGCTGGCTTCCAGCGCGGCCTTGGCCACACCCATGACGTTGTAGTGGGGCACAACCTTTTCCGCGCCGTAATAGCTCATGCCGATGATGCTGCCGCCGTCGGTCATCAACGGCGCGGCGGCGCGGGCGAGCGCCACGAGCGAATAGGCGCTCACGTCGTGCGCCACCCGAAAGGCCTCGCGGCTGGTATTGACGAATTCGCCTTCCAGGGCGGCCTTGGGTGCGAATGCGACCGAATGCAGGAGCAGATGCAGTTTGCCAAATTTCTCACCCACCAGCTTGAAGACACTGGCGATCTCCTCGTCCTTGGTCACGTCACACGGCAGGATGAGCGTGTCCGCGCCGAAGGCGCCGGCGAGTTCGGCGACGTTTTCCTTGACGCGGTCGCCCTGGTAGGTGAAGGCGAGTTTCGCGCCTTCCCGGGCCCACGCCTGGGCGATGGCCCAGGCGATGGAACGCTGGTTGGCGACCCCGAAAACCAGTCCGATTTTTCCATCTAGCAATGGCATAGATTCGTTAAGGCGTCGGAGCGTAGGAGAAACACCCCGCCGGTTCAACCCTTAAACACAGCCCCGGTCAATGCTTGAAATAAAGCTCTTCGGCGTTCCACGTCGCGCGGTTGTAGCTTAACGCCGTCGGGCGCACGTTGCCGATGTCGGAACGAATGGCGGCGTAATACATCGGCGTGACGGTGAAAATCATCGGCACCTGCCCGGCCAGGATTTCCTGAACCTGGTCGTAGTCCTTTTTCCGTTCGGTGAAATCGAGCGTTCTAATTTGTGCGTCCATCAACTGATCCAGTTGCGCCTCCCAATCGGTCGAAGGTGCCTTTTGCCTGGGAAACCATTGATGGGTGAAGCCGCTGGACTTGATGACGTTCATGCCGTCGGCCGGATCGGTGCTGCCACCCGGGGCGAGTCCCAGCAGGACGCATTCATAATCGTAGGTGACGTCAATTTTGTTGATGAGCGTGTTGAATTCAATGGGTTGAAAGATGACCTTGAAACCCAGCTTGTCCTTGCCCAGATCGTTGGCGATGAGTACCGCGGTTTTCTCTCGCGCCCCGTTGCCGGTGTTGGTATTCAGCACGAATTCAATCGGATGGCCCTCGGCGTCTTCCACATAACCGTCGCCGTTGCGGTCTTCAATGCCGATTTCCTTGAGCAGCTCGCGGGCCTTGGCCAGATCGTGCGGATAGGTTTTGATGTTTGGGTCGTACCATTTCTGGTTGCCGGGCGTCACGAAGCCGTAATTGGGAATCGCCCGTCCGGAATAGATGGATTGGATGATGGCTTCCCGGTCAATGGCGTAGGAACAGGCCTGCCGGAACTTTGTATTCCGGAACCATTTTAATTTGTTCGGGTCCACGTAAGGTTTTCCATTCGCGTCCACATTCGTGTTTTCGTTGAACCAGAGGAACGCCGTTTCCAGCCCGATGCCCGGTTCAAGCAATTGAAAACGGCCCTTGGCGGATTCCGTCTTGAACTGGTCGTATTCGTACGGATAGATGAAGTCGTCCACATCGCTCTCACCGCTGAGAAAACGGAGGGACATCGCGTTCATGTCCGGCACCACGGTGAAAACGATGTAGTCAAAATACGGCAGGCGCTGGCCGTTGCTGTCCACCTCGAAGAAATAGGGATTCCGCTCCAGCAGGGTGTATTGCGCCGGCTTGCATTCCTTGATGCGAAACGGCCCGCTGCCGACGATGTTTTCCGGCTTCGTGCTCACACCATAGGTCGAAAGGAACGTTCCGTCCGCCACCGCTTTGGCCAGAATATGTTGTGGCAGAATGGGAACCCCCGAGCCAAAACTTTCCAGAAACGGCGCGTAAATTTCCGGCGTGACGACTTGAATGGTCAGGTCGTCCACTTTCGTCACCGTGAATTTTTTGCCGGCGATGATGAAAGCATCGCGCATGACGTTGTCGATTTTTGGGTTGTAAATGACATCGTTCCAGGTGAATGCCACGTCGGCGGCGGTCAGCGGCGCGCCGTCGCTCCAGCGCAAATTTTTGCGCAGCTTGAACGTCCAGGTCTTGCCGTCGGGTGAATTGGTCCAGGACGCGGCCAGGCCCGGCTCGACCCGCTGCGTCGGCACGTCAAAGCCGAGCAACGACGCGAACATGAACCGAAGAATATCCTGCGAGGAGGTTTCGTTGGCCGTGATGGGATTAAAGGTTTTGGGGTCGCCCAGCTCGGTGATCACCAATCGTCCGCCCGGAATGCCCGGCGGGCAAGCGGCCACCAGCGGCGGCTCGGGCAGGGGATAATTCGTTGCGGAATTGGCCGAGGCAACATTTCCGGGAGTCTTGCCGCAACCGGCCAAACCAATCACCGCCGCGGCCGCTGCGACCGCGGTTGGGACAAAATAATTTTTCATGCGTTTCGCTTCCACCTTTGAAAGCATTCAGCTTTGTTTATTCAAAGTCGAGTTTTTCGTCGCGCCCGGCAACATTTTTTGCGACGTTCCCGACCGGTATCGCGATGTGGTCCTATGTTTTCAAACGGTTGCTGCACATGATCCCGCTCCTGCTGGGCGTGTCGTTGCTCACCTTTTTGCTCATGTCCCTGGCGCCGGGCAATTACTACACCGCGCTCCTGCAAAATCCACAAATCTCGCCGGACACCGTCGCCCGCCTCAAAGCCCAGTTCCATCTCGATCAACCGTGGTACGTCCAATACTTCTACTGGCTTAAAAATGTCGTGCGCGGCGACTTCGGCTATTCCATGGCCTATCATATTCCGGCCACCTCGCTCATCGTTGGACGCCTGTGGAACACGTTCCTGCTCTCTTTCTTCGCGCTGATCATCGCCTGGGGCGTGGCCATCCCGCTGGGCATCTGGGCGGCGGTCAATAAGGATTCGTGGATTGACCGGGCGTGTTCCTTGTTCGCGTTTGTGGGTTTGTCCGTGCCCGACGTGCTCCTGTCGCTGCTGGCCTTGTGGTTCGCGGCGGCCACCGGCTGGTTTCCCGTCGGCGGCGCGCAAAGCCCGCTCTACGATTTCCTGCCATCGGCCCAACAATTCTGGGACCGGGCACATCACCTTATCCTGCCGGCCATCGTGCTCGCCGCTTCCGACCTCGCGGGCATCATGCGCCGGATGCGTTCCTGCCTGCTCGACACGCTCCGTGCCGAATATGTCACCGCCGCCCGCGCCCGCGGACTCGGCGAAGGCTGGGTGGTTTATAAACACGCGCTCCGCAATGCCATCAATCCATTGCTGACCATCTTCGGCTATTCGCTGGCCGCGCTGTTAAGCGGCGCGTTCATTGTGGAAAACATCATGGCCTGGCCCGGCCTCGGCCGACTGACCATGGAGGCGTTCTTTGCCAAGGACTCCTATCTGGTTGTGGATTGCGTGGTCATGGCCACCGGGTTGCTGGTGATTGGAAATTTTGTCGCCGACCTGCTGCTCGCCTGGAGCGATCCGCGCATTCGACTGAAATAAATGAACGAAACCGCGCCCATTCGAAATCCGATCGCGGAACAACCGCTTTCGCCGTGGCAGTTGTTTTGGCGGCGATTGAAACAGCGGCGCATCGCGATGGTGGGCGGCGTGATTCTGGCGGTGCTCTATCTGATGGCATTGATGGCCGGTTTCGTCGCGCCTTACAATTATGACCGGCAGGATCGCGACCGTTTCTTCCATCCGCCGACGTGGCCCCGGCTTTCCGGTTTTCGCCTCGTGGTGCCGCGTTATGAACAACTGCCGGGCGATTTCAATTATCGCGCCGTTCCGAATGACACCCGGCCGATCCATTTTTTTGTGCGCGGCGATGAATATAAATTCCTGGGCTTGGTTCCAGCCAAGATGCATCTGTTCGGCACCGGCGATGAACAGTATCCGGTTTATCTGTTCGGCACCGACCAGTTCGGACGCGATGAGTTTTCGCGTCTGCTTTACGGTTCGCAAATCTCGCTTTCCATCGGCATTGTCGGCATTTTGCTGTCCTTTACGTTCGGCATGATTATCGGCGGCATTTCAGGTTATTTCAGCGGCTGGACGGACGCGATCATCATGCGGCTGTGTGAATTGATCATGTCCATCCCCGCCCTCTATCTCATCATTTCGTTGCGTGCCACGTTCCCGCCGAGCATGAGTTCCGCGCAGGTCTATGCCATGATCATCATCATTTTGAGCTTCATCGGCTGGGCGAGCATGGCCCGGGTGATTCGCGGCATGACTCTGTCGTTGCGCGAACAACAGTTTGTCCTCGCCGCCCGCTCGCTCGGCCAGTCCCATCTCAAGGTCATCGTACGTCACATTTTGCCGAACACCTTTTCCTATGTCATCGTGGCGGCGACTTTGAGCGTGCCGTACTACATCCTCGGCGAAGTCGTGCTGAGCTTTCTGGGCGTGGGCATTCAGGAACCGAATGCCAGTTGGGGCAACATGCTGACCGCCGCGCAAAACACCGAGTATCTGCGGAATTATCCCTGGCTGCTGGTGCCCGGCGCGGCGATTTTTGTCACCGTTCTCGCTTTCAACTTCCTCGGCGATGGATTAAGAGACGCCGCGGACACGAAGTCATGAACCTGCTCGAAATCAAGAATCTGAAAATGGACTTCGGCGCGGACGCGGAAGCCTTGCGCGCCGTGGACGGCGTGTCATTGGTCATCGGCGCGGGCGAGACCGTCTGTCTCGTCGGCGAAAGTGGCTGCGGCAAGACCGTCACCGCCTTGTCCATCGCCCGGCTCGTGCCGACGCCGCCCGCCAATTATGTCGGCGGGGAAATTTTACTCAATGGCCAGGACGTCTTGAAAATGTCGAACGGCGAACTGCGGGGCATCCGCGGCGGTGTGGTCAGTTACGTTTTTCAGGAACCGGGGGCGTCGTTGAATCCCGTCTTCCGCATCGGCAACCAGATCCGGGAATCGCTCAAGCTGCACAAACCGGAAAAGGCGACCAACGAGGAGGTCATCCGGCTGTTGAAACTCGTCGGCATACCCGCGCCGGAATCGCGCATCAAAAATTATCCGTTCGAGATGTCCGGCGGCATGCAGCAGCGCGTGATGATTGCCATGGCCCTGGCGAGCGAACCGAAACTACTCGTGGCTGACGAACCGACCACCGCGCTCGACGTGACTATCCAGGCGCAGATCCTCGATTTGTTGAGCGACCTCAAGCGGCGGCTGGGCATGGCGATTCTGCTCATCACGCATAATCTCGGCATTGTCGGCGACATGGCCGACCGCGTGGCGGTGATGTATGCCGGGCAGATCGTCGAGCTGTCGCCCGCGAAGGAATTGTTGCGCCGTCCGTTGCATCCGTACACGAAGGCGCTGATGGCGAGCGTGCCGAAACTCCACGGCACCGCCGACCGGCTTTCGGCCATTCCCGGCAACGTGCCGCGCATCGGCAATTTTCCGCCCGGCTGCCGTTTCGCGCCGCGTTGTCCGATCGCCAGGCCGGAATGTTCCGAAAAAATTCCCGAACTGGTCGAAGTCGAGGCTGGACGCTTTGTGAGGTGCCCTTTTTGGAAAAATGAACGGGAAAACATAACCGCCGAGGCGCCGAGGCGCGGAGATAAATAGAAATGCAAAATTGCCACGCCATGTTTCATCGAGGACCGCCGGTTTTAACTGGTGGCTTGCTCAAGGATTTAATGGAAGGCCTCTGCGTCTCTGTGTCTCTGCGGTGGAACAAGCCATGAGCCTGCTCGAAGTCAAAAACTTGAAGGTGCACTTTCCCGTGAAACACGGGATGTTCAGCCGCACTCACGAATTCGTGAAGGCGGTGGACGACGTGAGCTTTGCCATCGAGCCGGGTGAAACGCTCGGCCTGGTCGGTGAAAGCGGCTGTGGCAAGACCACGCTCGGCCGCGCCATCGTCCGGCTGGTCGAACCGACGGCGGGCAATGTGCTGCTGGACGGTGAGGATGTCACCCGGATGAACGGTTCGATCCTGCGCGCGCGGCGGCGCAAGTTCCAAATCATTTTCCAGGACCCCTACGGCTCGCTCAATCCGCGCATGACGGTCGAGCAGATTGTTGGCGAGGCGCTCGACATCCACAAGCTGACCGACAGCAAACCCGCGCGCCAGAAACGCATCACCGAATTATTGAAGGCCGTTGGCCTGGACGCGATCTATGCGCAGCGGTACCCGCACGAATTCAGCGGCGGCCAACGGCAGCGCATCGGCATTGCGCGCGCCTTGGCGGTGGAGCCGGAACTGATCATCTGTGACGAACCGGTGAGCGCACTGGATGTTTCCGTGCAGGCGCAGATCATCAATCTGCTCCGCGATTTGCAGCAGGAGCGCGGCATTGCGTATCTCTTCATTGCGCACGATCTCGCGGTGGTCGAACATATCAGCCGGCGGGTGATGGTGATGTATCTGGGCAAGATCGTGGAAACGGCGGACGCCAAAGCCATCATTCGCGACCCGCAACATCCCTATACCCAGGCCTTGATCTCGGCCATCCCCGAGGTGGATCCGGAATCAAAACGGCAGCGCATCATTTTGCCGGGCGACGTGCCGTCCCCCATTCATCCGCCGGGTGGCTGTCCGTTCCATCCGCGTTGTCCGATTGCCGAAGAGCGTTGCCGGACGGAGGTCCCGGCCTTTCGGGAAGTTGCCAAAAACCATTTTGCGGCCTGCCATCTGGCGGGAACGAAGATTGATTTGCCACGTAACCCGGCCCGGCGCGAAGCCGTCTGATCCGGCGGTCAGGGATTCGGGGACGCGACCGGCGGCCGGCCGCCCAGTTGGAAATCGCACTGGCCTTTGTACGAACCGGCCCGCACAAACAGGCGGTAAATGACATTGGTTTCCAGTGGTTCCGGAAGTGCGCCGGGAACGGCGGGTTTCATCCCCGGCAGGGTCATCCCATATCTGAAAAATTCCACCGGGTTGGACCGGGAAGCGGAAACGAGATGCCAGACGGGAGCAACGGCTGAATTGGTCTGCCACGCGGCGAGGGGGACGACTTGGATTTCCGAGAGCCGGTAGCGCTGTCCGCCGAAGCCAAACAGGATGGCCGGGAAACTCAGGCGGGAAGGGATTCGTGATGGCAGGGAACGCTCGGTATAGGAAATTTCGATGATTTTAGGGTTGAACCAGCCGCTGAAATGGTAAATATAGACACAAGCCAGCAACAGCGCGGTAACGATAAGAGCCCATTTACGCTTTGTCATAATTAAAATTTGAATAAGCCGGGCACGGTGCCGTCCAAGTATTCATTAATACCAGGACGGGTGGACAAATCGAATGGTTATGAAAATAGCAGGCCGAAAGCAATTGGCCAGCCTGGAAAAGCCGGGGTGCAGGTGGTTTTCTGCGTTCACCTTGATTGAATTACTGGTCGTCATTGCCATCATCGCGATTCTGGCCGCCATGCTGTTGCCGGTTTTGAGCCGCGCCAAGGAGGCCGGCCGCCGGATTGCGTGCCTGAACAATATCCGGCAACTGAGCCTCGCTTCCCAAATGTACGTCAACGACAATCAAGGCGCCTACCCGCCGCGCAGCGAAACCAACAGCTGGCCAAATCAGTTTTACGGCTATTACGCCCAGAATGTGAAGATCCTGCTGTGTCCCACGGACATCGCCACCTTCTCATACCCCGCCACGGTCGGTGCCTCGCCGTCGAATAACGTGGCGGATGCCTCCCCGCGCAGTTACATCATCAACGGCTGGAATGATTGTTTTGCCGGGCAGTTCGGCACGACCGATTGGGGAACGCTGCAATCAGACATGTTCGGCGCCAATGTCGTCATGAGGGAAAATGCGATTGCGCATCCGTCCGAGACGGTTGTGCTGGGGGAAAAACAACACACCGCCGGCGATTTTTACATGGATTTGCTGGAAAACAACGGCAACGATTTTACCGGCATCCTCGAGCAGGGGCGCCACGATAACTCTGGTCATACCAGCAACCAGGCCAAGGGCGCCGGCAGCACCGGCGGGTCCAATTACGCCATGGCGGATGGCAGTGCGCGCTTTATAAAATTTCCCGAGGCGGTGGACCCTTTAAGCCTGTGGGCCATCAGCGATGCCGATCGCGCACTTTACGCCATTGTCTATTAGAAATTTAAGCTGGAGCGGGCGATGGGAATCGAACCCACGTGTGAAGCTTGGAAGGCTTCCGTTCTACCATTGAACTACGCCCGCCTGCGCTGCGCTTCGGCGCGGCAGGCCCGCTACCAAAGCTGGCCAAGCTTAATCCCCGCGCTTGCATTGTCAATGTCCCGCGTGTACCCTCGCCGCGCATGGCAGCGTTGCTTCTTACCGGCGGGCGCGTCGTCGACCCGGCCAACCGCCTCGATGCAAAGGCGGATGTTCTGATTTCCGATGGCAAAATCGCCGCCGTCGGCGCGGGCGCGGCCAGCCAGGCGCCGCCCGGCGCAGGAAAAATGGATGTGAGCGGCCTGGTGGTTTGCCCCGGGCTGATTGACCTGCACGTTCACTTGCGTGAGCCGGGACAGACAGCGAAGGAAAATCTGGCGAGCGGCACCGCCGCCGCCGCCCGCGGCGGCTTCACGTCCGTGGTTTGCATGCCCAACACCTCCCCGGCCATTGACACCGCCGGCACGGTGGCGCTCATTCGCGAACGCGCGGCCCAACAGGGCGTCGTCAACGTGTTCGTGACCGGGGCCATCACCAAAAATATCGCCGGCGAGGAACTCGCACCCATCGGCTCGCTCAAGCGCGCCGGTGTCGTGGCCATCACCGATGACGGCCATTGCGTGCAAAACAACGAGCTCATGCGCCGTGCGTGCGAATACGCCAAAATGTTCAACCTGCCGGTCATGGATCATTGCCAGGATTATTCGCTCGTCACCGACGGGGTGATGCACGAAGGCTACTGGAGCACCGCGTTGGGCCTGCGCGCCTGGCCGGCGGCGGGCGAAGAAATGATGGTCGCGCGCAACATACTGCTCGCCGAACTGACCGGGGCCCGCATCCATTGCCAGCATCTGAGCGCCGCGGGCAGTGTGGCCCGGTTGCGGGAAGCCAAAAAACGCGGGGTGTCCATCTCCGGCGAGGCCTGTCCGCATCATTTCACGCTCACCGACGCGGCGGTCGCCGGGAGCGCGAGATTTTGGGCCAATGACGGGCAAACCTTGGCGGGGTTTCAGGACGAACTGCCGGAATGGCCGGCCTACGATACCAATTTCAAAATGAATCCGCCGTTGCGGTCCGCCCGGGATCGCGAGGCGATTCTGGAAGGCCTGGCCGACGGCACCATCGAAATTTTGTGCAGCGACCACGCGCCACACTGTGATTTTGAAAAGGAAGTGGAATTTGACTACGCCCCGTTCGGCCTCACGGGCCTGGAAACCGAACTGGCGTTGTCCCTCATGCAATTGTATCATGCGCAGCGGCTGGGTTTGCCGGAACTCATCGCCAAATACACCGTGGCGCCCGCGCAATTGCTCGGTCTGGCCAAAGGCACGTTGAGCATCGGTGCGGATGCGGATGTGACGGTGTTCGATCCGGATCGGGAATGGATCTTTGACCGCGCCGAAACGGCGAGCAAATCGTCCAACAGCCCGTTTTTTGGATGGAAGCTCAAAGGCCGGGCCGTGGCGACCCTGGTCAGCGGGAAACCGGTCTGGTCGGTGAACCCCGAATTGGTCACCGCGTGAACATCCGCTTCACGCTTGACCGCTTGGCCCGGACTTCTAGCATCGCACCGCAATTTTGATGATGAAAGCAATCCTCGCTCTCGAAGACGGCTCGATTTTTCACGGACAAGGCTTTGGCGCACGTGCCTCCGCGTGCGGCGAGGTCTGTTTCAACACGTCCATGACCGGGTATCAGGAAATTCTTACCGACCCGTCCTATAAAGGCCAGATCGTTACGATGACGTATCCGCTCATCGGCAATTACGGCGTCAACGACGTGGACGTGGAATCGTGGCGGCCGCACGCCGCCGGTTTTGTCATCCGTGAGCTGTCGCCGGTCGTCAGCAACTGGCGCGCGGATTTTTCACTGGCGGAGTATCTGGAGCGGAACGGCATTCCCGGCATTCAGGGCCTGGACACGCGGGCGCTGACCAAAAAACTGCGGGTGCGTGGCGCAATGAACGGCTTCATTTCCACGGAGGAAATTTCGGACGCGGAGGCCGTGCGGCGCGCGAAGGAATTTGTCTTTATCGGCGTGGATTATGTCAAGGAGGTTACGCACCCGAAGGCATTTCGCTGGGACGAAAAAGACGTGCAAAGTGCGAACTTCAAACTCGTGGCCGGCAACACGCAAACGGATGCGCGCCATCAGCGGGAACCGTTGCCGCCGGCGGACATTCCCATCGTCGCCTTCGATTACGGCTTGAAATACAACATCTTGCGTCGGCTGCGACAGCACGGATTTGCGGTGCAGGTCCTGCCGGCCACGGCGTCCGCGGACGACGTGCGGAAACACCAACCGGCGGGTGTTTTTCTTTCCAACGGCCCCGGTGACCCGGCGGCGCTCGATTACATTGTGCGGGAGGTGAAAACGCTCGTGGACGGCGGCATCCCGGTTTTTGGGATTTGCCTGGGTCACCAGATTCTCGGCCAGGCGTTTGGCGGGAAGACCTTCAAGCTGAAGTTCGGTCATCGCGGCGCCAACCAGCCGGTGAAGGACCTGACGTCCGGCAAGGTCGAAATCACGTCGCAAAACCATGGCTTTGCCGTGGATGCAAAATCATTGCCGTCCGAGGTGGTGGTGGATCGAATCAACCTCAACGACCAGACGGTGGAAGGCATGCGACACAAGACCAAACCGGTTTTTTGCGTGCAATACCATCCCGAAGCCTCGCCCGGTCCGCACGATTCGACGCCATTGTTCGCGGAATTTCGCGCGCTGATAGAAAAGCGCGGCTAGATTTTCGACCATGGACTTTAGATTTCCGTTTGACTTGATGCCCACTCCAACCATAATCGAGGCCAGCTAGCTATGGCCAAACTCGTTATCCTGACTCAAGGCATGACCGGCCGCACCCTCGATTTGAAGGTGGATAAAACCACCATCGGTCGGGTGGAGGATAACATGTTCCAAATCGCCGAGCCCTCCGTTTCCAGTCATCACTGCGAAGTGCTGTTGCGCGGAAGCGAGGTGGTCATCAAGGATTTGAACTCCACCAATGGGACGTTCATTGACGATGAAAAGATCACCGAAAGCGTGCTGAAACCGGGCCACACCCTGCGGCTCGGCCAGATTGAACTGCGCCTGGAAGACGGCACCGCCGCAGCCGCCAGTGCGCCCGCAACGGCGGCACCGGCCAAGAAGCCGGAATCCGCAACCCGCGGGACCCGCGGCGTCAGTTTGACCGAGCTGGAGACCGGCGCCCGTCCGCCCGGATTCGATACCGCCGCCGTCTTTACCAAGAAGCGCAACAAGGTCGGCACCTATTTCTGGATTGGCGCCGTGGTCATCGGTCTCCTGATTATCGGCCTGCTTATTTACGCGCTTTCCCTGGCCAAATAAACCCACGTCGCGGCCATGAAACCGCGACTTTCCCTTCTGGCTTTCGGCTTTCAGCTTCGGTATTTTGCGGCGCATGTTTGAAACGGTTAAACCAGAAATTGAAGCCGCCGCCGGGAAACTCACGCATCTGCGGAGGTTTCTTTGACGTGCCCACCGCGCAAAAACGCCTCGGCGAACTCAACTCGCTCATGGCCGATGACAATTTCTGGAACAACCGTGAAAAGGCGCAGACGCTGATTGACGAAGCCAACTCCCTCCGCAACAAGGTCGAGCCGCTGCTTCAGGCGGAAAAACAGCTGGACGATTTCCGGGTGATGCTCGAACTCGGCGAGGCCGAGCCGCCCGGCGCGCAATTGAAGGTCCAGCAGGAATTGGAGCGCGACGTCACCCGCTTCCTGAAGGAGCTGGATGCCCTCGAATTGAAGGTTTTTCTCAATGGCCCGCACGACCGGAAGAACTGCATCCTGAGCATCAACGCCGGCGCCGGCGGGACCGAGGCGCAGGACTGGGCGGAAATGCTTTCCCGCATGTACCAGCGCTGGGCCGAATCGCGCGGCTGGGAGGTCGAGGTCACCGACGCACTGCCGGGCGAAGGCGCTGGCCTCAAGAGCGTTACGATGCTGATTCAGGGTGAGAACGCGTACGGTTTCGCCAAGGCCGAACGCGGCGTGCACCGGCTCGTGCGCATTTCGCCGTTCGATTCCAACAAACGCCGCCACACGAGTTTTGCGAGCGTGGACGTGATTGCGGAAATTGAGGAAAACGATTCGGAAATTGTGATCCCGCCGGGCGAGTTTCAGGTGGACACGTTTCGTTCCGGCGGCAAGGGCGGGCAGAACGTGAACAAGGTCGAAACCGCCGTGCGCATCACGCACCTGCCGACCGGGTTGGTGGTCGCGTCGCAGACCCAGCGGTCGCAACATCAAAACCGCGCCACGGCGATGCGGCTGTTGTTGTCACGGATTTACGCCCAGCGGCAGGACGCGGCCAAGGCCGAGATGGAACGGTTTTACGGCGAGAAAGGCAGCATTTCCTGGGGCAACCAGATTCGCAGCTACGTCTTTCAGCCGTATCGGATGGTGAAGGATTTGCGTACTGGCGTCGAAACCAGCAATGTGCAGGGAGTAATGGACGGCGATCTGGATCCCTTCGTGAACGGCTGGCTCCGCGCCGGCTGTCCGATCAAGCGAATGCAGGGGGTGAAAGACGAAGAGGAGTAGGATAACCGCAGAGGCGCAAAGGCGCAGAGGAAGAATAAAATTTGCCGCATGAAAAAATGTCCGTATTGCGGAAAGGAATATCCTGACGAGGCAATAAATTGTGCCATTGATGGCGAATTGCTTTTCGATAATTCTCCGCAATTGGCAAAAGCAGAAGAACAAGAAAGCGATGCTGCACCCCAAAAAAACGAACCTTATCTTAAAATAAACTTGTGAATATTCTCGACGAAATTGTTGAGCAGAAAAAAATTGAAGCCGCAAAGCTACCGGCGCGCCTGATCGCGGCGGGTGATTTGCGTGATGCGATGCTCGAACACGGCGAGCGACGTGATTTTCTGGCTGCGTTGCGGAAGCCGGGCCAGGGTGGCATGGCGTTGATTGCCGAGGTCAAAAAGGCATCGCCGTCGGCGGGGGTGATTTGTAAGGATTTTGATCCGGTTCGCATCGCCAGGGAATACGAAGCCGCAGGCGCGAGTTGCCTGTCGGTGTTGACGGATGAGA
>JAJPJM010000072.1 GCA_021324235.1 Verrucomicrobiota bacterium
AGCAAGCTGGCCTGTGAAGCCCTCGGCCACGTGTATCATTACGTTTACGGCATGGACGTGGTGATGCTCCGGTTCTTCACGGTTTACGGCCCGCGCCAGCGGCCGGACCTGGCGATCCACAAATTCGCCAAACTCATCCACGAAGGCAAACCGATCCCGGTCTTTGGCGACGGTTCCACGGAACGCGACTACACCTACATCAGCGACATCGTGGACGGCGTCATTGCCTGCACCCAAAAGAAATTCACCTATGAAATTTTCAACCTCGGCGGGTCGCAGACCGTGAAACTGAGCCGGCTCATCGAACTGCTCGAGACAGCGCTCGGCCGAAAGGCCCTGATTGACCGCCAGCCCGCGCAACCGGGTGACGTGCCCCGCACGTGCGCAGATATTGCCAAGGCGCGGTCGCTGTTGGGCTATCAGCCGCGTGTCAAAATCGAAGCCGGCATTCCGCAATTTGTGGATTGGTTTCGTCAAAACCAGTGATAGACTAATACCGTCATGAGTTCACCTACGCCGTTTAATCGCCCGTCCCTGACCGAGGCGCTGGATGCCTGGAAACAACTGCTCGCCGCGCGCGGTTTCGCCACCGAGCTGCGCTGGGTTTTTGAGGAAAATCTTTGCTTCGAAAAATCGCGCGCCGACCAGAGCGGTTTTCACCTTGGCTATCAAACCAAATTCACGCCGCCGCCCGAGGACGCGCTGGACATCGCGTTCGACCACTTTTGCGAGGCGGACAAACGCATCGTGCTTTACCGGCTGGGGGAAAACGCCGGGAAATCCGTTTGTGTGCTGTTGTCCGATCCGTGGTTTGAAAACCGGGGCGAGGCTGACGGTTTTTTGCGCCGTGACGAATGGCGGGTGTCGTTCCATCCCGGCCCAAAGGGTGAGATCGAGGAAATCGCCGATCTGGGCCGCTGGCTGCGCCGGGTCAAACACGGCCGCGCCTTTCACGATCTGGACTTTTCCATGACGCTGGCGGCGATCGACGAAATCAAAATCCACGGCCGCGTGCTCATGCCCTACGAACGTTTCGCTTCGACGATGCTCAACCGCCTGCGCCGGTTTTTGGGGCAACCGGCCTAACGCTTTCGGGGCGGAGACAAATCCGGCGGCGCGGCAGGGTTGGCCTGGTTTTCCGTTTTGAACGCGGAGCGCAGCAGCCAGTGATGTTTCAATCCCTGGACAAAATCGTCGGCGTCCCCAACCGTTTTGGAAATGACCCCCAGCATGTTCGTGTTGGCCTGGACCTGCGCGTTGAGGTTGCTGGTGATGCCGGCCAGTTGCAGGAGAATCGTGGTCAGATTGGTATCGGTGTTGGCGAGCAGCGCATTGGCATTGGTCAGGGCGCCCTGCAACTGCTCGTTTCCATTGGTGCCCAGCGCCCAAACCACCGGCCCGCCCGGCTCGCGCAATTGCGCGCTCACCAGGGCGAGGTTCGTAATCACCGGCTGCGCCCCGACCAGCGCAATATTGAGGTTCGATGTGACGTTGGCCGCATTGTCCAGCACGGCGGCAAGTTTATTGGTCAAGGCCAGGACAATCGGCAGCGCCTGCTGCAACTGACCGACCATTGCCTGCAACTGGTCGGAAACGGGCGGCGTTTCCACGACACGCAACCAGGCGGTGTCATCGCCCGGCTTGAAAATTTTGTAACGGCGCACCCGGCCGTCCCAGGAGGCCACGATGCGGTTGCGATTGACGGTGTTGTTATAAACGTAAAGCGAATCGGATTCGGGCTTCAATTCCGCGATGCGTTGCAGATTGGTTTCATCCAGCGTCGTGAAAGCGCCAAACACCAGATTGGAACCGGCATCGAGAACCTCCTGCGAGAGCTGCCACTGGCCGGGCTCGTCCGTCACCAATTGTTTCAGTTCGTCCAGGGTCTGCACCGAGACCGGTTGTGTGACGACCCGCGCGTAACCGTTCGTTCCGCGGGTGACTTCCAGCTGGCGCTGATTGAGAAATCCGGCGGCGTTGATTTTTACATACGAACCGCCGGTCCAGATGTAACGGAAAAACGGGTCGCGGATTTCAAACACCACCTCGACGTTGTTGGTGTCCCGCGGCTGCATCGGGCGGACGCTGTCGATCTGCCCGACCGGAAAACCCATCATGTAAACCGGGTCGCCGACATTCAAACCGGCCGAACTTTGAATGTAGGTGTGAAACTTCGCCTTGATGACGAACCAGCCCTTGCGTTCCGCCGTATGGTAGAGGTAATAGCCGAAACCGAACAGCAGCAGCGCCGCCGCCAGAAACACAAACCAACCCACGGCGCGCTCCATGCGGCTCAGGCGCGTGCGCAGTTGCGGGGTCAGGTCTTGCAAAGCCATGGTTTTAAAGTTGGTTGCGCCCGATGATTTCCATTTCAACCGCGCGCACCTTTTGTTTCTTCTTAATCATAATCTAAATCGTGATCCCCAACCGATTAAGATTAAGAAGTTAATTCAACCGGCGCCGCCAGTAATTCTTTCACCACCGGGTCATTCGCGGATTCTACCTCGTTCCAGGCACCGAGGGGAAAGAATTTTTTATCATACAACAGGGCGAATTTCCGGTCCGCGTTCCGCCAGGGACGCAAGTCGTCCGTCGTCGCAATCAGGGTCATCGGCCGGCCACCGCACCAGGCGTGTCCGTGCCACAACTGGTCGAGGAACCGCAGCCACCATTGCCGGTGCCGTGTGCCCAGACCGGCCAGCGGATTGTCCAGCAGCAGCACTTCCGGCTTGAGCATCAACGCCCGGGCCAGCGCCGCGCGCTGGAGCCAGTTGTCGCTCACGTTGGCCGGGGTGACCTCGGCCAGCGGCGTCAATTCGAGCAGTTCCAGCAGCGCCGCCACCTCATGCCCCGTCCCGGCGGACGGCAAATCGCAATGATATTGCAGCGGCAACGCCACGTTTTCCCGGATCGTCAGCTGGTTGAACAACTGCCCGCCTTCGAAAACAAATCCCACCCGCAACCGCTCCGTCAGTTTTGTTTCGTCGAACCGGCGCGTTTCGGTTCCGAATAATTTGCAGTCGCCCTGCACCGGCGCCATCAATCCGGCGCTCAACATCAGGAAATCACTCTTGCCCGAATGTTGCTGCCCGGCGACAGCCCAGAAGTCCCCCGGCGCCACCGACCAGTTCACGTCTTCCAGCACGGTGAAGCCGATGTCGCGCATGGCGCCGACGCTCACGCCGCACATTTCAATGACCGCCGTTTTTTCCGGTTCGCTCATGTGACGAGGTAGAGCAGGATGAACAACGCATCAATCAGCACGCACACAATGACGCCCTGCGATACGGCGCGCACGGCCACCCGCGAGACGTCCTCCAGCCGCAACGGCCGCGCCAGGCCGTGATAACAGGTCACAATGGCGATGAAAAAGCCGAAGGCGACCGTCTTCAACGCCAGCAACGCGAAGTCCAGCCAGCTCAACGCCCCGGCGATTTGCTTGAAATAATCGCCCGGCGTCAACGGCACGTCCTGCAAAAACGCGAACAGGTATCCGCTCACCAGCGCGCCGATGATCAAATACACCGTCAGCGAAAAAACGCCCACCGCCATGCCGATGACGCGCGGCACAATCAGGTAATGCACCGGGTCGATGCCCAGCGCCTCCAGCGCCTCCACCTCGCCCAGCGCCCGGGCCGTGCCGAGTTCAATCACGTGCGCCGTGCCCACCCGCGCCAGCACCAGCATCGCCGCCAGCAACGGCCCCAATTCACGCACCACCACAATCACCATGGTCGTGCCGAGATAATCCGTTGCGCCGAATTTTGCCAGCGTGGAAACCGTCTGCCCGATGACGAGAAATCCCAACGCCAGCGCCACAAAGATAAACATCGGCAGCAACGCCACACCGGCGCGGGCGATTTCCTGCCGGATACGCGGGCGGATCACATTTCGCGCCGTCCGGGATTTCCGCAGCATGACGCCCAGGGTGATGAGGGCAAACGCCACCAGCCCCTGCAGCGTGAGCAAAAACAGGAACAGCTTTCGCCCCGCCAAATCCGTGTAGGATTTCGGCAGTTGTGCCCGGCGAATCAGCTGCGTGTTCGCCAGTGCAAACGCCTTGGCCAGATTTTCCCGCATAAGCCCAGCGTAGGGCTTGTGCCGGGGCCGGGTCAAAATAGTTTTTCCACTCCGCCAGGCCGCATCGGTAAATGATCTTCCGTCCGTTGGCTAAAATAAAACATTGTCCTGTTGATACGCGCCGTCTTGAGACTTTGGACAGGGTGTGAAACCCACGCGTCCAAGGATGTTTTTGGGTGTCACATCTCGGGACTATTTGTTCCGAACCGGGCCGTTTTCAGTCGTTGTCCGGCTGACACAACGTGGCCTGAGCCATGCTGGCTAATCGGCCATGACTAAAATCGCCTATAGCGAGAGCGAAAGCGGTAATGTCGTACGCACCGCTGTCGTTCCTGCCAATCGTTCCGAAGAGCCGAGGTTCGGCCCGCTTGACCGCACAATGATCGTGGTAATTCTTCTCTGTTTCCTGGTGTGCGTCGCGGGGCTGATCTATCCGCTGACCCACTGACCGCGCCGGGTTCACCGGCCGGTCGCTTCGAAACGGTCTCACGGCCTGAATCAGGCTGCCTGCAGCCTCACGAAAAAACTGTCCTTGGGGCGTGGCCTCGTTGCAAAATTCCCGCGATGACGCTCCGCGACGCCAAAGTCCGCCATGCCCGACTCGCCGACGAAATCCGCCGGCACGACCACGCCTATTACGTCGAGGGCCGGCAACTCATCACCGACCGCGAATATGACCTGCTGTTCAAGGAATTGCAGGAACTGGAGAAACAGTTTCCCGGCCTTGTCACGCCTGAATCGCCCACGCAACGCGTCGGCGGCGCCCCCAGCGAAAGTTTTGCCCGCGTCAAACATCTCCTGCCGATGCTCTCGCTCGACAAGGTCGAAGCCGCCGAACATCCGACCAAGGACGAAGAGCCCGACCGCGACCAACGCAATCGCGCCCAGGACGAAAACACCCTCGCCGAACTGCGTGCCTGGGACACAACGATTCGCAAGCACCTTGAACGTGACCGTGTGGAATATGTCATGGAGCCAAAGGTGGATGGCGTCTCGATCAGTGTCCATTATCGCCGCGGCAAGCTGGCGCTGGGTGTCACGCGCGGCGACGGCACCGAAGGCGACGACATCACCACCAATCTGAAAACCGTCCGGGCGATTCCGTTGGAATTGAAAATGAAAAACCCGCCGGCGCTGCTGGAAGTGCGCGGCGAGGCTTACATGGCCACGAAGGAATTTGACGCGATCAACGCCAAACTGGCCGCCGCCGGCGAAAAACCTTTTCCAAACGCCCGCAACGCCACCGCCGGCACCCTCAAACAACTCGACCCGCGCCTGGTGGCGCAACGTCCCATCCGCGCCGTGTTTTACGCCACCGGCAAGATGGATGGCCTCGAGTTCAAGAAACATTCCGAAATGCTGGAAGCCCTCGCCCAATTCGGCCTGCCCACACAAAAACTCTGGTGGGTTTGCAACGGTATCGAGGAGGTCCTGAAAGTTTATCGCGAGCAAGTCGTCGCGCACTACAACGAGAACAAAGATCTGCGCCGGCAGTTGCCGTACGAGATTGACGGCATCGTGCTCAAGGTCAATACCCTTGCCGACTGGCCGCGCATTCCTGGCCGCAGCCGTGCCCCCGGCTGGGCCATCGTCCACAAACCCGTTCCGTGGATTACACCGGCTGAAACCGTGCTCAAGGCCATCACCGTGCAGGTTGGCCGCACCGGTGTGCTTACGCCCGTGGCCGAACTCGAACCCGTCTTTGTTCAAGGCTCCACGATTTCGCGGGCCACGCTCCACAACGAAGACGAAATCCGGCGCAAAGACATCCGCATCGGCGACACCGTGGTCATCCGCAAGGCCGGCATGGTCATCCCGGAAATTTTCGAGGTGGTGAAGACGAAACGCCCGCCCGGCGCGAAGGAATTTGACCTATATAAGCACGTCGGCGGCAAATGCCCCGTCTGCGGCGGTCACATTGCCCGGGAAAAGGTTTCGGCGGGCGACCAGGAGGAAGTTGCCTGGCGCTGCGAGAATGTGGCCGGCTGCCCGGCGCAACAGACCCGGCGCGTCGAGTATTTCGCCCATCGCAAGGCCCTCGACATCGAATCGCTCGGCGGCATCGTCGCCGAAAAACTCGTCGAGCGCGGCCTCGTCAAGGAACCGCTCGACCTGTTCAACCTGAAACTGGAGCAGTTGGGCAAACTGAATCTGGGCACGGACGACGAGCCGCGCGTGTTCGGCGAGAAGAACGCCACCAAGGTTCTGGAAGCGCTGCAACGCGCCAAAACCGCGCCGCTGTCCCGCTGGATTCAAGCGCTGGCGATCGCCGATGTGGGCGAAGCCACCGCCAAACAGCTTGCCGCCACGCATGAATCGCTGGAGGCGCTAAACGGTTCGGAAATCTTGCGCGATATCCGCGATCTTGGCGCCAAGGAAACGGAACGCGCGGAAATCAGCCCGCGTTCACGTAAGCACCCGCCGAAGAACGACGCCGAAAAAGCCGCACGCGAACGGCATGACGCGGCTCTCAAGGTGGAGATTGCGGAAATCGAATCGCGGCTGGCGGCCGGCGGCTTGAAAGCCCGGATGCCAGAGGTCGGCCCGGTGGCGGCGGCGAGCGTGCTGGATTATTTTGCGTCGCCCGCCGGAAAGAAAGTTCTCGCCCGCATCCGCGAACTGGATATCAAACCGCGCGGCGAAAGGGTGAGCAGTGCCCCACCGGAAGGTGTTTTTGCTGGCAAAACCTTTGTGCTGACCGGCACGCTGCCGACGATGACGCGCGAGGAAGCCAGGGCCAGGATTGAAGCGTTGGGCGGCAAGGTGACCGGCAGCGTGAGCAAGAAAACGGATTTTGTTCTCGCGGGCGAAGAAGCCGGGTCCAAGCTGGACAAGGCGCAGGAACTGGGCATCAAGCTTCTAAACGAAGCCGGATTTTTGAAAATGTGCGGCAGCGGTGCATAGGGAACCCTCCCACGCACGATATCGCCTGGCGCGGCATTTCCGCCGGTTTTTGCTTCTCAAAAACAGCTTTCTGACCTATTATATAATACCCTTATGGAAAAACGTCTCTTAAAACCGGTTGTTCTGTCCGCCATGATCCTCCTGGCGACAACGGTCATTCCGCCGGCCGGTTTTGCCGGTACGGTCGCTGCGCCGTATCAACTCGGAACCTGGGAGGGGTTCCGTCCAGCGGCCATTTCCTACACCTTTGATGACGATTGTCCGAATCAATACGCCATCGCCGTTCCGATGTTCCACGCTGCCGGCATCAAGATGACCCTGTTCACGGTCACCAGCTGGGTGACATCGTGGGCGCAGGTGCAAACCGCGGCATCGTACGGTGACGAAATCGCCAGCCACACGGTGACGCACGCCGATCTGCCCAACGTACCGCCCGCCCAATTAACGAACGAACTGGCGAGCTCCCAGAGCATCATCAATTCCTATATCACCAACCAGTCCTGCCTGACCATTGCCTATCCCAATTGTGATGTTCCCAATACGGCAATCGTACAGCAATACTACCTCGCCGGGCGGGTCTGCTCGGGCTCCCTGGATGGCCCCTCGGCATTGACTTTTATGACACTCAGCTCTTTTATTCTGGGCAACACCGGGTCCTACACCAACGGTGCCAACATCAATGCCCTGGCGGACAGCGCGGTCACGCAAGGCCGCTGGTGCGTGTACCTGACGCATGCGATCGACGGTGACAGCGGCTATTCGCCGCTGTCGAGCGCGGCCTTGCAGGCCAGCGTCAATTATACGAGCACCAACCAGAGCAAATTCTGGGTGGAAACCTTTGGCAACGTCGTCCGTTACATCAAAGAGCGCATGTCCTCATCCGTCACCGAAACCACCAACACCGGCAGCAGCATCACCGTTCAGGTCACCAACAATCTCGACAACACGATTTACAACTATCCCATCACCCTGCGCCGGCCGCTGCCCGCGAATTGGGCCGCCGCCGCCGTGACCCAGAATGGCCAGCCGATAACCGCTCAAGTGGTCACGCTCAACTCGACCAATTTCGTGATGTTTGATGTCGTGCCGAACGGCGGGGATATCGTCCTCACCCCATCGGTCCTGCCATTCACCCTGAGCAGCCCGACATTGACGCCGCCCGGCAGCCTGACCTTGCAACTGAACGGCCAGTCCAACGTAACCTATACCCTCTATTCCTCGACCGATTTGCTGAATTGGCTGCCGGACCAGACCACCACGCTGATGGGCACATCCACCAATATCACGGTGGATGCCTCTTCCAACTCCATCGAGTTCTATCGCGCACAATGGTCACCCTAGTTTTTGCTTTCGTCCGGCTCTCATTTAAAAAAAGCGGCCGTCCTGCCGACGGCCGCTTTTTTCTGGATCGCGTCGGGGCGAAGCTTGACCGCGCTTGAAGACGTCGAAACGATCCGTTATTCAACAGCATGAAACCGATGTCCGACCCCCGAGCCTTGCTGCGCGAACCTTTGCTGCACTTTATCCTCATCGGAGCAGCCATTTTTGCATGGTATAAAATCGCCAGCAAACCGATCGCGCCTTCTGACACGGCCCGTATCCTGCCAAGCCGCATCGTCGTGGACGGGTCGAAATTGCGCGAATTGATGGTTAACTTTGAGCAGAACCAGGGCCGGGTCCCCACCCGCGCGGAATTATCGAAGCTGGTGGACGACTGGGTGAGGGAGGAAGTGCTTTGCCGGGCCGCGCTGGCCGCCGGAGTGGACCGCAATGATCCCGTCATCCGGCAAAGGCTGATGAATTTGATGCAATGGTATCTGGCCGGGGAAGGCGCGGACGGTGAGCCGGGTCAGGACGCCCTGCGGCGTTATTATGAAGGTGATTCCGCGGGAGCGACCAATACCATATTGTTTGAGCAAATTTTCTTTAACCCGGCCTTGCGGGATTCAGTGCTGATGGAAGCGCGAAAAACGCTGGATTTGCTCCAGGCCGGCAGGCTGACCGGAACGGAAGCAGCCGCGGCCCGGGGCGATCCGCTCGTGGTGGGAGGGGACAAGGCGGAGGAGGAATTGCAGCTCGGACGGGCGGAGGATCTGGCAACGAATTTTGGCATGCCTTTCATTGAACTGGTGCGCCGGATGCCGCTCGACACCTGGTCCGGACCGATAGAGTCGTCCCTGGGCTGGCATCTGGTGAAGCATCGGTTGTCGGGAAATCCCACCACCGGGGAACAGCGGATGCAACACCGCCTTCAGGAGCATCTCGACCCGACCGCGCCGGATGTCACTTACGAGGACATGCGCAAACGCTATGAGGTGGAAGTGGCGCCGTTTCCGGCCGAGGTGCAAAAATGACGCGCTGGCCCTGGATCATCGGACTGTGGCTGCTCGTCGCGCCATTTTGCCAGGCGCATCCTTTGATGAACGCCTACCTGGAGATGGTTGAATCAAATGATGGCACCACATCCGTGACCTGGCGGCATCCTCCGGCCGCCAGTGGAATGAACCTGGAACCCCTGTACCCGGCGGGGGTGAAAATAGTGGCGGCACAAACGCCGCAGGACGAAGACGGCTTGATCAGTGAACGCTATATATTGCGCGGCGCATCACGCTTTTGGAGTGGCTGCTTTATCGGGTTGAAAGGCACGACTTCCAGCGCCACGGAGGTGTTGGTGCGGCTGGAACTGGCCAATGGCCAGACCCGGGTTGCAGTGCTGAGAAGTCCGGTGGATGTATTTGTGGTCCCGAAACAAGCCGGGCACGGCCAGGCAGCGGCGGCGTATTTCCAGCTTGGCATGGCCCATATTCTTACGGGAGTGGATCATCTCCTGTTCGTATTGGGACTGCTCATCCTGGTACCGAGGCCCATGATGTTGATAAAAACCATCACTGCCTTCACCCTCGCGCACAGCCTTACGCTGGCCGTCGCCACCCTGGGCTACGCCAGTGCTCCATTGCCACCGTTGAACGTCGCCATCGCGCTTTCCATTTTTTATCTGGGGCCGGAGATTGTCCGCAAACAGCGCGGGGGTACGAGCCTGACCATCCGGCATCCGTGGCTGGTCGCGTTTGTCTTTGGATTATTACATGGATTCGGCTTCGCGAGCGGGCTGACATCGTTGGGTTTGCCGCACACGGACATTCCCTTCGCGCTCCTCATGTTCAACCTGGGAGTTGAGTTCGGCCAGCTTGGCTTCGTGCTGGTCGTTCTGGCGCTGGTGCACAGCTTCCACCGGCTGGAGATCGTGTGGCCGCGCTGGGTCGCGGCGTTGCCGTGCTATACGGTGGGGAGCCTGGGTGCGTTCTGGACCATTCAACGCGCCGCAATCCTGCTCCAGTCATTATCATGAAAACATCCCCGATCTCAATTGGCTGGCGGACCGCGATAATGGTAATCGCCGTGGTGCTGTTCCCGCTCGCACCAGCCCAGGCGCATGTTCAACGCGGTGGCGCAACAGGTCTCACCACGGGTTTTTATCATCCCTGGTCGGGTTGGGATCATATCCTGGCCATGGTGGCCGTGGGTGTGTGGGGGGTGCAACTGGGCCGGCCGGCGATCTGGCTGCTGCCGGTCACCTTCCCGGTCATCATGTCCATCGGAGGTTTCCTGGGGTTGATCGGCTGCCCGCTGCCCGGAACCGAAGTTGGCATCGGTCTTTCCGCGCTGTTGCTCGGCCTGATGGTGGCGGCGGAAGCGCGCCCCCCGCTTTGGGTGGCCATCTTGATGGTTGGAATCTTCGGCCTCTATCATGGTCATGCCCACGGCACGGAACTCCCGCCAAATGAGGACGGACTGAGTTACAGCATCGGTTTTGTAATGGCGACCGGTTGTCTGCACGGTGTCGGTATCACCCTGGGACTGGTCCACCGCTGGAAAACCGGTACCATCGTGCTCCGCATTGCCGGCATGGTCATCGCGCTCGGAGGCGCCTTCTTCACCTGGAGGGCCATGCTGTGAACTTTTTCCCCCGGCCAAAAAGCCGGTTGCGCCGGCTGGCGTTTTTATTTTTCGTGATCGGACTCCCCGCCCGCGCCGGTGCGCATCTGGTCACCTCCGGTCTCGGGCCGGTTTACGATGGCATGGAGCACATGCTGCTATCGCCCGACCAATGGATCATGGTGGCCGGATTGGGGCTGTTGGCGGGATTAAACGGCGCGGCAGCCGGCCGCGCTGCTTTATTTTCATTTCCCTGCGCATGGTTCGCGGGCGGCGGCACGGGGCATCTTATTCATCTGCCACTTCCGTTGCTGATCCCGGGAGTGGCACTTTTGGTGGTTGGCGGACTGGTGGCTGCCGACTTGAAGGCGGGCCGAAAGATCGTGGTCGCTGTCGCCGTCGTGCTGGGATTCCTGCAGGGATATCTCAATGGAGTCCCGCCCGGTGCGGTTGACGGAGCACCGCTCGCCCTGCTGGGTGCGTCCGTGGTGGCCTTCGTCATCCTGGCACTCGGGGCGGGTCTGGCGGTAAATGTCGAAGGCTGGCGACGCATTGTTGTTCGCGTGGCCGGGAGCTGGATGGCCGCCATCGGCATCCTGCTGCTGGGATGGACAATCCGAAAATCCTAGAGCCGGAATGAAGCGATCGCACGCCGGCGCCCCTGCAAAAAACAGCCAGCGCCGGATTTCGTCATTGATACCGGCATGTAACTTTCCAGACTCCGGTTCCGTCAATTACGGCAATATGAATACCAACTATCTGAAAACCACCACGAAATCCGTCGTTTTGGCCGCGGTTCTGGCCTGCGGCATCAACCTGCGCGCCGCCACGCCGACCCCGCTGCAAACGTTGGGTGACGCCGGTCAAAATCAATTCCCCCTCGCGCAGGCCGTCGATTTTTCGGAAGCCCGGGCGCTGACCGGCGCTTATCTCATCCTGGCCACCGGCGATCACGATTATAAAGGCCATCGGGTGAAGGCCATGCACCAGATCGAGGCTGCCGGAAAGTTGCTGGGCATGGATCTGGCCGGCGACGCCAAAGACAGGCAAAAGCAGGTGCTCTCGGACGATAAATTGCGTGAAGCCCGCGGAATGCTTGAAACCGTGCTCGGCGCGGCCGAAGTCAAAGATCAACCGCGCATCAGCAAGCACATCACCGAGGCCATCAATCAAATTGACGTCGCCCTGTCCATCCGTTGACGCAAACCCCGGCCACTTTCACCACCGCTTCTTCCAAAGCTGGCGCAATCCGTTTGCGCCGGCTTTTTATTGCGTCATTTGGTCTACGATACCATCGAGGACCGGCGAATTCCGAATCACCACATTATCGACCGAGACGAATTTGGCCGCCGGCACGCCGCGCAGGAGCAGGGCCTTGAAATTGTCAATCTCCAGGCCATCGACATCCAGACAGTCCATCGCCGGACGCGAATCAAACTGTTCGAAGCTCACACTGACGTTCGCCAGTTCCAGTCCGTGGACATGCCGCGCATACAGCCCGTAGGCGGGCATGATTCCGAGCCTGGACGGTTCCGGATAGTCCGTGTCCAGTTCCCGGGGCAGGAGCAGCGCGTCCGTCTTGGTGCCGCCGCCCTTGAAAATCAGATGAATATTTTCCAGCCGGATATTCTCCAACGGTTGCTTGGGCATGCCGGTCAGCTGGATGCCGCTCATCGGATCGAT
Organism: Verrucomicrobiota bacterium; assembly: GCA_021324235.1. Classification (GTDB taxonomy): domain Bacteria; phylum Verrucomicrobiota; class Verrucomicrobiia; order Limisphaerales; family UBA11358; genus UBA11358. The sequence continues at coordinate 12,604 of JAJPJM010000072.1, forward strand.
GCCGGTCGCGACAACGTTGGAAATGAAAATATTCGCGGCCCGACTGGGCGCGGTCACCTCCGGACCGCGATTACGCCGGCCGGTGGTGATGTAAATGGGGTAACCGACCACGTCCATCATCGTAATATTGTTGATGGAAATGTTTTCCATGATGCCCCCGTCCACCTCCTCCAGCGCGAGGCCCCGGCAATCACGAAAAGTGCAGTTGGCAATCGTAATGTTGCGAAAGCCGCCGTTGGCCTCGGTGCCAAGTTTGATCCGGCCCGTGCCGCGTCCCGGTTTCATCGTGCCGTCCAACAACGTGCCCTCCTGAAAGCCCGACACCTGGCAGTTCACAATGGTCAGGTTTTCCGTGATGACGTTCCGGCCGAGTGCAAAACTGCTCTTCGGGCACAAACCGTCGTCGTTGGGCGAATTGATCCGGCAGTTGGAGACGGTTGAGTTGCGGCAGCAGTCGAGGTCAATACCGTCACGGTCCGTGTCCATCGTCACATTGTCCACCGTCAGGTTGTCGCAGCCGGTGACCAGCACGGCAAAATGGCCGCCATGAAAAATCGTGATGTCACGCAACAGCACGTTGCGGCATAACTTGAGCGCGATGGCCTTGTTGCCCAGTCGCGATGGCGGAGGGTTTATTTCCAGCGATGGGGTGCGGTTGGTCGGATTCCAGCTCGAAAACCCGCACATCTGGTCGAGCAATTTGTCGTCGCGCACCAGCCCGCCGCCATTGATCATGCCGGTGCCGGTGATGGAAACATTGGTGAGATTCTCGCCCCAGATGAGGCTGTTGTGAAAATACGTGTGTCCGCCATCCTGGTAGGCCTGACCCTTCCAGGCTTCCGTCGGGTCGTACGCGTTCATCGCCTGCGGCGCGCCCAACACGACCGCGCCGGCGTCCAGGTATAAATGAATATTATTCGTCAGATGGATGCTGCCGCACAGATACGTGCCCGCGGGAACCAATACCGTGCCGCCGCCGGCGGCGGACGCCGCCAGAATCGCCTGATTGATCGCCGGACTGTCCAGGTTGGTACCGTCACCGATCGCGCCGTAGCTGCGAACATTGAAAACGGTTTTGTCATCCGGCGCCGCCAGTGCCGGCAGGAGCAAACCAAGGGAAATGAAGATGGCAAACGCGCTTTTTTTCATTCCCTGATTCTGTCCCAATTATCAGCCGCTGGCAACTGTTGGAAAAATCCGGCGGCGGGTCAAGGTGATACGACGCGGTAGAAGCGCGCGCGGTAATTGATGGCCGAGTGATCGGCAAATGAGAAGGGCGGACTGGTGGCGGTGAAATTGGTCAGGTCGGTCCATACCACCGGAGGCGCCAGGTTGGTGGCAGCCTGGATGCGATAACTGAAATTGGTCTGCAGGGCCAGGGAGAAGTTGAAACCGCCGGCACCGGATTGAAACGGACCGATGAACTGTGCCGCCGGCCCGTTGACGGCGATCAAGTCGGCGCTGAATTCGCTCGTATCATCGCCGGCGGATGTGGCGGTGGCGGTAAAATATTGCCCGGCCTGATTGCCGGCGGCGGTCAGCACAAATGTGCCGTGGCCGGAGCCATCGGTGGTCATGCTGACGGTGCCGACGTAGAACTCGCCTGCGCCGGGGTCGTTGGCGGTGTTACGATAGACATCAATGAGAAAAGTGCCGTTGGCCAGACTGCTCAAGGTGCCGGAAACGACCGTACCGGTGGCGTAACCAAAGGCATTGGTGATGACGGGGGAATTCTGGAGGTTATTGGCGTTGTTCACCAGATCGATGCCCGGGCCGCCGTTGCTAAAGATGGAGTTGCCGCGGATGGCAATTCCCGCCGTATTGGTATCACTGACCTGAACGCCGTCGTTATCATTGAAAGCAATCTGGTTGCCGCGGCCGGAGCCGTCGGGTTTGAGGCCGATGACATTGTTGGTGGCGCCGCCAAAGATGATCAGGCCGGTGGAATTCGGTAACGCATTGGTGCCGGTGCCATCCGTTCCGATGTCGTTGCCTTCAATCCAATTGCCGCTGGTGCCGACGTTGTCAATATAGATGCCATAGCCGAAGAAGCCGGAAATGATATTGCCCGCTCCCGCCACCGCGCCGCCGACGGTGTTGTTGGTCGCGCCGGCAAAGATGATGACGCCCGCAAACCCGCTGCCGACAACCTTCTTTCCGTCCGGGCTGATGCCGATGTAATTTCCCTCAATCACGTTGCCACTGGTGGCCGGATTGGCCAGATAAACGCCATAGTAGTTGCCCGAAATGACGTTGCGCGCGCCGGCGACCGTTCCGCCAATGATATTTCCAGGCGTGCCGAACGGCAGATAGACCCCGGCAAGGGTATTGGGCACGGCATTGGTGCCGGTAATGTCAGTGCCGATGTAATTTCCCTCGATAAGATTGCCGCTCGTCGTGGCACCATTAAAGAAAACTCCGGCGAGGTTGTTGCCGGAAATGACGTTGCGCGCGCCGGCAACCGTTCCGCCGATGGTATTGTTCGTCGCGCCCGCTTCCAGCAGCACGCCGCCATAGCCGGTGCCATTGCCGATGCCATTAGTGCCGGCGGCATCCAGACCAACCAGGTTGCCCTGGACCGAATTCCCGGTGACCACCGGGTTGGCAATGTCGATGCCGTATTCGCCATTGCCGGAAAGGACATTGCCCGCACCGGGGACAGTGCCGCCGATGATGTTTTGCGTGCCGCCAAAGAGGGCGATGCCGCTCAACCCATTGCCGAGCGCGGTTTCGCCACTGGCATTTACACCAAGGTAATCTCCCAGAATGACATTGCCGGTCGTGTTGGTCAGGTAAACGCCGTATTGCAGGTTGCCGGAAATAACGTTTCGACCTGCCGGATTGATGCTGCCAATGATGTTGCCGCTGGTGCCGCCACCGAGGAACACGCCGCTCAACCCGTTCGGGAGCGCATTGGAACCGGAGAAATCGGTGCCAATGTCATTGCCGAGAACGACGTTGCCGGTTGTGTTCGAGTCGGTGATGAAGATGCCGTATTGCGAATTGCCGGAGAGGACATTGCGCGCGGCGGCATTCGTACCGCCGATGATGTTTCCACTCGCGCCGCTGGCGATGAGGATGCCCTGATAAGCGTTGGGCGCGGCGTTGGTGCCGGTGGGGTCGAGCCCAAACCAGCAGCCGGCAATGGTGTTATTCGTCGCGTCCGCGTACAGCAGCGTCAGGCCGTTCCAGTTGAAGCCGGAGAACGCAATGTTTTTGATCTGGTTATTCGCCGAGTAAATCAACAGGCCGGTGGCCGAACCGGGCGCGTAGGCTTCGGGAATCATCTGCGAACCGTCCACGAAAATGAGTGGTTTACCCGCAAAGCCCGGCTGCGTGGAGCCATCCATGACCGTGCCGTTCGCCACCAGCGGTGGCAGCAGGCCCGTGAGATGAATATTGAAAACACCATTGCTGTAGCCGGGGTCGTTGGTGGCGATGTTGAACCGGATGGTCGTGCCGGGATGATCCGTCGCGTAATAAATCGCCGCCCGCAAACTGCCCGGACCGACATCCGCCGTGGTGGTGACCACGTTGGTGAGCGGTGCGGTGGGCGAACCGTAAAGATACGCCAACGCCGCGCGGTCGCCGGGGCTGAGGCAGTAATTACCCAGGCGAAACTGGTAACGTGGAAAATAAGGCGGCCGGGGCTGCTGCGTGGCCAGCCCGCCGGGATTGATCGAATCAAAATCCCAGCCGAGATGCATGACCGATTCAAAATCATAAGGACCGTTGGTAACGGTGGTGGGATCAACGGTGAACCAATAAATGTTGGTGACTTCGTTGGTGATGTTGTTCGTCAGGACGGCAATGTAATTGGTCGCGTCCGGCCGGATGTTTTCATGCGTAAAGCCGAACGAGTGGCCCATCTCGTGGCAGACCTGCGCCCGGCTCAGGCTCGCAACGGAGACCACCTGGGGATTGGTGCTGGCGGAGACGTTGTCAAAGCCATTGGTATTATAGGCAAAAAGAATCCAGTGCGTTTGATTGGTGTGCGGGACGAACCTGACGTTCGCCGCCAGCTCCCATTCGCGCAGACCGTCGAGATACGTCACCTGCTGGGTGCTGCTCAGCACGTTGGTGAATTCATAAGGCACAATGCCGCCCGGCCAGGGTACGGTCGCCGGCGAGGTGCCGGGGTAATAATTCCCGGCGGAAACCCGGGTGATTGCCAGCAAGCAAAGAACGGAAACCAGCCCAAAAGAAACCAATACGCGCCTTTGGCGCGAAGCACGACTTTGGGAAACGGCCTCTGATTCTTGCACGACTTATTGACTATAATCGGCGCGAATGTTTTTTCAAGTTCAAGTTATAAACAGTGGCCGGGAAATCCTGAAAGGTGGCACCCCAGCACCGGAGGTTTTTCGCCGGCCGCGTTTTAAAAAAGGTGTGACGGCGGCCGGCAAATTGGTTATCATGGCCCCATGCAAAGCGCGTCGCTCAGGAAGTGGCTTCTGGCGTTGACCTTGCTGGTTGTCATTCTCTGGACCATCGTCCATTTCTACAATCTAAACGCGCAAAAGGAAGCCAGGATCACGCGCATCATCCTGGAACCCCAGGGGGATTTCTCCTATCGCAAAACCAATATCCTGATTGCTCCGCCGTCGAAGACCGTCGCCAACGCCGTCGGTTCCCCCAAAAGCCTGCACCAGAAAGTTGAGGAATGGCTGGCGCGGCACCACCGCTCCGCCGACAGCCTGCTCGCCGCGTTTCATGTCCTGAACGACACCAATTATTTGAAGGAGGCGGCCGGCAATTTTCCCGACAATCCGCAGGTCGAACTGGCGGTTCTGTCGCGCAATGTGTTTCCGGAAGACCGCCGCAAATGGCTGGACCTGTTCAAGGCGTCGTCCCCCAGCAACTCGCTGGCCAACTACCTGTCCGCCCAAACCTATTTCCAAAGCGGCCAGTCCGACGCGGCGGTCAACGATCTGGTGGCTGCCACCGGCAAGCTGCAGTTTGAAAATTACACCCTGGAATCCCAGTTGGACGCGGAGGAATTGGGCCAGTTTTTGGGAAAATCACCATTGGACTCAACCGAGACGGCACTCGCCGGTTCGATGGGGGACATGCCGCTGGCAACCCTCAAGCAACTGGCTTCCCAAATGGCTGATTTGCAAAAACAGGAACTGAATGTCGGCGATAATAATTCCGCTGAAAATCTTGCCCAATTGGGGATGGTTCTAGGCGGTCAACTCAACGAGGGCGCCGGCGGGAAATACATTATCAACCAATTGCTCGGAATCGCTGTTGAAACCATGATGTTTCAGCAACTGAATCCCAACACGAGCTACGACTTCCTGGACGGCGAAACTCCGGCCCAGAAGCTGGAGGAACTCAAGCAACAAAAGGCCGCCTTGAGCCAGCTGGACCGGCGTGTTCAAGCCATTCAACCCGGCCTGACGGACGCCGAAATGGTCAGTTTCCAGGAAAGAATCAGAATCTACGGCGAAGTCGCGGCCATGCACTGGCTGGTGCAGCAGCACAGTAATCCACAAACCAGCCCGTAATAAAATCATTCCAGCCGCCGCTGAAACTCCGCACACGCTTTGGCCACGTCGGGCGCGTTGAGAATCGCTGACACGACGCAAACGCGTTGCGCACCCGCCGCCAGCACGTCGCCGAGATTTTCCAGGTTGATGCCGCCGATGGCGAACCATGGAACATTTATATTCGTTGCCGCCCAGCGGACATATTCCAGCGTCACGGGTTTGGCGGTCGGTTTTGTGCCGGTTGCATAAACCGGTCCGATGGCGAGGTAATCCGCGCCCGCCGCCAGGGCGCGTTTGGCCTGCTCCGGTGCGTGACTGGACAAACCAATTTTGAATTTTGAATTTTGAATTTTGAATTCGGAAACGTGTTTGTGTCCAGCGTCAAAAAAATCTTCCTGGCCCAGATGACAAAGTTCCGCGCCGGTTTCACGTGCGATTTCCAGCTGGTCGTTGATGACCAGGCCGACCCGGGCGCGTTTCGTAATGGGCAAAATCACTTCCGCCATGCGGCGGATTTCGTCCGGCGACGATTTTTTGGCGCGGAGCTGGATCAAATCCGCGCCACCGTCACAGAGTTGTTGCGCCACGACTTCCGGCGCACGGCCACGCAGGTAAGCCGTGTCCACAAACGCATACAGCCGGCAATCCACAAGCGGTTTCATTTTTGTAGCGGCACTCCATGAGCGGCGCGTTTGTAAACTATCCGGCGGCCATGGACCGCCGCTACAAAAATCAGCGGGTCCGTTCAAAGGCCGTCCGCCAGAACCATTCGCTGCGTGCAACGAACCGGACGAGGACATTTTGGAACGATGGCGTGAGCATCATACGTTGCAGCCATTTGGCCCACGCCAGCCGCCGGGTGAAGGCGTTGTCGCAGCCACGGGCAATTTGTTGCCGGGCTTCGTCCCACGAAAGCTGGCCACGGTTCCATGCAGCCAGTGGCTCGACGGCCAGCCCGGCCGATTCGAAGGCCATGGACATCCCGTTGCCCGTCACAGGCGGAATCATGGTGATGGCGTCGCCGACACAACATTCGGCGCGGGCGGCGGCGCGTTGCGGTCGCAACGAAATTCCGGCCACCGCACAAAACGAGTTTTCGTCGAATTCCGCCGCCGCCAGCCGTCGGTTCAACGGCGACCCGCCCGGGCCGCACAGCCATTCGCGCCAGTTTTGCGGCGTCTGTCCCTCGCCCGCCCGCCGCCGGAACAATCCGCAAACATTCACCGCCCCGCCATCCACCCGGCACAGGCCGACATAACCCCGCGGCGAGACGTGCATTTCCAGGTCGGCGACCAGGGCCACCTTGTGCGCGTGCGCTTTCAAGCCGAACCAGCGCGAACCGTTTTCCGCCGTTTGCGCGCGTCGCCCCGTGGCGTGGACAATGCCTTCGCCGAAATCTTCATCGCGCCGGCGCTGGTCTTCCTGCAATTCACCGCCGAGCCGGCGGAATTCAGCGGCGAGCGCGTGGTCCATTGTAAAACGCGAAAGGCAAAGGGCGCGCGCCGGCAGGGATCGCGGCGGGGCGGATTGGGTTGCCGAAAAGAACGCGGCGGTGGCGGCATTCACGGCGCCCGCGCGCTCGAGCAATTCGCGCAGGCCGAGTCGTGAAAGTGTTTCCTGGCCGCGCCCGCTGATAAATTCACCGCAAACCCGATGGCGCGGGTAATGCCCGGCTTCCCACACGGTCACCGGCACACCATGCTGGCGGAGACCGATGCCGAGCGTCAGCCCGGCCAGTCCACCGCCCACAATCGTGATGGGTTTCGCGGCCATGTTTTCAACCCGTCCGGCGGGCGACGAATAAATGACTGAAAAATCCGGTCCGGCGCTCGGTCAATTGCCAGTCCTTGTCCACCGGCCACAACGCCGAAAGTTCGCTGCCGGAAAATCCCGCGCGCACGCTCACGGCCGCGTCATGCCGGGTCACGGCATTGCAGCCAATCGCCCAGAGCAGCCGGCAACAGAACAACGGCCAGGCCGCGCGGCGCGGTTCAATCGCCACGAACAGGCGTGCGCGCCCGGCCAGGGCCCGAAACAATTCCACCAGTTGCGCGTCTTCAAAATGATGGAGAAACAAATTAGTGACGACGACGTCCATTTCCTCAACCGTGGGCAGCCACTGGAAAACGTCCGCCGCCATTGCCTCCGCCCGCCAACCAAGCGTCGCGAACGATGACAGCGTCGGCAAACCAACAATCTTCTGGTGGTCGAGCAGGGTCACCCTCACGCCCGGCCAGCGGGGAGAGATTTTTTTGGCAACGCGCAAAAGAAAATGGCCGTCGCCCGCGCCGAGATCGATGATTTGTTTTGGCGCCGGGCCGTTCACAGCGGCTTGCAACGCCCGGGCCATGATGGAGTGGTTGCGCATCCAGGCATTGACACGGCGCAAGTCGCGGCGGGACCACCGGGCGCGCGGGTCGTCCGGTGGCAATGCATCAAGTAATTCAGGCTGGATGAGACGATTCATTTCGATGGCAAGGGCGAGCCGGAGGACAAGAACGATTAGCCGACTTCCAGCAATGCGCCATGGCAACTGAAACCCGCGCCAAACGACGACATCCACCACAACCCATCCGGCACGGCATCATGCAACGCGCGCTCGAGCACAAAAAAGACGGTCGGGCTGCTGATATTGCCGTACTCGCGGAGCACGGCGGCGCTGTGGCGCACATCAGCTTCGGCCAGTTCCAGCCTGTCCCGCAACGCGAGCAACACGTCACGTCCACCGGTGTGCAGGACCCAGCCGGCCACGCGCTCGCGTTTCACCCCGGCGGCAGCCAGTGATTCGGTCAAAAGTTTGGCGGCCTCGCCGCCGGCAATTTGCGGCACCTGCAACGACAACATGTTCCGCAGCATCCCGTTCTTGTGGCCGAACCGCAGCGTGTCGCGTTTATCCGGCGCGAGACAGGACGAACCGAATTTCCACTCGACGCGCCGGCGGTTCGACCGCGGTTTCCGCGTCAGCACCGCCGCGCCCGCACCGTCGCCAAACAGGCAGGCGCTGATGAGCACACCCGGGTCATCGTCGAGATAAAATGCCGCGCTGCAGACCTCGACGCAGACGGACAAAACCTTTCGGGCGCGTTTGGCGGCCAGCAGGGCCTCGGCCGTGCGCAGATTGGGCAGCGCCGCACCGCAGCCCTGCCCGACCAGATCCAGCGTGAAGACATCCGCGCGCAGACCGAGCCGTTCACTCACATAACTCGTCAACCCGGGGCACAAATAGCCGGTGCAGGTGCTGATGAGCACGGCATCAATTTCGGCGGGAGCACAACCAGCGTCCTGCAGCGCGCGTTGCGCGGCTTCCGCGGCCAGCACGGGCGCGTGTTGGGTGAAACGCGCCTGCAGCACATCGGGGGTGAGATTGAACACCTCGGTCAGGGGATTGAGCGCCAGATGGCGCGTGGCAATGCCGTTGTCGCCGCAGAGCACTTTTTTGAGGATGGCCCGCGAGCGCGGCGCGAGCTGCGCGAACGGTTCGGCCTGTCGGAGGACATCCCAACAATCGCGTTGCGCATAACGCTGCGCCGGTGCGGCCGTGCCGAGTCCAGTGACAAACATGAGGAAGGCTAACGCGCATTCCCGTCGCGCGCCACTTTAATGATATAAGAGGCGGGAAAAATGAACTTGTTCCATCAAGACAAAAACGGCGGCGGAAAAATTCCCGCCGCCGCAAAGGATTCAGATCATTTTATTTCAAACCGGCCAGATAACCAAAACGCGCCTTGAATTGTTCCGGCGTCATTTTAACGACGGCGGCGCATTTGGCCAGTTGCTTGGCGTTCTCGAAATCCTCGCGTTCGAGCCGGATCATGTAGGCGCAGGCGCATTCAAAGGCCTCGCCGTCCACGTTGACCTTCCGGTTTTGCATCCGGCCGGTCTTCGGATCGAGCATCTTTTCGAACGGCAGCGGATTCATCTTGCCGTCCACAAAACTGATGATGGCGCCGTATTTACCGGCCTCGGGCGACAGCAAAAATTTTACCGCGGCGTAGCCGAGGTCGCGCGTGTATTCGGCATCGAACGGAATCGGGTCGGCGCAGCGCAACTCGTAGCCGAGGTCCTTGTCAATGAAGGTCATTTTGATGCCGAGTTTTTCCAGACGCTGATTCAACAACTCCTTCATCAGGCGGCCAAATTCAATCTCCCCCAGCCGCAGGTGACCGTGATCATCGCGCAGGACCTTCCCGAAGCGTTCCAACTGGCCGTCGGGCAGCGCCTTGATCAGGCCCTGCTCGCCCATGGCCTCGATCAGACCTTCGGCGAGGATGACAATGCCGTTTTCCGAACCATCCGCCTGGCGTTTGATGATGGAACCAATGATGATGTCGCACACTTCGTCCACCGTCACCTGGCGGCCGTGGAATTCCTCGGAAATGATGGACAGCGTCGCGGCCGACGCCTTGCCGATGCCGAGCGCCAGATGCCCCGCCGCCCGGCCCATGCTGATGATGATATACCAGCGCGAGGTGGTACGCGCGTCTTCCATTAAATTGCGGACGAGTTGCACGCCATAATGCCGCGCCGTTTCAAAACCGAAGGTGGGCGTTGAACCGGGCAATGGCAGGTCGTTGTCAATCGTCTTGGGCACGTGCGCGACATGGATTTTGCCGTTGCTGCGCTTGGCCACCTGGCTGGCGGAAAACGCCGTGTCATCCCCGCCAATCGTCACCAGCGTCGTGATGCCGAGTTGTTCAAACACCTTGAACACGTTCTGCATGCTGGTTTCGGACTTGGTCGGGTTGGTGCGCGAGGTGCCGAGAATCGAACCGCCGCGGAGATGAATCCCGCTCACGTCGCGGATCGTCAGCGGCCGGCAATGCTGGGCCTCGCCCGCCGCCAGCCATTTGAAGCCGTCGTAAAAACCGATGACTTCAAAGCCCTGGTTGATGCCTTCAATGGTGGCCGCCGCAATGACGCCGTTGATGCCCGGCGCCGGGCCGCCACCGACCAGAATACCCAATCTGCCTCTGCTCATGTGAATGTTGTGATGGTTGATTAAAATTGACTTAAAAACGGAAACCAATACAGGGTGCTTGGGGCCGGCAAAAAATTCAATTCCATTCTTGCCATATTCCAACCACAATTTGCCGGAATGAACCGGGCCGTTTTTCTCGACCGCGATGGAACGCTCATCGCGGAAAAAAATTATCTGAGCCGGCCGGAGGACGTGAACATTTTTCCGGCCACGCCCGCTGGCTTGAAACGGCTGGGTGACGCGGGCTTCAAGCTGTTCATCGTTTCGAACCAGTCCGGCGTCGGCCGCGGTTACTTCACGCTTGCCGACGTGGAGCGTGTCAACCAGCATCTTGGCCGCGAACTGGCACGTGGCGGCGTGCACTTCGAGAAAATTTACATCGCCCCGGAAAAACCCGATGAACCGAGCCACGGCCGCAAACCGTCGCCTCAATTTCTGTTCGATGCGCGCGACGAATTCGGCCTGGACCTGGCGGACAGCTTCATGGTGGGCGACAAGCTGAGTGATTTGGAATGCGGCTGGAACGCCGGCGTGAAAAAGAGCATCCTCGTGCGCACGGGTTACGGCGCGGAACTGGAACGCGAATCGCCGGACAAAATTTCGCGCGCGGTTGTCGTGGACGATTTGCAAGGCGCGGCGGATTGGATTTTACAAAACGAATTCCGAAT
>JAJPJM010000076.1 GCA_021324235.1 Verrucomicrobiota bacterium
CAATCTCGGTCACCTCGGCGTGGCCGGTGGCCTCGGTGCAAACCTGCTCGTAAGTGGGATCGGGCGTATGACCGCCGGCATAACCGCTGGTGACAGAGATGACGCCCGGAAGCCGTTCAAAGACGGCTTCCATGCACCAGAAGCAACCGCCGCCCAGGTCGGCGATTTCGATTTTGTTCGTTTCAGTCGTGTTCATGACGTTGGTGGTGGAACCGGCGAGTGCGGCAAAATTAAGCGCGGCAATGGACGATAAAAGGCAAACCATTGATTTCATGTCGCTTCGCACTGGGGCAGAAGGTAGCACAGTTGCGCCTTCTGTAAAATGCAAGGGGCGGGCGCATCCAGCCGCGCGCAAATTGTTCCCGCTACTGGTTCGTCGTCGCCGGATGGTCCTTGTCCCATAGCGAAACGTAATTCTGAAGGATGTGTTCCGTTTCCTCGAGCCAGGGATCGGTCGGCGGTGCATTGGTGCTGGCGGCGGTGGCAGTGATGCTGGCGGCGCTGGCGGCTTTTGTTAAACCAGCCGCTGAGGGTGAGCCCGCCCCGGTGTTCGTTGCCGCGTCCACCATGTTTGTAGGCCAAAGCATTGGCGGCATGCCCGGTTTGCCGGCATTCTCAACCGTGATTTCATAGATTTTTTCGTCGGGCATCCCGCGTTTGGCGTGTTCGGCGTCGCGTGCCTTCTGGCGGAGTGCATTGTGTTCCGCCTGCTTGAGCTCTTCGTCTTCGTTGAGCGAGGCGGTTTTATCCGCCTGCAATTTTTTAAATTCATCAATGTCCTGGCGGATGTAGATAAAATCCTGGTTCGTGGCCACGCGCGCATCGGAAAGCCTGCGCAATTCCGATACGTACGGTTCCACCAGGTTTACCGGATTGTAATCCGCCTTGGGAATGGTGTCCCAAGGCATGGCGTTGGGAAGCGAACTTTCACCAATATCGGTCATGGCATCAAGCCGGTCCGGCAGCACGATATCAGGCACCACGCCCTTTAACTGGGTGGAAGCGCCGCTGATGCGGTAGAATTTGCGGATGGTGATTTTGACGGTGCCCGGGTCGTTGGAGGCTGATTCATTCGCCGACCAGATGAACGGTCGCAACGGATTCAAGTTTTGTACCGTGCCTTTGCCGTAGGTGGAGGTGTCGCCTACAATCAACGCGCGACCGTAATCCTGCAAGGCACCCGCCACGATTTCCGTCGCCGAGGCGCTGAAACGATTGACGAGCACGACCAGGGGGCCGCGATAAAGCGCATAGGTGGATGAGTCCTGGTCCACCGTGACCCGGCCCTCCGGTGAGCGGACCAGCACGACCGGGCCGTTCGTAACGAACAGGCCGGTAAAATTGACGGCTTCTTCCAGTGAGCCGCCACCATTGTTTCGCAAGTCGAGAACGATACCGGCAACGTGTTCCCGTTCGAGCTTTTGGATCAGGCGCCGGACATCGGCGGTGGTGCTCTTTTCGCCCAAATCGCCGTTATCGCCCGGCAGATCGACCGTTGCATAAAACGACGGCAGGTCAATGATCCCCAGGCGATTGGTGCCACCATGCCCGTCGGGCATCTCAACCAGCTCGGCCTTGGCCTCCTGGTCCTCCAGCTTGATTTCATCGCGAATCAGGGTCACCACGTGCCGTGAATTGGGATCGTCGGATGGGATCACGGTCAACCGCACTTCGGTGCCTTTCGGGCCGCGAATCATTTGGACAATTTTGGAAAGGTCCATGTCCACCACGTCCACGGGTGATTGTTTGCCCTGGGCCACGGCGACGATGCGGTCCTTGGGTTTAAGTTGTTTGCCTTTGGCGGCCGGGCCGCCGGGGACCAATGAAATAATGGTGCAGTAGCCATCCTCCGAACGGAGTTCCGCGCCGATGCCGAAAAGCGCGAGGCTCATGTTGATGGAAAAATCCTGGGCATGGCTCGTGTTGAGGTAATCCGTGTGCGGATCATAGGCGTGGGTGAGCGCGTTCAGATACGCCTGCAGGACGTCGCTGCTGTCCCAATTGGCAAACACGCGCAACAGCCAGTGATAATGGCGCGTGAGCTTGTCGGCTATTTCCTGGGGGGCGGATTTGGGCAGGGGCAAAATCACGCCGCTATTGGTTGGCGAAATCCGGCGGCCAAGGACTTCCTGGAGATAATCATAAACCAGCCGTTGCTGCCAGAGTTGCCGCGCCTCCGACAGGTTTTTGGGATAAGGCGACTCGTGCCGGTCCAACAGGACATTCTGATGAGTGGTCAGGGAGAACCGGTCGTGCTTCAACAGTTTATCTTCGTAGGCCACCCGTTGGTTCAAGCGTTCCAAAAAGCGTTCGTAAATCTGGTAGGCCGGCGTCAGATCGGCAATCCCACGGTTGTTGATGGTGAGCGTGTCGAGGTTCGTCCGATAATGCGCAAATTCCGCAATGTCCGATTTTAAAAAATAGAGGTGTTGGGGGTCCAGCGAGTCCAGATAACCGTCGAAAAATTTCTCCGACACCGCCTCATCCAACGGGTGCTGTGAATAATGGTATTCCTCCAGCAGACGGGCCGTGACATAAGCGATGCGGCCGTCGCTGGGACCGGGCGTCAGTTGCGGGGAGGCGTTGGTGTTGCCGGCGGCCAGCGCGGCGCAGTTGGAGCGGAGAAAAATCCCCAGCGCGAGCATCGCGAAAATTTTCACGCCCAAACCCCGAAAGGGGTTGTCATGGATGGAATGGTGCATCATTATTTGTAAAAGTTCGACCAACTATAGCAGGATTTGTCCCTTGGGGAAACAATTTGCGCGCGGCGTTGTTGAAAAATGAAACAGATTGCAATTTTGAACGATCTCCCAATAATATACCCATGTTTACCATGAAAACCACGATATTGACGATTGTTTTTTCTTTGACCGTTGCGGCGCCCTTGCTGGCCGCCGACACCAATGTGCTGAGCGATGAAAAGTCGCGCGCCAGCTATGCCATCGGCATGATGCTGGGCACGCGCTGGAGGGCGAATAACATCACCGATTTGAATTATGATCTGGTGCTGCGGGGCATGAAAGACGCCGAGGCTGGCGGCGCCACACTGCTGAACCAGCAGGAAATGGGTCAAACGTTGACTCAATTTCAACAGACCCTTGCCGCGCAGGCAGCCAAACAGCGCGAGGAAGTCGCGGCCACAAACAAGCTGGCGGGTGATGCCTATTTGGCCCAAAACCGCCAGAAGCCCGGGGTCGTCACGTTGCCCGATGGGTTGCAGTACAAGGTGCTCACGGACGGAACCGGGGAATCACCCACGGCGAATGACACGGTAACCGTCAGCTATGATGGCACGCTGATTGACGGGACCAGATTCGACAGTTCGAGCAAGGCACAATTTCGCGTTGGGGGCGTCATCCCGGGTTGGTCCGAGGCCTTGACTCACATGAAGGTCGGTTCCAAATGGCAGTTGTTCATACCCTCGGATCTGGCCTACGGCTCCTATGGCCGTCCGCCCAGAATTGGGCCCGGTTCCGTTTTGATTTTTACCGTTGATTTGATTGCCGTTGAACATCCCCAGCCCATCACCAGCGACATCATCAAGGTCCCTTCGGCCGAAGATATGAAAAATGGGGCTAAGGTTCAAATCATTAAACCCGAGGATTTGCAAAAGGCCCAACAATCGTCGCAGCCGGCCCAATAGCCGGCCGGCGGATACTATCGGTCAGGGGGTTTGAACGTCCGGGCGGCTGTGCTGTCAGTTTCCATGGATCAATTAAAATTCATTATGAGTCGATTTTCGCGGCCGGTATTCGGGTTTTTTGCAGCAATCGTGGGAGCTTTGGCGGTGGTGGTTTTTTTTTACCTGACTTCCTGGGCGCAGGAGCCGAAACCGAACATCAAGGTCGAAACCACGCCGATCAATCGTGATGCCCGGCTCGGCGTCAGTTTCGCACCCGTCATCAAACAGGCTGCGCCTTGCGTGGTGTACATTTATTCCACCCGGATTGTCCATGTACGCCCCTATCGGAATCCGTTTATGAACGACCCGTTCTTCCGCCAGTTTTTTGGCGACCAGTTTCCCCAGGGCAACCCGGCGCGCACGCGCCGGCAGGAAAGCCTCGGTTCGGGAGTCGTGGTTTCACCGGACGGCTATATTTTAACCGCGAATCATGTCGTGGACGGCGCGGACGAGATCAAGGTGAAGGTCACTTCTGCCAGTGGTGACAAGGAGTACAACGCCAAGGTTGTCGGCACGGATCCGCCGACGGACGTGGCGGTGTTGAAAATAGACGCCCGGGATTTGCCGGCCATCACGTTGGGCGACAGCGATCAGTTGGAAGTGGGTGACGTCGTCCTGGCCATTGGCGACCCCTTCGGTTTGGAGCAGACCGTGACCATGGGGATTGTAAGCGCGCTGGGGCGCAGCGGGTTTCGGTTCGGGGGAGAAGGCGGTGGCAGCCAGCCCAATTACCAGGATTTCATCCAGACCGACGCCGCGATCAATCCCGGCAATTCCGGCGGCGCGCTGGTGGATGCGGAAGGCCGGCTGGTCGGGATCAACACCGGCATTATCCCAAATGATAACGGTGGCAATCAGGGCATCGGTTTCGCTGTGCCCGTCAATCTGGCGCGCCACGTCATGGACCGCCTGATTCAGGGTGGCAAGGTCGCCCGCGGTTATCTCGGCATCGCTTTCCTGCGGGACCTCACGCCGGGCCTGGCGGAAGGATTCGGCCTGGCCGACCAAAACGGCGTGCTGGTGGGCGATGTGTTGCCCGGAACACCGGCGCAGACGGCGGGCATCCAGTCCGGCGACGTGATTGTTGAGTTCAGCGGTAAAAAGGTCATCGATGTTGCCAGCTTTATGCTGATGGTTTCGGAATGTTCGCCGGGAACCGAGGCCACGATTAAAGTGATTCGTAGCGGCCAGCCGAAGACCTTCAATGTCAAACTGGCGGAGCTGCCGGATCTGGCCGGACAAAATGAAAATCGCCGGAACGCCGGTTCGGCCAGTTCAATTCCCGACACGCTCGATGGCGTCACGGTGCAGGACCTGGATCCGCACGCCCGGCAGGAATTGAGAATTCCTGATAATCTTCAGGGTGCCCTGGTGACCGAGGTCGGGCCGGACTCGAATTCCGCCGACGCCGGTCTGCAGCAGGGTGATGTGATTGTGGGCGTCGATCAAAAGCCGGTGAACAATGCCAGGGAGGCGGTCAAACTATGTACCGAGGCCAAAGGGGATCAAATTCTGCTGAAGGTGTGGCGTCGCAGCGGCGGCTTTGCCGGCACCACCTATTTGAGCGTGGACAACACCAAACAGACCAATTAGCCGCCTGGGCCCCACCGCGGCAATCTTTTGACAATTCTTCCATAACGGGCAAATTCTAACCCGAACCGCGGCCCTGGGTGGCGGCCGAAGCTTATGCCCGTTCAATATAAAGATTATTACGAAATCCTCGGAGTCCCGCGGAGCGCCAGCGAAACCGAAATCAAAAAGGCCTTTCGCAAGCTTGCGCGGGAATACCATCCGGACGTGGCCAAGGATAAAAAGAAGGCTGAGGAAAAATTCAAGGAGGTCAACGAAGCCTACGAGGTTCTGAGTGACCCGGCCAAACGCAAAAAATACGACGAACTTGGCGCGAACTGGAAATCCGGCGCCGATTTTCGTCCGCCGCCCGGCTGGGAAGGTTTTGGCGGCGGTCAGCCGTTTTCCGGCCGGGGGCAGGGCGGTGAGGATTTTGAATTCCGCTTTGGTGGCACCGGTTTCAGTGATTTCTTCGAGCAAATCTTCGGTTCGATGGGTGGAAGACGCGGGGGCTTTAGCCGGTTTTCAAACGCGGAAGAGCCGGAAATGGCCGAACGCGGCCGTGACATCGAGGGCGACATCATGGTCACGCTCGAGGAGGCCATGCGTGGAGCGGTGCGCACCGTCAATGTGCGCCATACCGTTGGGCGCACTGTCAAAACCGAGACGCACCAGGTCAAAATCCCGCCGGGTGTGACGGAAGGCCAGCGGCTGCGAATCGCCGGTCGTGGTGAACCCGGCAGCGGCGGCGGCGCCGCGGGCAACCTGTATCTGCGCGTGCGGCTGGCCCGGCATCCCGATTTTGAAGTTGAAGATCACAATCTGATTTACGAGGCCGAACTGGCGCCGTGGGAGGCGGTGCTGGGAACAAACCTTTCCGTGCCGGCGCTCGACGGGCGCGTGAATATCAAGGTTCCGCCCGGGACCCAAAGCGGCCAGAAGCTTCGCGTGCGTGGACGCGGCCTGCCCGACCGGAATGGCGGTCAGGGCGATCTGATGGTGGTTGTCCGGATCACCGTGCCGGCAAAAATTTCCGACGCGGAGAAAAAACTATGGGAACAGCTCGCGCGTGAATCCAAATTCAATCCGCGAACTTGACCGCTTGGACTGCCGGTTTTAGGCTGAATCCATGTCAAACGCGCCCAAAAAAAAGAAACGCAAGGCCGTGATTCTCGGCCTCGGATTGGATTCCGACGGCCATAAACGCATTACGACCGGTGACAACTTTGCGCTGGTCGGCGGCACGGAAGAAACGCACGAGCGCATGACCGAGAAGGCGATCAAGATCAACGAAAAATTGAAGGCGCGCGGCAAACAGCTTGAAGAGGTCAGCCGGGAGGAATTCGACGACATCGCCCAGGAAGTCGGCTTGAAACGCCATAAACCGCGCCGGGATTGAACTTCCAGCAGGGCCTTCTGGCTCCAGCCAACCTTATGCTGGGTATATGCTTTGGTATTGACATGGTCGTCCGTTTCTGGCTGAATTCAGGTCGGTCACCCCGGACGGTTTCTACCGATGCTGGAGCTTTATGAAAGCAAAGCAGATTCCCGCAATCAATCGGGCGGGCCTTTGTTTCCATATCTTCATTTTGGCGGTTGCGCTGCCTCTGTTGTGCCTGCCGGTCCAAACTGGCGTGGCCGCAACACTGACCCACCGTTATTCCTTCAACGCCGATGCCAGTGACAGTGTTGGCGGTGCCGACGGAGTGTTGCTGGGGAACGCTTATGTTACGAACGGAGCCTTGGTGCTGGATGGCACCAACAGCAGTGTGCAACTCCCCAATGACCTGTTCACCAACTACGACTCCATCAGTTTCGAGATGTGGTTTGCCAATGGCGCGCTGACCAGTCCGACCGCGCAGCTTTACACTTTCAGCGGAACGAATGGGATAATGACCTACGCGTTGGACGGACAGGGAAACTACACGTCGAATTATTACGTCGGAGGTGTCGTTTTACTCCGTACCGATAGCGTGGCTTTGCCCATTCCAGCGGTTGCCAACGTGGTACACCTGGTTTGGACACAGGACAGTGCTTCGCAAACGGCCAGTCTGTACGTCAACGGCCTTTTGGCGGGTCAAAACACCAATTTCACCTTCACGCCAGCTTTAATCGGTTCAACGACCAATGACTACATTGGTGGTATTGGATCCACTTCGACGGCGGCGAATTTTCAGGGCAATATCCTGGAATTCCGGGCGTACCAGGGCGCAATGTCACCGCTGGACGTGGCGGTCGCGGATGCCCTGGGACCGGACCAGACGCGACTGGACCCCGGCGCATTGCAGGACTTGCGTTTGGTTGCACCACCACCTACCGGTCCGGGCGCGTTGTTTCGAGCCGGAGTTAACGCCGATTTCGCGAACGTCACCAATGTCAACATCAGCACCCAACCGGACCTGATCCTGTCCTCGGACAACACGAATGTGATTGTGATTGCGCCGGATCAGCGGTTGCAAACGGTGGGGCAGGGCGTGGCGGATGTTACCGCCAGCTATCGAGGGTTTTCCAACACATTGGCGGTGACGGTGGGCGTGCCACAGGATGTGGCCCTGATTCATCGCTACAGTTTCAACGAGCAAACGAATGACTGGATTATCCACGATTCAGCAGGAGACGCTGACGGCCAGATTATTGGCAATACTTATCAACCTTATGCTTTTCAAGGGACAAATGGAGTGTACGGAACAAATCAGCTGCTTACAACCCGAAGTGATTATGGGGAACTTCCCCCCGGCCTTATATCCTGCCTGAGCGAAGTTTCCATCGAGGCCTGGGTGACGTGGCTCTATAGCGGGAACGGAATCCCATCGACATGGCAGCGAATTTTTGACTTCGGCAACTATGGATCTGTCGGCAACGTTGGATCTACTAACAATGGTACATACTTTTTTCTTACTCCCGAGGCAGCTTCTGGTACGGGGTATGCGTATCCGGCCCGGACAACCATTAGCGAAAACGGAAAACTCGGGGAAACGCCAATTTTAAACTGGACAAATTCGCTGCCGCTTAGCGTTCCTGTATTCGTCGGTGTGACTTATAGCCCAGTTCACGGGGTTATGAAATTTTACATCAATGGACGACCCGTAGCTTCCGGTATTGCTACCATTCCGCTTTCAGCAATTGTTGATATCAATGACTGGTTGGGTAAGTCGCAATATTCTGACGACCCACCCTTCATCGGCCTGTACGACGAATTCCGCATTTACCGCGGGTTGCTGTCGGATACGGACGTGGCGGCAGATTATGCCGCCGGACCGAACGCGGTGGGGGTGGATTACGTTCTGCATGATTTTCCCTCCAGCAACTCGCTCAATATTACGTGGGGAACCACCGCTACGAACTGGTTTCTGGAATCCAGTCCCACACTGGGTCCCGGGGCCACTTGGGCGCCGGTCCCGGCCACCCCAATGCTCCAAAATGGACGCTATAATGTGGCCGTGCCCATTTCAGGGGACACCGGCTACTTCCGCTTGCACGCGCCGCCCTGATAACATCGGTCGGGATGTCGCTTGAGATATCGGAAACCGCACCGGTAAAACCGCAAGGCAGGACGGGGCCGGTTCTCCATCTGGATCGCCTCGCTCCGATTTTCATGCACGCCGATATTGCTTCCGGGCGTGCCACCAGCTAAAAGTTTCAGGGCATGCAGATCACCACCCTTTTCCGCAAATCATTTCAAATCCGGTTTGACCGCGACGGGCATCCTGAACGGCGGACAAAATGTTGCGCCAACCTGCTTCGGAAGGAATCCGGAGGCACTCTGTGAGTACGCAAGTCCTGCTCGTGGAATGCGACGACCGGCGCGGCCTGGTCCATGCCGTTACCGGGGTGTTGCTCAAGTATGGCGTCAACGTGGTCGGCAATCAGGAGTTCGTGGATCGCGGCTCCGCCCGTTTCTTCATGCGCACGGAATTTGACGGGGCGCCGCCACCCGCGCAACTCGAAGCCGAGGTTCGCCAGGCATTGCCGGACGGCGCGAGCGTGCGGCTTTCCGATTTGAAACCCAAGCGCATTGTCGTGCTGGTGTCCAGGGAACATCATTGCCTGAGTGATATCCTGGTCCGTCACGCGTTCGGCGAACTCAATGCCCAGGTGCTGGCCGTGCTCGGCAATCACACCGTGTTGGAACCGCTGGTCGCCAGGTTTAATCTGCCGTTTCATTACGTCAGCCACGAATCGCTTGCCCGCCCGGCGCACGAGGCCGAACTGCTGAAGATCATCGGGCAGTTGCAACCGGATTTCCTGGTGCTGGCGAAATACATGCGCGTCTTGACGGCCGATTTTGTGAACCGGTTTCCCATGCGCATCCTGAACATCCATCACTCGTTCCTGCCCGCGTTCACCGGCGGACGGCCGTATCAGCAGGCGTTCGACCGCGGCGTAAAAGTGATCGGGGCGTCCGCGCACTTTGTCACCGAGAAACTGGATGAGGGACCGATCATCGTCCAGCAGGTCATCCCGGTGGATCATACTCACACGGCGCACGCCCTTTCGCAGGCGGGGCGCGACGTGGAACAAATGGTGCTCGCCCGCGCGTTGCGGCTGGTGTTGGAGGATCGTGTTTTTCTGTGCGGCAATCGCACGGTGATTTTTGATTAAACGGCCCCCCAGGGAATCCGCTCCTTTTGCTACGGGAAATTATTTACCCTGATTGAACGTGGCGACGACTTGATGAATCGCACGGGTGTGTTCCGGGGTGCTGCCGCAACAGGAACCGATAATGTTGGCGCCGGCCGCCAGCGCGCCCGCCACTCCGGTGGCCATGTCCGCGGGAGATTGTTTGTAAACCGCCTTTCCCTTCTCCAGCACCGGCAGACCGGCATTGGGCTGCACCATGACCGGCAACCCGCAATGTTCCCGGTAGATTTCCGCAACTTTTGCGGCGCCGATCATATCCATGCCGGTGCCACAGTTCAGGGCCACGACATTCGCGCCCCGTTCCTCGGTAAATTCGGCGGCCTGCGCGGGGTGGACGCCCATCATCGTGACGTAAAACGTCTTGTCTGCGGATAAATCGTAGGCCAGTGAGGCAATGATGCATGGAGCGCCGGCGGCTTTGGCGGCGTCAATGGCAATCCCGATTTCGTCCAGCGACGTTTGCGTCTCAATAATGATGGCATCCGCACCGGCTTCAATCAGGGCCCGGGCCTGTTCCTCGTAAGCGGCGCGGGCCTCGTCCTGCGTCATGTCGCCGTACGGTTCCAGAATCGCGCCCAGCGGACCAAGGTCACCCAGCACGAAGCCCTCGCGCCCGCCGAACGCCTCGCGCGCGATGCGCACACCCGCCTGGTTGATGGCGCGCAAATCATCGGCATGGTCGTGCCGCTTCAACATGATGCGGCTGCCGCCGAAGGTGTTGCTGATGAGACAATCCGCGCCCGCATCGGCGTAACGCCGTTGAATGCCAAGCACACGGTCCGGGTGCGTGAGGTTCCAAAGCTCGCCACAGCCGCCGCTTTCGAGGCCGGCGAGCATGAGTTGTGTGCCCATCGCGCCGTCACAGACCAGGCGGCGTTGTTGCAGGGCTTCTGGGAGGGATTGTTTCATCGCGAATTGGGGGTTTAGGGACTGGCCGGGCTGATTTCGAGATAATCCACGCAGGCGCGTTCGCCGCCGTCGGCAACCGCTTCGATTCTAATTTCATCGCCGGTGCGCAAGGCCACGCCGCGCGCGGTATGCCGCGTGGAGGTGTGGCCGTTGGGGAGGGACTGGACATTGTGCGAAGGCAGCATGTCATTCGCCAGCCAATGGTCCACCGGCTGGCCAGCGACCCGGAGCGTAAACTGCGACACGCCATTGGTCTGGTCGTAATATTGGACGGCGAGATCGTACCAGCCGGGCTTGCCGGCATAGTTGAAACTGGCCGAACCGCGATTATCGGCGCTGACGACCTGAATGGCCTTGCCTTGCGACGCGGTCTCCCACGGCTTCACGTCAAAAACCGCGTAGCCGTCCAGTTTCATGGATTCAGCCTCAATGCGATTGGGGTCGTTATCCACGCGGCCGTATTTATCAGGAATCCCGGACATTTTGAAGAACCACTGGCAGACGGCATCGCGCCATTCCGTCGCGTGTCCGACCTGATATTCGAGCCGCGCCAGGGTTTCGTTGTATCGTTGTTCGTCAATCTTACCCTTCAGCGACTGCCATTGTTTTACGAATCCTCGCACCTGCTCCACACCTTCGTAATGCGTGTCATAGACGTGCTGAATCACGGTTTTGCCGGAGTGCAGGACGTAATTGTAGGGCACATGATGGAAGAACAGGAGCAGTTCATCCGGACAGGTTGCCAGCGACTCGTACATGTCCGAAACGGGCGGGTGGTATTCCGCGGTGTAACCGGTGCCGGTGGCCACCGTCCGGTCCATGCCAATGCCGTTCGTATCCGCGCGAATCCATTGGCCCCAGCCATTGCGTTCCGCGGATTCGATGCCCGGCCCATAATGCACTTCGATGATGTCCGTCAATCCACCCACGCCCAAGGGCCCGGTGTAATTTTCGTAAGCGGGCCATGAATTCAACTGCAGGTCGCAGATCGTATTAACGACCTGCGGGTCGTCGCTGAAGGTCAACTTTGTCCATTCCTCCGCGATTTGCCGGCTGCTCAAATCAGGGTTCCACGCCAGGCGGCCGAAGCCGTAAAGGTTCGCCATCGCCAGTGGATGCGCGAGCCAGTTGGTGTCGAGGCCGACATTGGCCACGCCGGCGAAACCACCGGTCGGCTGGCCAAAGACCTTCCCGGCCACCAACGCCTTGACCGGCGTGCCGGTACCCCGGGCGTGCATGTCGAAATCGAGCGTTTCCTTCCACATCGGTACTTCAAAGCACACATGCCTTTGCTGGCCGAGATATTCCTGGGTGATTTGCACTTCCAGCGCCATGGCGGTTTTTTCCAGGCCACCAAACAGCGGTGAGGCCGGCTCGCGCACCTGGAAATCAATCGGCCCGTTTTTGATTTGAACGATGGCGTTGTCGTCGAATTGGCCGTCGAGATGATGAAAATTGTCGTAGGCGGCCCTGGCGCGATCGAGCTTCAAATTACGCCAGTCGGCGTGATGGTTGTAAACAAAGCCGCGGTAAAAAACGATGCCGCCATGCGTTTTAAGCGGGCGGGCGACCACGTTGGCCGCGTCGGCGTGCGTGCGGCCATAGGCGGATGGGCCGAGTTCGCCCTCGGAATCGGCTTTCATGATGAACCCGCCAAAATCAGGGATGGCGGCGTAAATTTCATCCACCTTTTTATTCCAGAAATCAATGACACGCGGGTCGAGCGGGTCGAAGGTGTCGAGGCCGCCAAGGCTTTTGGGACTGCCAAAGTTGATGTCGACAAACAATTTCACGCCCCAGGGCCGGAACGCAGCCGCGACCCGGGCGAGTTCGGGGATGTGGTCACTGTCAATCACGTGCGGGTCCGCATTGACGTTGTTGATGGAACAGCCATCGATGCCGACTGACGCCAGCAGGCGTGCGTAATCGCCGACGCGCGTCAGGTCGGGAACAATGTGGCCGTTGGCCCAAAAAATGGAGCCCCCGGCGTAACCGCGCTCGATGGTGCCGTTCAGATTGTCCCACTGGTTGACGACCCGGATCGGGGCGTACGGATTTTCCTGTTCGTCCAGGGTGGCAATGGATTCGTGCAGGGCCATTTTTCGTAATAGCGTGAATGTGCCGTAAAGCACCCCGCGGTCGTTGAGGGCGGTGACGACGAGAATCCGGCGGCCATCGGCCGAAATTGTTTTCAGATAAAATCCGTCCACCTTCAAATCCGCCGGCGCGTCGAAGGCGGGAACCACTTTTTTGACCTCGTCAACCCTGCCGAGTAAAATGGCGTTTTCCTCCGGTAACGCGGTTTCAATCCTTTCGGTTCGGCCCAACAGGCCGCGCACTCCGCGGATCAACTCCGCCTGCGCCGATTGCTCCACTTCCGAATTGCCCAGGGTGACCATAACGGCAGGCAACCCTTCCGCATAACTTTTCCTGAGCGAAACATCATCGAGGGCTGCGTAACGAAGCCAGCCTTCATAACCGGTTTCACCCCGGGATGGGGTGACAAAGGCGCAAACCGAAAGAGACAGGGCAAGAAAGCCGGGGAGGAGAAAAGACGTTCTCATCGAGGTTCAAAATGAATTCATGGTGAAAGGGTAGGAGAG
The DNA here is from genome assembly GCA_021324235.1 of Verrucomicrobiota bacterium. Lineage (GTDB taxonomy): Bacteria > Verrucomicrobiota > Verrucomicrobiia > Limisphaerales > UBA11358 > UBA11358. The sequence continues at coordinate 13,405 of JAJPJM010000076.1, forward strand.
CCCATTCGGTCTGCAAGACGAAAGCGCCGTAGGATAGTACATGGCTTCCCTGCGCTGCGCCGTTGCCCGGGTTCCCAAAAGCATCTATGATGTAAATTGCATCGTACGCACAAAGTGTCCGCATGAGTGTCGAATTACATTTTAACGGCCGGCAGACCGGAGTCACGCCGGGTTTGTCGTTATTCGATTACGCCACCGCGCTCGGCATCAACGTCCCGACTTCCTGCCGCAAAAATGGCAAATGCAAGGAATGCGTGGTTGAAGTGATCGAGGGGATGGACTGCCTTTCCGGGCGGTTGCCGGCGGAGAAACATCTGAAGGGCCAGTTTCGATTGTCCTGTTCCTGCTGCATTGTCAAGGATGCCGGGGTCGTCCGCTGCCATACCATGCGGCGCGGCGAGATGCGGATTGAGCGTCACGCGCTGCAACTCCCGGCGAGCGCGCAGCCATTGAAGCTCGACCCGGCAGTAACGCGTAACGGCGACCGGATTTTGCTGGACGGTGAAGAGATCGCGCGTTCGCTCGCGCCCATCCACGGCCTGGCGATGGATTTGGGCACCACCACCGTCGTGCTGCGGCTCTTGAACCTGGAAACCGGCGAGGTGGTCGCCGATGCTTCCTTTGAAAATCCACAACGATTTGGTGGTTCGGACGTAATGTCGCGGATTCATTACGACACGGAAGAGGGCGGCCACCTGCTGCAACGGACGCTGGCCGGTTATCTCACCCACGCCATCGAGGAATTTCCGGTGGACCCCAATACGATTTACGAGATGGTCGTGGCGGGAAACTCAACCATGCGTGACCTGTTTTTCCGGCTGAATGTCCATTCCATCGGGCAGAGTCCCTATCGTTCCATTACTGAATTGGAAATGGCCGAAGGCAGGCGGACGACGACCAGTTTGAGCGAACCGGCCAGGAAACTCTTGCTGCCGCTGCATCCCCGGGCGCGCGTCTATGGCCTGCCGATCATCAGCGGCCACGTGGGCGCGGACGCGGCGGCGTGCATGTTGGCGGTGGATCTGGCGAATGAAGAGCGTCTCGTCGCCGTCATGGACATCGGCACCAATACGGAATTGATTCTCGGCAACAAAAATAAAATTCTCGCGGCCTCCTGTCCGGCCGGTCCGGCCTTCGAAGGTGGAAAAATCTCCTGCGGCATGCCGGGTCTGCCGGGCGCCATTGAAAAGGTGACCCTGGCCGACGATGGGTCGGTCGGTGTCACCGTCATTGGTGATGTCCCGGCGGAAGGCATTTGCGGCTCCGGTCTCGTGGACCTGCTGAGCGAGTTGTTGCGGACCCGTCGCATCAACAACCTCGGGCGGTTCGAGCATGGCGGGGACAAATTTGTTCTGGACCTGAAAAGTGATTCGCCGGTTTATTTCACCGAAGGCGACATCAATGAGCTCGCGCAGGCCAAGGGCGCGAACGTCGCCGGCCTGCAGGTCATCTTCCACGACTACGGAATCCGTTTTGAGGATCTGGATGTCTTCTATCTGGCCGGGGGCTTTGGCCGCCACTTGAACGTTGAATCGTCCAAGCGCATCGGGCTGATTCCGAATCTTGGCGGTTCAAAAATCCTGCAGGTGGGCAATGCTTCCATCGAAGGCGCATGCATGGCGTTGCTGTCGCGTACGAAACGGCTGGAGCTGGAAAATCTCGTCAAAAAGGCCGTCCATTGCCGGCTCGAAGCCCATCCCGATTTCTTTGATTTCTTCGTCGAAGGCTGCCAGTTCAACCCGGTCGAATCCCCACACACCCTGCAATCCGTTTCCTGACATGCTCGAATTGGTTGAAACAAATCCGCGCGTCAACGTGCAGGAATCCGAATACCAGCGGCTGCTGGGCCTGCCGGAAAATTATTCGATGCGCGGGCGCACCCGCGAACTCGCGGACGCCGCGCGGCGGTGGTATGCCGAAAACGGCCGGCCATGGTTTTACGCGCGCCAGGTGAACGCGCTGAAACTGGCGGATGGACAATTGTCCGTTGAGGGAACCGGGTTTTCTTCGAAGCAACTTCATGATCAGTTTATCGCGGCCCGGGCCGACAGCGCGGTGCTGGTGGCGGTGAGCGCGGGCCGGGAATGCGAGGAACACGCGCGCCAACTGTGGCGGGAATCGAAGCCGGACGAGTATTTTTTTATGGAAATGTTTGGTTCGGCGGTCGTCGAGCATCTCGTGACGGTTGCCAGCGGCCACATTTGCGGATGGGCCGACCAAAATGGCGCGGCGGCCCTGCCGCATTACAGTCCGGGTTATTCGGGGTGGGACATCTCGGACCAGATCAAATTGTGGAATCTGCTCCACGGGAACGGCGCACGGCATCTCGAAGGCAACCTGGAGGTCATGGAAACGGGGATGCTCCGGCCCAAAAAATCGCTGCTGACCCTGTTGGGCGTCACGCGCGATTTGGAACGGGCACGGAGCCTGGCCAAATTGATTCCGTGCGAAAATTGTTCGCTGCCCGGCTGCCAATATCGCCGCACGCTCTACCGGCAGGCGCCACCGCAGATCGAAGACGTGCGCGCCTTGCTTCCGAACGCGCCGGGGAATGGGGGCAACCGGAAAAACGCATCCGTTTTGAAGGCCGGCGTCCAATATGCGATCAATCTGCGGGCACTGGAGAAATGGTCGAAGGAGCGGCTGCAATTGGAATTTTCACGGGATGGCATGGTGGAAGCCCGATTCCGTTACGAAGGCACGACCTGCTCGAACATGGGTCGCGCATTGGAATTCGATTATCGCGTCAAGCTTGCCTCAACGGATGACCGCCGCCGGATTCTCGAAATGCAGTGTGCACCGGCGGCCGGCGACACCGGACACCAGTCCCAATGCGAATACCTGAACAATGCCGAGGGACTCATGCGCAACATCGCCGGGGATAAGCCGCTGCTGGGCCGGCCGTTGAGCGACGTGTTGCAGTGGAAACGCGAATATAATCCCTCCGGTTGTTTCTGCGATCTGGCGCGGCGCGAACACAAGTGGGGTCTGGTTTTGGAGGTGATTCATTTTGCCCTCGCCCGGCGCGAACGGGAATTGGCGAATGGACAGGCGGAAATAATTTTGGGATGATTTGAAGCTGATATGACGAAACTTTGCGACATCAACGCGGCGGCCCGGGAAAAACTTCCACCCGGTTTCACCGATAAATCGGGCATTGGCGTGCATTACACGGACGCTTTTATCAAGCCGATGAACACGAAGCTGCCCGACGGCACGCGCGTTGGTTGCAAACGCAAGGGTTTGAAACTCACGCTCACGGTCGGCACCAAAAAAGGCGAAGGCTTGATGCGCCGTCTTCAGGTCGGCAAGGATCCGGTCATGATGTTGCAGGCCGCGCTGCAGGAAGCTGCCAAGGCGGCGGGCGTGGAGTTGAAAATCACGGACACAGAGATTTTAATTGCTGCCTGACAC